>VGSQ01000105.1 GCA_016874975.1 Deltaproteobacteria bacterium
CTGCCGGCCTGATGACCCGGGTTATCCGGAGCATATGAGGCGCTGGCAACCATGAGCTTTACACGACGCGAATTTCTCCTCGCCTGCGCCGGGGGGATCGTCCTCGGGGTGGGGGGCTCCTTCCTCTGGCAGGAATTCAAGGCCCGGAGCTGGGACGAACGGACCTTTATCGCCAAGGTTACCGAGTACCGCCGCGATCTGAGCCGGGTGATCCGCGCCGGCTTCCGGGAACTGGGCCTGACGCCCGCGGAAATCAGGGGCAAGCGGGTGCTCCTCAAGCCCAATCTGGTGGAAACCAGCCGGGGGATGGACCATATCAACACCCATCCCCTGGTGGTGCGGGGCGCGGTGGAGGCCTTCCTGGCCTGGGGGGCGGCCCGGATCACCGTGGCCGAAGGGCCGGGGCACATCACCGACACCCTGCGGGTCCTGGAGGAGTCAGGCCTGCAGGAGGTGCTGCGGGAGGACCGCATTCCCTTTATTGATGTGAATTACGAGGATGTCTTCACCGCGGCCAACGCCGGGGGGGTCTCCCGCCTGTCCACCCTTAGCCTGCCGGTCTGCCTCAAGGAAGCGGACTGGATCGTCTCCCTGGCCAAGCTTAAGACACACCACTGGTCCGGGGTCACTTTGTCCATGAAGAATCTCTTCGGCCTCATGCCCGGCAGCATCTACGGCTGGCCCAAAAATCCGCTCCACTGGGCCGGCATCGACGAATGCATCCTGGATATCACCGCCACCGCGCGGCCGCACTTCGCCATCGTGGACGGCATCATCGGGATGGAGGGGGACGGCCCCATCATGGGCGACCCCAAGCACGCCGGGGTGCTGATCATGGGCCGCAACCTCCCCGCGGTGGACGCCACCTCGGCCCGGATCATGGGCGTCAACCCCCACCGGATACGATACCTTTCCCGGGCCGAGATGAGTCTGGGGCCCATCCGGACCTCCCGCATCACCCAGGTGGGGGAGCCCCTCGCGGCTGTGCGCACGCCCTTTCGGCTTCTGGAGCAGATCCCGGCGCAGCGGGGGTTGAGGGAAGGCTAGCAGTCAGGGTGCGCACCGCGCCCTCCCACAAAAAACTTTTCCAGTCAGTCGCGCCTGGTCCGTCGGCCAACGCCAAAACTTGAAAAGGTTTTGCCTCGGGAAGGGCCGGGCGTAGCCGCCTTGCCGCGGAGATTTCCCCCCCCGAGCCTCACGTTCTCACGTTGTAGAGCTCTGCAAATTTCTCCTTGAGATAAGCCACCAGCTCGTCGGACTCCAGAGTCTTTCCGGTCACCCGGGCGATCAGCTCCCGGGGCCGGAAGCTTTTGCCCGGATGATGGATGCGCCGCCGCAGCCAGTCAAGCAGGCCGGAAAAGTCGCCGGCGGCGAAGTGCTCCTCCCAGGGGCCCACTTCCAGCCGGGCCTGGTGAAAAAGCTGGGCGGCGTAGAGGTTGCCCAGGGTGTAGGTGGGAAAATAGCCGAAGTGCCCGGCGGACCAGTGGACGTCCTGCATGACGCCGTGCGCGTGGTCGGGGGGTGTGAGGCCCAGGTCCTTTTCCATCCGCTCGTTCCAGGCCCCGGGAAGATCGGCCACCCTGAGGTCGTTCCGCAGGAGGGCCAGCTCCAGGTCGAAGCGGAAAATGATGTGCAGGTTGTAGGTTACTTCGTCGGCCTCGGTGCGGATGAGGCTGGGGCGGACGTCATTGACGGCCAGGTGAAAATCAGGCAGCGTCGCCTCGCCCAGGGCGGGGCAGGCGCGTCGGGCCAGAGGGTAAAAGAATCGCCAGAAGCTCAGGGAGCGGCCCACTAAATTCTCCCAGAGCCGGGACTGGGATTCATGTATGCCCAGAGAAACGGCTTCGCCCCTGGGGGTGCCCCAGTGGTGGGGGGGAAGCCCCTGGTCGTAAAGGGCGTGGCCGGTTTCATGGAGCGTGCCGAAGAAGGAAGTGGGGAAATAATGTTCGTCATAGCGGGTGGTGATGCGCACGTCGCCGGGGCCGATGCCGGTGCTGAAGGGGTGGGCGGCGGGGTCCAGACGCCCGGCGGCCAGGTCGTACCCCAGTTGTTGGGCGGCGAGGCGGGCCAACTCCTCCTGAGCCGGCCGGGGGAAGTGGCGGCGCAGCAGGCCCGGATCGGGACGGCGGGGGGCCTCGCCGATGGCCCGGAGCAACGGCGCCAGGGCCTCCCGGAGGCGGGCCAAGAGAGGCTGCAAGGCCGCCGCCGTCTCATCGGGTTCATACCCGTCCAGGAGGGCGTCGTAAGGTTCATCCCCCAGGTCCAGGGCCTGGGCCTCCTGCCGTTTCAGGGAGACCAGGTTCTCCAGGTAGGGACGGAAGGCGGCCCAGTCATTGGCCGGACGGGCGCGCCCCCAGGCCGATTCACCTTCGGCCGCGGCCTGGGCCAGAGCGACGACCAGGTCCTGGGGGACCCGGGAGGCCCGGTGATATTCTCTCCGCCATTCCCGGAGATTGACGGCCTGAGCCTCATCCGGTGCGGCGGGAGCGTCGGCGTCGGCGGCCCGCTCCAGCCATTCCGGCAGGCGGGGGTCCGTCAGGCGGGCGTGAATCAGCCCGGCCAGGAAGGCCAACTGCCCGGCCCGGTGCGCATGGCCGCGCCTGGGAAGATGGGTGCGCTGGTCCCAGGCCAGGAGGCGGCGGATGGATTTGAGGTAGGCCGTTTCGCGGCTGTGGGAGACGAGATGTCGGTAAGCGTCGTGGGGGGTCATCAGCGCTCCTTGAGGTGGAGGTTTCTGCCACGATTTTTCCGCGCCTCGACATTTCAGTCCGAAGGCGCCGCAGGCTTTCCAACCGTCGCCGGCCAGGGCTGAACGCTGCCAAATGATGTTTACCACGGTAACCAGCCTGGGGCCACCAAAGATTGCCCTTACGACTGCCACTGGCATCACGCAAACCCCGCCCTTCTTCCGGGCAATTCTTGCCGGGGGAAGGGGGGAATGGGTGGCGTTTGCCTGAATAGTTATGGAAAAACATTATCTTAAATGACGAGGCCCTTGGGCATCGTTTTTGCTTGGGGGGTAGTCAGCGGTCCCGGGAGGGGAGCTGCGCTTTGCGGCTGGCGGTGGTAAGAGGGAAAAAAAGCCCTGGGCTTCCGCGCCAAGTAGGGAGGGCGTCATTTGAGATTATGAATTTCCTGGTAAGCGGACCATTTTTCCTGGCTGCGGCCCTGGAATGGCTGGGGCACCGGGTGGTGCAGGCAGAGTCCTTGACGCCGCCGGAGGCGGTGGAAATGGACCTGGCCGAGGTATGGGCGGCCCTGCCGGCGGCGGACCGGCCGGACCTGGTGCTGGTGGCGGAGTCCCTGGGGCCCCGGCGGCTGCCGCTGGGGCTGGAGAAGCTCCGGGCCCCCCGGGTCTTTTACGCCCTGGACCCGCATCTCAATCTTCTGTGGCAGCAGGGGGCGGCCACGGCCTTCGACCTGGTGCTGACCACCCAGAAAAGTGCGCTGGCGGCCTTCCGGACCGCAGGGCGGCCGGCCTTCTGGCTGCCCTGGGCGGTGGATTTGCGCCAGGTCTATGACCACGGGCTGCCGCGGGTGCATGATATCGCCTTTGTGGGGCGCAGCCATCCCCATTTCCGGGCCAAGCGGCGGGTCATTCTGCATGCCTTGAGGCGCCGGTTTTCTCTGGTGGCGCGGGGGGAGCGGCCGGAGACGGAGGTGTCCCCCTGGGAGATGGGGAGGCTCTATAGTCAGGCGCGGCTGGTGGTGAACGAAGCCATCCACCAGGAGGTCAACCTCAGGGTGTTTGAGGCGTTGGCGGCGGGGGCCTGCCTGTTGACGGAAGAGGTGGGGGAGAACCTCCAGGGGCTTTTCCGGGCGGGAGAGGAACTGATCACCTATGGATCCGACGATCTGGTGGAAAAGGCGGCCCATTACCTGGAGCAGACCGCGGCGCGAGAGGCCCTGGCGGCCCGGGGCCAGGCCCGGGTGCGGCGGGAGCACCAGGTGGTGGCCCGGGCGCAGCAGTTGTTGCAGCTTCTGGGGGAAAGGGAATGGGGCTTCGCCGAGGTTGACCATCTGCATCTGGCCCAGTCCCTGGTGATGTTGTGCCGCAAGGGGCTCTATCCGGTGCGGCTGGGGCTGAGGCGGGCCTGGTACCACCTGGAGGAGGCCCTGAGACGGGAGCCTCGTCAAGCCCCGGCGCATCACCTCCGGGCCCAGGTGTGCCTGATGCGGCAGGACCTGGTGGCGGCCCACGAGGCCCTGGAGGAGGCCCTGCTGTGGGCGCCCGGAGACTTTCATCTGTTTATTCAGCTGGGTCACGTGCTGACGGGGCTGCACCGGCCCCAGGCGGCGGCGCTGGCGTACCTGGAAGCCATAGAGCAGGCAGGCCAGGCCGAGACCCCCCTGGGACGGGAGTTGAAAGGGCGGGTGTGTCGCGGCGAACGGGGGGCCGCCTTTTTCAGCGCCCTGGGACGTTTTTATGAAGGGCGAGGTCTGACCCTGGAAGTGGGGTTGCCTCCGGCCGGGGAGGCGTGGTTTTTCAGCACCGCGGCCGAATACTACCAGAAGGCCCTATCCCTGCAGCCGGACCACCTCCCGGCCCTGGCCGCCTTGGGAAGGCTGCTGCTGTCCTGGGGATTCGCCTGCGAAGCGGCCTCCTTTCTGTCCCGCTGTGTGGCGCTGGAGCCCCAGTCGCCGGAATACCGCTGGCTGTTGGGGGAGGCCCAGGTCAAGGGCTTTCAGCCGGTGGAGGGACTGCAAAACCTTCTGCTGGCCCAGGTCATGGAGCCCCATCGGGACCTCCTGGGAGTGCTTCGTCGGGCGCATCTGGGCCCCCAGGCTCTGAAGGCCCTGATCCCCCTGCTGCCGCGGGAGTGGACATGTCAAGTTCCGTAGCGCCCTGGACGATAGTCATCTACACCGAGGGGCTGACCTTCGACGGGGCCACCCTCTATGAGACCGGTCTGGGGGGGAGCGAGTCGGCGGTCTGCTTCATGGCCCGGGAGCTGGCGGCCCGGGGCCATGCGGTGGAGGTCTTTTGCCGGACCCGGCGCCCGGGAATCTACGAGGGGGTGAGGTATCGTCCCATTGCAGAATTCCCGGGGGCGGCGGCGGGGCGGCGCTTCGACGTCTTCATTGCCAGCCGCACGCCCCAGGTGTTCCTGCTGCCCCTACGCTGCCGGCTGGCGGTGATGTGGAACCACGACAACCTCCTCCAGCCGGAGCAATATCGGCAGATGACCTTTCGGGCCGAGATCATTTTCACGTTGAGCGCCTATCACGAAGCGGAATTTCTGGCCCAACTGCCGGACCTGGCTCCTCGTCTGGTGCGCACCCGCAACGGCGTGGACCTGGACCTGACGGAGACGGCCCGGCGGGGCGCACTCAAGAATCGGCGGCGCCTCATCTATGCCTCCCGGCCGGAGCGGGGCCTGGAAGTGCTGCTGGAGCAGATCTGGCCCCGCCTGCTGGCCCGGCGGCCGGACCTGGAGCTGTGCCTGTGCGGCTACCAGGCCCCGGACATGCCCGGGCACGACCACCTTCCGGCGCTGGTGGCCCAGGCTCCACGCCTGACGGCGCTGGGCAGCCTGGGCAAACGGGAGTATTATCGCCATCTGGCCGAAGCGGCGGTGGCGGTCTACCCCTGCACCTTTCCGGAGATCAGTTGCATCGTCGCCCTGGAGGCTCAGGCGGTGGGCACGCCCATCATCACCACCCATGATTTCGCCCTGCCCGAGACGGTGGGGGTGGCGGACTACCTGATCGGGGGACGGCCGGCCCTGCCGTCCTATCAGGAGGCCTTCGTGGAGCGGGTGCTGGATTATCTTACGGACGGTGACCGGTATCGGCGGGACGCGGCCCGGGCCCTGGCCCACGTGCGGCAGCGCCATGCTTGGAGCGCCGTCGCCGGGGAATGGGAGGAACTGTTCGCCCGGCATCTGGCCGGCAAGGACCGCAAGGCCTCCCCGCACTACAGCCTGGTGCGGCTCCGGGACCACGGCGGCCCGGCGACAGTGGGGCCGGGTTTGTCCCTGGCGCCGCCGCCGCTGGAGGCCAAGGTGATGCCCCGGCCCGGGGGCCTCCTGGCGAGCGTTCCCTGGCGGGAGGCCCTGGAGCAGGAGACCCGGGGGGACTGGATTCTGGTGGTGGAGGACGGGCCGCCGGCGATGCTGCCGCCGCTGCTGCCCTACCTGGAATCCCACGGGGTGGACTGGTTCGCCTTCCGGCGGGCGTCGGCGCCGGCCGGCTGGGTGGCGGCGGTGCTCTTCCGGCGGGGGCGGCCCCTGTCCCCCCGGAACCTGTTCCTGGTGGGGTTGGGGGAGGAGCCGTGCGCACCCTGAGTCTGTGCATGATCGTCCGGGACGAGCGCCCCAACCTGGCGCGCAGCCTGGCGACCCTCCTGCCCTACGTGAGCGAGGCGGTGGTGGTGGACACGGGCTCCCGGGACGGCACGCCGGAGCTCGCGGCGAGCCTGGGGGCGCGGGTTTTTGTGATCCCCTGGCAGGAAGATTTCAGCCTGGCCCGAAATTATTCCCTGGAGCAGGCCCGCAGTGACTGGCTCATGTGGCTGGACGCGGACAACCGGGTCCCCCCGGAGGACGCGGCCATGCTGCTGCCCCTGGTGCAGCGGCCGGGGGACGCGGTCCTCTGGGCCACCGAGATCGTGGAGCCCGGCGGCGGGCGGCTCCTGCAAAAACGGCTCTTTCCCCGGCGGCCGGACATTTTTTTCCGGTATCGGGTGCATGAGCAGCTCTGCCACCCCCCGGGGCTGGCCCAGGAAGTGACCCGGGTGCGCATTTACCATTGGGGCTATGCGGACCCCAGGCGGCGGCGGGACAAGGCGCGGCGCAATCTGACGCTGCTGCTCAAGGAATTGGCGGAACGGCCCGAAGATTTCTATGTGCACTATCAATTGGGGCGGCAGTATTACCAGACGGGAGAACCGGCACAGGCCCTGAAGCACATGGAGATGGCGGCGGCGGGGCCGGCGGCCCGGGAAAACCGGGAGATCTACCGCCACGCCCGGCTGTTGGCGGCCCTGTGCCGGGACCGCCTGCTGGGATTGGGGGCCGCCCGGCTGGACCTGGAGCGGCTGGCGGGGGATTGCCCGGATTACGGGTTGGTCTGGTACCACCTGGGCCTGAACCACTTCCGCAGCCGCGAATTTAAGGAAGCCGGGGAAAGTCTGGCGCGTTTTCTGGAAAGGGGGGCCGGCCACCTGTTTCTGGACTTGCCGGAAGAGAAGCTGCGGCTGACGGCGCTGTTGACCCGGGCCCAGGCTCTGCGGCGGCAGGGAGACCTGGCCGCGGCGGAGCAGATGCTGCGCCTGGCCCAGGCGCGGTATCCCCGGGAGGCGGCGGTGTGGCTGGAGACCGCGGCCCTGGCCCGGGGCAGGAGCGATGCGGCCGAGGCACGGCGGGCCGTGGACCTCTGCCGCCGGCTGCGCCAGAAGTAAACCAGGGGACGGACCAGGAGGCTCGGAACCGGTGGCCATGAGCTGGTGGCACAAAAACCTGGCCCTGTTGCGGGGGCGTGAGGGCGGTCGGGATTTGCTGCCGCCGCTGCCGGAGGCTCCTCCTCTGCTCCGGGGGGTGACGCTGCTCCCCGGGCCGCGGCCGTCCCTCCGGGTGAGGGGGGAAAAGGGGCGTCCGGTGACCCTGCACAGCCCCGCCGACCCCGAGCGGGAAGCGGAGACCCTGGCCCGGCAGGTGAGCGAGGATGACCCCCGGCCCCTGGTGGTGTTGGGTCTGGGCCTGGGGTATCACCTGCTGGCGCTGCTGGCGCGACTGCCGCCGGAGAGGCCGCTGGTGGTGGTGGAACAGGACCCGGTGGTGTGGCAGGCAGCCCTGAGCGCGGTCAACCTGGCGCCTCTGCTCAACCGGGCGGAAACCGCGCTGGTGGTGGCGCCCGAGGCGCGGGCGGTGATCCTCCACCTGAAGGGCCTGGAGGACCGGGGAAACGGCGGCGGCTGGTGTTTCTGGGGACATCCGCCCTCCTTGCGAGCCCGAAACGGCTTTTATGAGGCAGTGCTCCGCGGGCTGACGACAGTGGCTGCGGGAAGACGGTCCGCCCCCAAACTGGGGAAAGACCGCCTCAAGATTCTGGTGGTGAATCCCGACTATTTCCTGGTGCCGGAAGTGGTGCGGGGACTTAGGCGCCTGGGGCACGAAGTGGAACCGGCCCTCTTTGATAAACGCCGGGAGGAGGGGGAGGAGATCCTGCGGCGCCTCCTGGCCCGGGTGAAGCATTTTTCCCCGGACCTGGTGTTCACCGTCAACCATCTGGGCTTCGACCGGGAAGGGGTGCTGCTGCATACCCTGCACCGGCTGCGCATTCCCTCGGTGTCTTGGTACGTGGACAGTCCGGCCATCATCCTGGACCTGTATGAGGGCCCCAAGAGCGACCTGTCCTTTATTTTTGTGTGGGATCCCACCTATGTGCCCCAGGTGAAGGCCAGGGGCTTCAATCAGGTGCATCCTCTGCCGCTGGCCACCGATCCGGAGGTCTTCCGGCCCCAGCCCCAGGAAGCGAGGCGGCGCTGGCGCAGCCGGGTGGCCTTTGTGGGCAACTCCATGACGGGCCCCGTGGACAAGAAGGTGGCGCGGCTGCCCCAGACCCCGGAGTTCGCCGCCCTCCTTAAGCGTCTATGGCAGGAGTATCTGACGGAGCCGCACCGCAGCCTGGCAGAGGTGCTGGCGGCGGCGGGCCTGGAGGATGACCCCCTCATCCGGGGATTGGACCGGGCGGCCCGGGTGGACCTGGAGGCGGCCGTGGTGTTCGGCGCCACCCGGAGCTACCGGTCGGCCTGCGTCCGGCAGTTGGCCGGCTTCCGGCCGGTGATCTACGGGGACCCGGGGTGGAGGGACATCGTCGGCAGGTCGCACCGGCTCCGCCCCGAGGTGAATTATTACCAGGAGTTGCCGGCGCTGTACGGCGGGGCGTCCCTCAACTTCAACGCCACCAGTCTGCAGATGAAGGCCGCGGTGAACCAGCGGGTGTTCGACGCGCCCGCGGCAGGGGGGTTTCTGCTCACCGACTTTCGGGAGCAGGCCGCGGAGCTCTTTCACCTGGGGGAGGAAATGGTTTGCTACCGGGAGCCCGGGGAGATTCCGGACCTGGTGCGTTTTTACCTGAAGCACGAGGAACTCCGCCGGCGCATCACGGCCCGGGCCCGGGCCCGCATCCTGGCGGAGCATACCTATGTCCACCGGTTGCAGCAGATGGTGGCAATCCTGCGGAGGGCGACGTGAAAGAGCCCAGGTTCCTGGTGATGCAACTGGCGCGGCTGGGGGACCTGGTGCAGAGTTGGCCCCTGTTGAGGCGGCTCCGGTGGTTCCATCCCGGAGCCGGGGTGGGGGTGCTGTGCGACCGGCGTTGGACCGACCTGATGCAGGAAGGACCGGCGGTGGCGGAGGTCCTGGGGTTGGATCTCCCTGCGCTTGCCGGTCTGGCGGAACGGGATTGGCCGGGGGCTTACGAAGCCGTGCGCAAGACGCTGGAAGCCCTGCGGCAGCGCCGGTACGACCGGGCTTACGTTCTCAATCTGGCCCGGCCGGCGCTGCTCCTGATCCACCTGCTGGGGGTGGAGGCTCGGGGGTACCGCCCTCTCCGGGGAGGCCGGGAAGTGGGACGGGAGCCCTGGCTGAGCTATATCTTCAGTCTGGTGCATGGCCGGGCCTGCAACCGGGTGCACCTGAGCGACGTCTTCCGCCACCTCGTGGTGGAACCGGAGAGCGAGCCGCCACCCCTCCCGCCCACCATGCAGCATGGCGGCAGAGAGCCGGTGGTCGCCTTGCAGTTGGGGACCCGGCACCGGGGGCGGACCTGGCCTCTGGCCAGTTTCGGCAAACTTGCGGAGCTGTTGGCGGCAGACCCGGGGGCAAGGCTCTTCCTCACGGGGACGGGGGCGGAGCGGCCCTGGGGGGAGCGACTCCGCCAATCCCTGCCCCCGGCGCTGAGACAAAGGGTGGAGAACCTCCAGGGAAGGACCACCCTCCCGCAACTGGCTGAACGCCTCAGGGAAGCGGACCTGCTGGTGAGCGGCGACACGGGGACGCTCCATCTGGCGGCGGCCCTGGGGGTTCGGGTTCTGGGGCTTTATCACGGTCCGGCCCGCTGCTTTGAGACCGGACCTTATGGGGCGGGCCACTTGGTGCTGCAGGCGGAGCCGCCCTGCCATCCCTGCCGGGAAGGGGCAGAGGTCTGCGACGCCCCCCGCTGCTCCACGATGGTGACGCCTGAACTGGCGGCCCGGGCGGCGCGCTTTGCCCTGGAGGACGGCGGCCGGTTTGCCGGGGGGCTGGCTCCTTACGTCCACCTTTACGGCAGCGCTCAGGACGCCTTCGGCAACCGCTTTGAATCGCTGGGGGGGGATGAACCGCGCTTCACGGAGGTGATGGGGGAGGCCTACCGCCGGGCCGGCGCCGGGTTGCTGGGATACCCCGATGTCGCGGGGCCGACGGCGGCCTTGCAGGGCGAAGAGCTGGAGATGGCGGGAATTGCCCTGGAGGCCCTCCACCGGGGCGTCGCCCCTCCGGGGATGCCCGACACGGTGGCCGGGGCTCTCGGTCCACTGCGGGCCTTTCGATGGGAACTGGCCGCCCAGGCGGGGGACAGGTGGGGAGAGGAGCAGCAGCGCCGGTGGGAGAGGGTCGCGGGCGCGCTGCGGAATTGCCTGGAGCAGGCTTGCCGGGGCCGCGGCGCCATGGGAGAGGGCGGCGAGTGGCCGGAAGCCGTTGACCGGCAAAGGGCCGGGACGGGCGGGGCTTAGCGACTCGGATCAGAGATCGGGTCACCTTTTACAAAGTTTACTGTGGGGGAGGGGGCAACAGGCGGCTGTACCCGCGATAACCGCCACGGAGCCGATGGAGCGGAACATGACCATTTGGGAGCAGAATCTCACCATCTTACGGCAGGTGGCCCCGGCGCTGGCGGCGCTGTTGGAGCGGACCGAGATTCCGGCGGACCACCGGCTCAGCCCCTCCCGAAAGGGGCCGCTGACGCTGGGTGTGGGCCGCCGGCAACTCCATTCCGCTTATGACCCCGTCCGGGAGGGGGAAGCCTGGGCCCGGTCCCAGGTTTGGGAAGGCGAAGAGCCGGTGGTGGTTTTCGGGCTGGGACTGGGGTACCACCTGCTCCCGGTCATCCAGCGGCAGAGACCGGTGTACGTGGTGGAGCCCTCCCCCGCGGTGGCCCGGCTGGCTCTGGAGCATCAGGATTTACGGCCGCTGCTGCGGGGCAACGGCCTTCGCCTGGGCCGGGCCTTCCGGGATTTGCCGAAACAGGCGCGGCTGCTCGCCCACCCTCCCAGCCGCCGCCTCCATCCCGCACTCTATCAGCGCCTGGGGGCATTTCTGGCCGGGGTGGAGCCGGATGGAAAGCTGAGGGTGCTGGTGGCGGGACCGCTGCACGGTGGATCGCTGCCCATCGCCCGGGCGGTCCACCGGGCCTTGAGAGGTCTGGGGCATGAGACGGAACTGCTGGATTACGCCCCCTATCATCCCGGCTACCAGAGCCTCCGGGAGATGTTTGCCGGCGGCGACGCCGGCCTCAGGCTGGAAGGCCACTTCATGGGCTTCCTGGCCCGGGTGCTGGAGGAGCGGGTGCGAGGTTTTCGGCCGGACCTCCTCTGGTTTCTGGCCCAGGCCCCGGTGACGCCGCCGTTGTTGCGTCGTCTCAAACAGCAGGTGCCTCTCATCGCCTACTGGTTCGTGGAGGATTTCCAGGTGTTCCCCTACTGGCGGGACCTGGCCCCGGAGGTGGACGTCTTTTTCGTCTTGCAGCGGGAGCCGTTTTTTGGAGAGTTGGCAGGGCTGGGGGTGAAACATTACGCCTTCCTGCCCCTGGCGGCGGACCCTGCTATCTATCGGCCGCTGGAGCTGACCCCGGAGGAACGTCGGCGCTATGGCTCGGCCCTGTCCTTCGTGGGGGCGGGCTACGCCAACCGTCGGCAATTTTTCCAGGGTTTGCTCGATTACGACTTGAAGATCTGGGGCTCGGAGTGGGACCTCCGGTCGCCCCTGGGGCCGATGGTCCAGGACGGCGGGGTCCGGGTTCCGGAAGCCGAGGCGGTGAAGATTTTCAACGCCGGCCGCATCAACCTGAACCTGCATTCCTCTCCGTATTGCCGGGGGATCAACCCCGGGGGGGATTATCTCAACCCCCGGGTCTTCGA
>VGSQ01000106.1 GCA_016874975.1 Deltaproteobacteria bacterium
ATCGCCGGGTCGGCCAGCATCCTGGCGGAAGAGGAACAGGGTCTGGACCCGGCCACCCGGCGGGAGCTGGCCCAGACCATGTACGAGGAAGCCTGCCGCCTGGAGCACCTGGTGGCCAACCTGCTGGAAATGAGCCGCCTCCAGGCCGGCCAGATCACCCTGCAGCGGGAATGGAACGCCCTGGAGGAGGTCATCGGCACGGCCCTGACGCAACTGGAGAACCAGCTCAAGGAGCACCCCGTCACCGTCACCCTGCCCCCCGACACCCCCCTGGTGCAGATGGACACCTCGCTGATGGAGCGGGTTTTCCTCAACCTCCTGGAAAACGCCGCCAAATACACGCCGCCCGGCACGCCGTTGCACATCTTCGCCCGCCCCACCGGGGGGGACCTGCTGGTGGAGGTGACCGACGCCGGCCCGGGGCTGCCTCCCGGACAGGAGCACCTTATTTTTGAAAAATTTTATCAGGTGGCTCCGGGCCGCTCCCGGGGCGCCGGCCTGGGGCTGGCCATCTGCCGGGGCATCATCGAAGCCCACGACGGGCGCATCTGGGCCGCCAACCGGCCCGGCGGCGGCGCCGTCTTCGTTTTCACCCTCCCCCTGGGGGAAGCCCCGCCGCCGGTGGACCACCCCCATGCCGACATGGAAGGGGCCGACCAAGATGAGCCTGCAAATTCTGCTGATTGAAGACGACGCCCATATCCGCCGGTTTCTCCGGGCCACCCTGGTGACCCAGGGCTTCCAACTGCTGGAGGCGGAAACGGGACGGGAGGGCCTGGCCCTGGCGGCCTCCCGGGTCCCCGATCTGGTGCTCCTGGACCTGGGACTGCCGGACCTGGACGGCACGGAAGTGATTCAGCGCCTGCGGGAATGGTCCGCAGTGCCCATCATCATCCTCTCCGCCCGGGGGCAGGAACGGGACAAGGTGGACAACCTGGACGCCGGCGCCGACGACTACCTCACCAAACCCTTCGGGGTGGGGGAGCTGCTGGCCCGCATCCGGGCCGCGGTCCGGCGCTCCCGCCTCAACGGGCCCTCACCGCACGACAAACTGGTGGTCATCGGCAACCTCAAGGTGGACCTGGACCGACGCCAGGTCTTCAAGGGCGGCGAGGAAATCCACCTGACCCCCATCGAATACAAGCTGCTGTCGGTGCTGGTCCGCCACCGGGGCAAGGTGGTGACCCACCGCCAGCTCCTCAAAGAGGTGTGGGGGCCCTCCTATACCGAGCAGCACCCCTACCTGCGCATCTTCATCCTCAACCTGCGGCGCAAGCTGGAGGACAACCCCACCCGGCCCGCTTACCTCCTCACCGAACCGGGAGTGGGCTATCGTCTGCGGGATGAGTGAGAGGCTGCGGGCATTCCGGTTCAGTACAGGCGCCGCCGTCCTGCCGAGAGCAGCTTAAGCAACATAGCGGCAACCTGGCCGACTTATTGATATTACTGGAGGTTTCCCATGACGAGAAAAGATCTGGACTGCCGTGGTCTGGCCTGTCCCGGGCCGGTTCTGAAAACCAAGGAAATGGTGGACCAGGGCGGTTTGGAGAGCATCACCGTGCTGGTGGACAACCCCGCCGCCCGGGAGAACGTCAGCCGCTGTCTGAGCCGCAGCGGCTATCAGGTGCAGGTGGCCGAAGAGGGGGGGACCTTCGTGGTGACCGGGGTCCGCCCCGGCGTCGGTCCCTGCGAGCTCATGGCCCCGGCGCCGGGGGCGGCAGCCGCCCTGCCCCCCAAGGTGCTGGTGCTGGTGGGCGCCGACCGTCTGGGCCGGGGCGACGACTCTTTGGGGGAAAAGCTCATGGCCAGTTTCCTGGGAACCCTGAAGGAACTGGGACAGGAGTTGTGGTGCCTGGTCTGTCTCAATGCCGGCGTCCGTCTGGCGGTGACCGGCTCCCCCGTGCTGGACCGCCTCCAGGAGCTGGAAGCGGCCGGGGTGCAGGTCCTGGTGTGCGGCACCTGCCTCAACCATTTCCAACTCCTGGAGGCCAAACAGGTGGGCGAAACCACCAACATGCTGGACATCGTCAGCCACATGCGCCTGGCCGACAAGGTGATCTCCCTCACCTGAAGCCCACCCCCAAGCAGGGCATCAACCCTGAGGGCAGGGGGCGTCGGACTTTCGGCCGCCGATTCTCCGCCGCCCTAGCCCCGCAGCCTGCCGATGGCCTAAAATTCAAGGGGGACGGGTCACCTATCTGAAGATATCCCCCGCGTGGTCCAAGAGAAGCCCCAGGAACGGCAAATGCGTCGTGGGGAGAGGCAATAGCCTCCCCCAATGCTTCTCGTTCTGGCGGAACATGGGCCAGGGCGAGCGGGCCAGCCCCAGGGACTCGCTGACCACGGCATAGAGGTTGCCGTCATCGGCCCCCACATAGACGGCGCCGTCGGCGCCGATGACCGGAGAGGAATACATATTGTAGGCGTAACCCGTCTGGGTGAACCATTTCTCCGTCCCGTCCGGGTTCAGGGCATACAGCCGCCCCAACATGTCTTCTACATCATACAAGACTGCCGAGAACAAAATGGCGCCGTCCGCCCCCACGGCGGGGGAGGAGTTCACCTGGAATCCTTCCGGCACCGGGAAGGCCCATTTGACGGTGCCGTTGGGATTGACGGCGTAAAGCTTGCCGTCCCCGGACCCGACGTAGATCGTGCCGTCGGCGCCCAGGGCGGGGGAGGAAGTCACCGGCCCGCCGGTGAGGCAGGCCCACTTCAGGGAGCCGTCGGGGTTCAGCGCATAGAGATGGCCGTCATGACAACCCACGTAGATGGCGCCGTCCTGTCCCAACGCGGGAGAGGACCACATCATATCGGCGACGGGGAACTCCCATTTGAGAGAGCCGTTGGGATTGACCGCATGAAGGCATCCTTCCCCGCCCTCGCCGCTGAAGGAGGTCACATAGACGGTGCCGTCCCGGCCCACGGCGGGGGAGGACCGCAGTTCTTCATAACCGGTTTCGAATTCCCACTTGAGGGTGCCGTCCGGGTTCACAGCAAAAAGCACCCCGTAACTCGACCCCACATAGACGGTGCCGTCCGCCCCCAGGGCCGGCGAGGACGTGGACCAGTTCCCGATGGGGTAAGCCCACTTCTGGGTGCCGCCCGGGTGCACCGCGTGGAGACTGCCCGGAGAATAATGGTCCCCCTGGGAGGCGATGTAGATGGTGCCGTCCGGGGCGACGGCGGGAGAAGACTCCAGGTACATATGGTCGATGAAGAGGGGCCACTTCAGGGAGCCGTCGGGATTGACGGCGTAAAGACTGCCGTAACCGGACCCCACATAAATGGTGCCGTCCGCCCCCAGGGCCGGGGAGGAAAAGACCGGAGCCCCGACGTAAAAAGTCCAGCTTACGCCGCCGGGTTCGATGGTTGCGGCCGGGGCCGGGTGGGGGAAAAGAAGCGCTGCCAGACCGAAATACAAAAGTACGAGCCGGTTTCTCATGGATTTTTCTCCTTCAGGGTCCTCGGGACAGGTTGCCTGGACCTCCGGCCTCAACAGAGGCGACACCCCCGTGAAAGGCATTTCACGGCGGCACACCCGGCGCAAACCCGACGTTCCGGATGTGACGGCGGCATTGCGCCTCCAAAGTTTTGCCCCGGACCGGACCCCCACCGAGTTTGGCAGTGCCTGCCCCGGAGTGGGAGGGGCGAAGCGGGCGATCTGACCGTTGCAGACGCCCCCGGCTTCAGATCCCGGCCAGCAGCTTTTTCGCCCGCCGGCAGACGTTGGCCGCGGTGAAGCCCAGCTCCTGCATGGCCACCGGCCCGGGGGCGGACAGCCCGAAGCGGTCCAGGCCCACCACCTCCATGGCCGGGCCCACGTAAGGTTTCCAGCCCAGGGTGGAGCCGGCCTCCACGGCCAGCAGCGGCGTCCCCGGGGGAATCACCTCGTCCCGGTAGGCGGCGGGCTGGGTCTGGAAGAGATGCCAGCAGGGGAGGCTCACCACCCGGACCCGGCGGCCTTCGGCGGTCAGCATTTCCCGGGCCTCCCGGGCCAGGTGCACCTCCGAGCCGGTGGCCAGCATGACCAGCTCCGGAGCGCCGCCGGCCGCCTCTTCCAGGACATAGCCGCCCCGCGCCACGCCCGCCAGGAGCTGCGGGTAGCGGGCCGGGTCCAGGATGGGCAGGCCCTGGCGGCTCAACACCAGGGCCACGGGGCCGCCCCGGTGGGTGACGGCCAGGCGCCAGGCGGCCGTGGTCTCATTGGCGTCCGCGGGCCGGAAGACCAGGAGGCTGGGAATGCTCCTGAGGCCCACCAACTGCTCCACAGGCTGGTGGGTGGGCCCGTCCTCGCCCACGCCGATACTGTCGTGGGTGAAGATGTAGATGACGTGCAGTTTGCTCAGGGCGGCCAGGCGGATGGAGGGCCGCATGTAGTCGCTGAAGATGAGGAAGGTGCCGCCGTACGGCAGAAAGCCCCGGTGCAGGGCCAGACCGTTCAGCATGGCGCCCATGGCGTGTTCCCGCACCCCGAAGCGCAGGTTGCGCCCTTGATAGCCGTTGGACCATTGCACGTCCGGTTCCACTTCCTTAAAATCCGGCGGCTGCTTGATGAGGGTGTTGTTGCTGGGGGCCAGGTCCGCGGAGCCGCCCAGAAGTTCCGGGATTTTTTGGGCCAGGGCGTTGAGCGCCTTGCCGGAGGCCACCCGGGTGGCCAGAGGCCCCTGGTCGGCGGAGAAAATGGGCAGGTGCGCCTCCCAGCCTTCGGGGAGCCGCCCCTCCTGGCGCCGCTGGAACTCCGCGGCCTTCTCGGGGTGGGCCTGGGCATAGCGCCGGAAGCGTTCCTCCCAGTCCGCCTGCCGGGCCGCGCCCCGGTCCAGCGCCTGCCGGCAATGGGCCAGCACCTCGGGCGGCGCCAGGAAGGTGGGCGTCAGCGGCCAGCCCGCCTTTTCCTTGGTTTCCTGAACGTTTTTCGGCCCCAACGGCTCGCCGTGGGCCGACGCCCGGTCCTGTTTGGCGGGGCAGCCGAAGCCGATGTGGGTGCGCACCGCAATGAGGGAGGGGCGGTCCGTCTCCGCCCGCGCCGCCGCGAGGGCCGCGGCCACCTGCGCCACGTCGTTGCCGTCCGCCACCGTCTGGGTGTGCCAGCCGCAGGCCGCGCAGCGGGCCGGCCGGTCCTCGGTGAAGGCGATCTCCGTGCTCCCTTCGATGGAGATGCGGTTGTCGTCATAGAGCACGATGAGCTTCCCCAGCCGCAGGTGCCCGGCCAGAGAGATGGCTTCCAGGGCCACGCCCTCCATCAGGTCCCCGTCGCTGGCCAGAACGTAGGTGTAGTGGTCGACAATGACGTGCTCGGGGGTGTTGAAGGTCGCGGCCAGCATCCGTTCGGCCAGGGCCATGCCCACCGCGTTGGCCAGACCCTGGCCCAGGGGGCCGGTGGTGGCCTCCACGCCGGGCAGGCCATATTCGCTGTGGCCGGGGGTGCGGCTGCCCAGTTGGCGGAATTGCTTCAGGTCCTCCAGACTCAGATCGTAGCCGGTGAGGTGCAGCAGGGCATAGAGGAGCATGCAGCCGTGCCCGGCGGACAGCACGAAGCGGTCCCGGTCGGGCCAGGACGGGTCCCGGGGGTTGAACCTGAGAAAGCGGGTCCACAGGGTGTAGGCCATGGCCGCGGCGCCCATGGGCATGCCGGGGTGGCCGGACTTGGCCTGCTCGATGGCGTCCACCGCCAGAAAGCGGATGGTCTGGATGCTCAATTCGTCCACCGGGGTGGCGGGCAGGACGTCGGGAGAATGCGCCTGATTCATGCCGGTTCCTTGGAAACTGTGATGATGGGAAGAGAGGCCGGAGGAAGTCAACCCTCTCCTCAAAATGCCTTGCGCCCCTGAACATTTTTCCCTGCCCCTGGGCTTCGGCCTGTGGCACAATAGCATTATCACTATCCGGGGAAGGGGTCAATGGCAATGGAGGAGCGCAAACGGGAACACTGGACCGCGGGCAGGCTGGGCTTCATCGGCGCCGGCAGCATGGGGGGCGCCCTGATCCGGGGGCTGTTGGCCTCAGGGCGTGTGGTCCGGGAGGATTTGCTCTACTGCGACCCCGATCACCTGCGCCAGGGGGAGATGGCCGATCTGTGGGTGAAGCGGGCCCGGCACAATGTCGATGTGATGACGGCCGACACCGTGGTCCTGGCGGTGAAGCCCCAGGTGGCGGCGGGGGTGCTGCAAGAAATCAAGGGACAGGACCGTCCCGGCCAGCGCGTCATTTCCATCATCGCCGGGCTGCCGCTCGCCGTCCTGGAGGAGGCCCTCCCCCAGGCCCGGGTGCTGCGGGCCATGCCCAACACCCCGGTGCTGGTGCGGGCCGGCATCACTGCGGTGGCCGCCGGCTCCCGGGCCAGCGCGGAGGACCTGCTTTATGCCCTGGAGCTTTTCCGCGCCGGCGGGCGGGCCGTGACGGTGAGCGAGGGGCACCTGGACGCGGTGACGGGGCTGTCCGGCAGCGGACCGGCCTACGTGGCCCTGTTCATCGAGGCCCTGGCCGACGGGGGCGTCAAGATGGGGCTGCCCCGGGCCCTGGCCCTGGAGCTGGCCGCCCAGACGGTGCTGGGGACCGCCTGCCTCTGCCTGGAGAAGGGGCTGCACCCCGCGGCGCTGAAGGACCAGGTGGCCTCGCCGGGGGGCACCACCATCCACGGCCTGCACGCCCTGGAGCAGGGGGGCTTCCGGGCCGCGGTGATGAGCGCAGTGGAGTCGGCCACCTGGCGGGCCCAGGACCTGGCCGCAGCCGGCGTCAAATGAATAGCGGGGGAGGAGCGTTAGGGTCGCCACGCCCTGTTCCTGCCCCCTCCGGTTCCGAAGCAGGAGCTTCGGGTGCAATGGCGTTCCCAAGCGGGAGCTTGGGAACGAGGGTTTTGCTCATCCCTCGTCCCCGCACCGTAATTTGTGGATCATGATCAGCCCGGTGAGGACTGGTGTTACCATCCCAAGGGAGGCCGCGGGAGAATAGAGGCAGGCGCGAGGGCCTGGCACCGGCTCGGTTGGTCCAGGTCCAGGCTTGCACCTGCAACCCGACACCTGACACCTGACACCTGGCGCCTGGCGCCTGCCCCCTACCTCACCCTCCCTGCACCGCCAGCTTCACCGTCACCGTGGCCGCACCCTGGGCCGGTTTGGGGAAGGTGAGGCCCTTCAGCTTCTCCTGGAGGCAGTTCCCCAGGGCCGGGCCGCTGCCCGGGGTTTTCAGCAGCGGCTGGCCGGTGATGCGGCCGTCCGGGCCGATGGTGAAGGTCAGGACGATCTCCGGCGGCAGCTTCACCTTACGAGCCGCGGCTTCCCGGACGCAGGTCTCCAGCTTGGGCAACGCCCCCTCCAGGGCCGTCTCCACCGCGGCCTGGTCCACCGCGCCCTTGATTGCGGTTTCCAGAATCCTCAAGGAGAGCTTACCCTTCTCTTCCTTTTTGCCCGTGGTGATTTCGGTGGATTCACCCGCAGGTATCCGGGAAGACACTCTCCCGCCATAATAAGAGGCCAGGGGCGGCGGCGCCAACATTTTCCCGGCGCCGGGGGCAAAGCCGCCGTCCATCTCACCGACGGCCCGCCCGCTCACGCCCTGGGGCAGCGGCAGGGGCTGCTTCACCGTCACCACGGTGCCGTCGGCCCGCTTCACCTGGTCCACCGCCACAAAGGAGGTGTACTGGGTCATGAGGCTGTATCTGAGGCCCAGCCCGGTGATTTCCTTGGTGAGCGGCCCCTCGCCCTTCTCCAGGAAGGACTGGTCCGTCAGGCGGGCGATGCGTTTCCTGGCCCACAGCAGCCGCAGCCCGGCGTTGTCGGGGCCGGCCTTGCCGTCGGCCACCTTCACCTCCTGGCGGAAGTCGCCCGCGGCGGTCTTGCCGGTGACCACAATGGTCCCCCCGGGGCTGCCCCGGTACTTGCCCATGACGGTGATGGGCCGGAGGGCGAAGAGGTCGGGCACGGCTTCGGGCTCCACCTCATAGGCGCCAAACCCGCTGAAAGAGACCTTGATGTGGTTCAAGACCGGCTGGTCGATATATTTTTTGAAACGGGCCGCCTCCCGCCGGGCCTCGGCGGCGTTGAGCAGCACGAAGGGCTCGCCCAGGCCCGCCCGGGCCATGCCTTCGATGAGGTGGCGGTTCACCGAGGCGCCGATGCCGAAGGGGAAGAGGTTGGCCTCGCCCAGGTTCTTGCGGATGAGATTGAAGAGTTCAGGCTCCACCCGCACATAGCCGTCCGTGGCCACCACCACGATGCGGGAGGTGTTGGGCGTGCGGGGCAGGGCCAGCGCCCGCTTGAAGGCGGGCATGATCTCGGTGCCGCCGCCGCCGGGCCGGGCCTTGATGAAAGCGATGGCCTGCTCCTTGTTGGCGTCGGTGGCCGGCAGCGAGCCCGCATCGGACAACACCGCGTTGCCGCTCTCAAAGAGCAGCACGTTCATAAAGTCCGTGGGGCGCAGGCCCTTGATGATCTCCTCCATGAGGGCCCTGGTGATGTCCAGGGGGAAGCCGTGCATGGAGCCGGACACGTCCACGATGAAGATGTACTCCCGGGGCACCACGGCCTGGGCCTCCACCCGGGCGGGGGGCTCCAGCATGAGCAGGAAGAAGTTCTCGTCCTGGCCGGGATAGAGCAGCAGGCCCGTCTCGATCTTGTTTCCGGCCAGGGAGTAGCGCAGCACAAAGTCCCGGTTGCCGCCGGTCTTCTCGTCCTTGAGGGTGACCTCCGCGGAGGTGGGCGAGGCGAACTTGGTGTCCACCTCATGGCTGGGGCTGGCCAGCTTCACCAGAGGCAGGCCGCTGTTGACGTTCACCTTGAGTCCGAAGGTGTAGGGCGGCCCCTCCCCTTCCCGCAGATAGGGATTCTGCACCCACTTTTCCGACTCCGGGGCGTCCTTGGCCTTCAGGTTGGAATAGCGGGGGCCCACCACCGTGGGGAAGACGAACTCATAGATCTGCTCCTGGGGCTCCAGCAGCTCCAGGTAATCCAGTTCCACCTTGATTTCGTCGCCGGGCAGGATGTTGGCCAGGTTCATCTGGAAGACGTTGGGGCGCTGCTGTTCCAACAGCGAGGCCGTCTTGCCTTCCCGCTTGGCCTGTTCATAGGTCTCCCGGGCCTGCCGGCGCTCCATGATCCTGGCTTCCACCACCCGTCCGCCCACGGTCATGCGCAAGGCGTGGACCGCGGCCCGGGTGGAGCCGGGGAAGACATAGATGGCCTCCAGGGTCTTTTTGCCCTGGTTCCGGTAGACCTGGGTGACCTTGACGGCCGCCACCGTGCCGGCGATCCTGACCTCGGCCCGGGTGCTCTTGAGCGGCAGGGCGTCGGTCGTGGGGTCGTCGGTGAGGACCACGAAATAGGGCGAGAGAGTCTTGTCCTCCGCCGGCAAGGCCTTGCCTTTCTGGGCCGACAGGGGGCTTGCTCCCAGCCCGGCCAGGAGACCCCCCAACAGCAGGGCCAGCCAGAGATGGGGGCGAGGTCTGGGTCTACGCAGCGCTCCCGCGGAAAAATGAGTTGCCATAATACCACCTTCAACGTGATCCGGCCTGTGCTTGCCACCGTGGCCGGACCGGACGCCGGAAACCCTCACGGACCGGGTCCGGATTTCTGCCAGGAAAAGTTCCTTATCCCCCTCTCCCCCGGCGGGGGAGAGGGCCGGGGTGAGGGGGAGAACTGTTCATGCTTTGCGGGTAAGCCGCAGGCTCATGAGTAAGTGTCTTGACAAAATCTTTTCATGTCTTCCGGGTGGGCCGGAGGCCCAGGTGCGACTGTTCCGAACGATCTTGTCTTCATGATTTATCCATTAGACGGGATGGATGCTCTTTCGTTAAAGGGGAGGGGGCGGCGCAGAGGGCGACAGCCGCCCGGGAAGTCCGCGCAAGGCTTGAGCTGTCGGGGCTTTTCCCCGTCTTTTTATTTGACAGCATCACCTCCTGGGAATATATTTTCCACAGTGGCGGTGTAGCTCAGCCGGTTAGAGCATGCGGCTCATATCCGCAGTGTCCGGGGTTCGAATCCCTGCACCGCCACCAAAGGTGTTAGTGTTTTCAACTTAAAATTTCGGAGGATGAGACTCGATGAAAAAACTCTTGACCCTGGCAACAGTGGGCGCTTTTGTGCTGAGCCTCCAGGGAGCTTCCCTGGCCCAGCAGAAAGAGGACAAGGGCCCCGCAGGATCTCCGCCGCCGGCTGCGGTAGAGACTCCGCCGCCGGGCACGGCTACGCAACCTGAGACCGCCAAACCCGAAAAGGAAAAGACCACCAAAAAGAAGGCCACCAAGAAGAAGAAAAAGACCACCAAGAAGAAGCCCAAACCCAAGAAGCCGGTGGAAACAGAATCCTAACCCGGTGGGGGAAAGTCGGTTTAACTGGTTATATCACCGGCGGTCCGGGGGGCCCCGCCACCCCGACCGGCCTCCCGGCCCGCCGCTTTGTCCGAGTGATTGTCGGAGGCGCAGATGCGCAAATGTCTGAGCACGGCGCTGGCGGGGATGTTGCTCCTGAGCCTGCCCACGTGGGGACGGACCCAAAAAGAGGTGGAGCCGCCCGCCGTGCCCCCCATGTTGGAGGGGCAGCGCCCGCTGGAGCAACTCGAGCCCAAGAAACCCGCTTCTCCTGCACCTCAGGAGGTCAAGACCAAGCCCAAGGGAAAGGGCAAATCCGGCAAGAAGACCCAGGTCAAGGCCGGCAAAACCGAGAAGAAGAAGAAGACCGTCGGGAAAGCCGGCGCCAAGAAAAACAAGAAGAACGGCAAGACCGCCAAATCCACCAAGAAGAAATCCGCGCCCGCCATCCCCACCCCCGAGCCGGTGCCTGACAACAGTTAGGGGGACAGGGGGGGCCTGCACCGCGGGTGGTCCGAGGGGCGATGCCCTGCACCAGCGGCGCCGCTGCCCGGAAATCGCGGCGGCAGGGGGAATCCTCCCTGCCCGCCGCCGCCAGGAGAACGGAAATGAAGCAGGGGATGCTCCTGTTGACGATCTTGCTGGCCCTCAGCCTGTCTTTGGGCGGGCCGGCCGGGGCCGAAGAAGGCGGCTTTCTCTGGGACGGCAACCGCTGGGTCCAGGCCTCCCTGGACGGCAAAATCGGCTACATCTGGGGAGTGGGGAACCTGGCCGACCTGGAGGTGACCTCGGGCAAAGCCAAAGCCGGGGCCATTGCCCAGGCGCTGGTCCGGGAAATGAAGCAGAAGACCGTCTCCCAGATCGTCCAGGAGGTGGATAAGTATTATCAGGACAACCCGGCGGAGATCAAGACCTCGGTGATCGAAGTCATTCTCCACCGGTACCGCAAGGAAATGGGTAAAGGTGTGAAGGGGGAGGGAAAAAAGCCATGAAGAAGACCGTCGTGTTGTTAGTGGTGGCCGCCCTGTGGTTGGGGGGATGTTCGGGCATGTCACCCACGGAACAGCGGGTTCTGAGCGGCGGCGCCATCGGCGCCAGCAGCGGCGCCCTCATCGGCTGGGCCGCCGGCAACCCCGCAGTGGGCGCAGCCGTGGGCGGCGGCGCCGGCATGTTGGGAGGCCTGATCTACGACCAATACCAGAAATCCCAGGGCCGGCCTTGAAGAAAGGCCGGGAACCGGGGATTTCCCGCGGCTTCCCGCCCCCGCGGCGGGAGGCCGTTTGTTTTTGGGGTCCGGGTTTGGGGGACCCTCCCTGACCGGCCAGAGTTCCGCCGGCCCGGGGGTCCCGCCGTCGGCCGCCCCTGCCGGAGCTGATTTTCCTCTGATTCCCAGGCTCCTGCTGCCTGCAAAAACTGTTGCCGGCGGAGGGGCCGGAAGTCACCACCCCTGCCCCCTCCCCCGCAGCCCCTCCCCCTTTCTCCGGCAGCGTTTTCAGGTCCGGCGGATTAGAGCTGCGGGTGTCTCGG
>VGSQ01000107.1 GCA_016874975.1 Deltaproteobacteria bacterium
GAGGGGAGGGCGGGGGGCCCTCGGCCCCCCGGCCCTTCCCTCAAGATACCATAAACAGGAGGAACAACCGTCAATCATGGCACTGCGTATCCGGTTGGCCCGGTTCGGCGCCAAGAAGCGTCCATTCTACCGCATTGTGGTAACTAACAGCGAAGCTCCCCGGGATGGCAGATTCCTGGAGATTGTCGGCACTTATGACCCCAACCAGGAACCGGCGGCGGTGTCGGTGAAAGACGACCTGCTGTCCCACTGGTTGAGCCGCGGCGCCAAGCCCACCGACACGGTGGCCAGCCTTCTGAAGCAGCGGCAGGCCAAGGCGGCCCCCCGGGGAGGGTGAGGCGCCTCGCCGCCCATGGCGTTCCGGGAGTTTGAGTCCACCCCAGCCCCCCACGGAGGTGGCAGATGAAGGACCTCATCAAGTTCATCGCGCAAGCTCTGGTGGACCATCCGGACCAGGTGGAGGTACAGGAGATCGAGGGGCAGCAGACCTCGGTGATTGAGCTCAAGGTGGCCAAAGAAGACCTGGGCAAGGTCATCGGCAAACAGGGGCGCACCGCCCGGGCCATGCGCACCATTCTCAACGCGGCCTCCACCAAGGTGCGCAAGCGGTCGGTGCTGGAAATCATTGAATAGGCCGAAACCGCCTCCGGACCGCCTCATCCTCCTGGGGACCGTGGCGGGGGCGCATGGTGTTAAAGGCGTCCTCAAGCTGCGCCCCGCGGGCGGCCCCCCCGGGGACCCGGACCTGTTCCCGGCCCTGGGTGAAGTGGAGCTGGACGGCCGCCGCCGGGCCGTCCGCTGGGCCGGCCGCACCGCCCGGCACCTGCTGCTGGCCCTGGACGGCGTCGCCACCCGGGAAGAGGCCCAGGCCCTCGCAGGGCGGGAGGTGCTCGGGGAAGCCCGCCGCTTTCCGCCGCTGCCGCCCGGAGAATATTACTGGTTCCAGCTCCTGGGACTGACGGTGCGACACGCCCGCTCCGGCGAGGAGCTGGGCGCCCTGGCGGAGATCATCCCCACCCCGGCCCACGACGTTTACGTTGTGCGCCAGGGCGACCGGGAGGTGCTGCTCCCGGCGGTGGAGGAGGTCATCACCGCCGTCAACCTGGAGGAAGGGTGGCTGACGGCCCTGCCGCCGCCGGGCCTGCTGGAAGTCTATGCAGATTGACCTGCTCACCCTCTTCCCGGACTTTTTCACCACGCCCCTGGGCGCCAGCATGCTCAGCCGGGCCCAGACCCTGGGGGCGGTGCGCTTCCGGGTGCTGAACCTGCGGGACTTCTGCCCCGACCGGCACAAGGTGGCGGACGACCGGCCCTTCGGCGGCGGCCCGGGCATGGTGATGAAAATTGAACCCCTGGTGGCCGCCATCCGGGCGGTGCGGGCCGAAGCCCCCATGGTGCGGGTCATCCTCCTGACCCCCCAGGGGCGGGTCCTCACCCAGGACAAGGCCCGGGAGCTGGCGCAGCAGCAACATCTGCTGCTCATCTGCGGCCACTACGAGGGGGTGGACGAGCGCCTGCGCCACTATATCGACGAGGAGCTCTCCCTGGGCGACTACGTCCTCACCGGGGGCGAAATCCCGGCCCTGGCGGTGGCGGACGCGGTGACGCGGCTCCTGCCCGGCGTGCTGGGGGGCGAAGGGGCCACCGAAGAGGAATCGTTTCAGGACGGTTTGCTGGAGCACCCCCACTACACCCGGCCCCGCATCTTCGAGGGGCATGAGGTGCCGGAGGTGCTCTTAAGCGGAGACCACCGCCGCATCGCCCGTTGGCGGCGGGAGCAGGCATTGCTGAAAACGGCGCAAGAACGGCCCGATCTTCTGGCCCGGGCCCGCCTCGATCCTGAGGATCGGCGGTTTCTGGCGGCCCTGGGGATGGCGGCCGAAGAATAGGTGAGGCTATGGAACCGAGACTCTTGCAACTCTCCCGGGAGCAGATGCGGGGCGACCTGCCCGACTTCCGCCCGGGAGACACGGTGGAAGTGCACGTCCGCATCGTGGAAGGCGACAAGGAACGCGTCCAGGTCTTCAAAGGGGTGGTCATCCGGAGGCGGGGCGCCGCGGTGGGGGCCACTTTTACGGTGCGCAAGGTGTCCTACGGGGTGGGGGTGGAGCGCATTTTCCCCCTGCACTCCCCCAATCTGGACAAGGTGGTGGTGCTCACCCGGGGCCGGGTGCGGCGCAGCCGCCTCTACTATCTGCGCCAGCGCTCCGGCAAAGCCGCCCGGATCCGCGAGAAGCGGTCCCTCCGGACATGAGGTCGCTCCGGGGCGGCAACCTGGTGTTTGCTGACCCGGAGTCGTTCTGGCGCCGCCAGGGCGTGACGCTCCTGGCCGGGGTGGACGAAGCCGGCCGGGGGCCCCTGGCCGGGCCGGTGGTGGCCGCCGCGGTGATCTTCCCCGAGGCCGATCACCTGCCTGGCCTGAAGGACTCCAAGCAGCTCTCTCCCCAGGCGCGGGAGGAACTGGCCCGGGAAATCCAGGCCCGGGCTGCGGCCTGGGCGGTGATGGCGGTGGGGGCCCGGGAGATCGAACGGACCGGTATCCTGGCCGCCAGCCTGCGGGCCATGGCCCGGGCGGTCCGGGCCCTGGAGCTGCTCCCGGAGATGGTGCTGGTGGACGGCAACCAGCCCCTGCCCCTGGCCTATCCCCAACAGCCGGTGGTGGGCGGGGACGGCCGCTGCCGCTCCATCGCCGCGGCCTCCATCCTGGCCAAGGTCCACCGGGACCGGCTCATGGCGGACCTGCACCGGCGCTTCCCGCAGTACAATTTTCTCCAGCACAAGGGCTACCCCACCCCGGAGCACCTGGAGGCCCTGCGGGTGTGGGGGCCGTGCGCGGCGCACCGGCGCACCTTTAAGGGGGTGCGGGAATGGCTGGGAGAAAACCGCTGAAGGACCCCCGCCACCGCCTGGGCGCGGCCGGCGAGGAGCTGGCCGAGAAGGAATTGCGACGGCAGGGCTATCGCATCCTGGAGCGCAACTTCACCTCGCCCCTGGGGGAGGTGGACCTCATCGCCCGGCACCGGGGGACCCTGGTCTTCGTGGAAGTGAAGACTCGGAAGCAAAGCCGCTACGGCGCCCCCCAGGAGGCGGTCTCCCCGGCCAAGCAGGCGCGGCTCCGGCGCCTGGCCGATTATTACCTTAGGGCCAAGGGACTGAAAGATCAGGCCGTGCGGTTTGATGTGGTGGCCATCACCTTTCAGGACGACGCGCCCCGGATTGAAATTATTGTGAATGCGATTGTCGATGTTTAGGAAGAACTAGGGCCATGGGCACGCTCTTTGTGGTCGCCACCCCCATCGGCAATCTGGAAGACATTACCCTGAGGGCTTTGCGGGTGCTCAAGGAGGCGGCGGTCATTGCTGCGGAGGACACCCGCCGCACCCGGAAGCTGCTCACCCATTACGGCATCGCCACGCCGCTGGTCAGCTTTCACGCCCATAACCAGGCGAGCCGCATACCGGAACTTATCGGCCGCCTGCAGGCCGGGGAGTCGGTGGCCCTGGTGAGCGACGCCGGCACGCCGGGCTTTTCCGACCCCGGCGCGGACCTGGCGGCCGCGGCCTGGGAGGCGGGCCTCCGGGTGGAGGCGGCGCCGGGGCCGGCCGCGGGGGTGGCGGCCCTGTCCATGAGCGGTTTCAAGGGCGACGTCACCTTCCTGGGCTTCCCGCCCCGGCGGGAAGGCAAGCGCCGGGAATTTCTGCAGGGCCTGGCCCGGGAGCCCCGGGTGCTCATCCTCTACGAGTCGCCCCGGCGCCTGGGGACGCTGGTGGCGGAACTGGCCCGGGTCATGGCCGACCGGGACCTCCTGGTGGTGCGGGAGCTCACCAAGCGCTTTGAGGAGACCTGGCGGGGACCCGTCCCCCGGGTGGCCGCGGAACTGGCCGGGGCGGAGCTCAAGGGCGAGTGCACCCTGGTTCTCTCCTGCCCGCATGGCCGACCTGCGCTGACGGTAGATGTGGACGCCCACCTGCTGGAGACGGCCCGCAGCACCGGGCTTTCGGGCCGGCGCCTGGCGGAAGAGGCGGCCCGTGCCCTGGATTTGCCCAAACGGCAGGTTTACCAGGCCTACCTGGCCCTGAAACAGCAGGGGCGACTGCCGTGAGGCAGGTGTCAGGTGCCAGGTGTCAGGTGCCAGGTGCTAGGTTCTGGGTTTATAGGTTTTGGGTTTTGGGTTCAGCGGCTGTAGCCATGAGCCTGATTCCCTGGTTGGACCATAAACGCCCCAGGCGCCAAGGTGCGTGTATATCCGACTTGAACAAGGCCTGATCCCCATGGCCGAGGTCGGGAGGGAGCATCCTTTTCCCCTGTGTCTGCCGCAGGCGGGATGCGCTTCGCTTTCCCGCCCTACAGCCGCTGACACCTGGCACCTGACACCTGGCACCTGACACCTTAACAACATGGACCATCGGGAATCAAATCCGGCGGAGTTGGAAATGGAGCTCTGGGTGGAGAACCGGCTGGGCCTGCACGCCCGGCCGGCGGCGCAGATCAGCGCCCTGGCCCAGCAGTTCCGGGCCACCCTGACCCTGGAGAAGGACGGCCAGGAGGTGGACGCCCGTCAGGTGCTGGCCATCCTTACCCTGGATTCACCCATGGGCGCCCGCCTGGTGGTGCGGGCGGTGGGTCCCGACGCCCGGGAGGCGGTCACCGCCCTGGCCCGCCTTTTTGCCCGGAAGTTCGGAGAGTCATGACCAGCAGGAGTCTGGTGTTACGGGGCATTCCCGCCTCTCCCGGCATTGTCATCGGTCGGGCCAAGGTCCTGAGCGACCGGGGTGAGGTGCAGGCCTCCTTCCGCCTCATCTACACCGAAGAGGAGCGCACCGCGGAGCTGGCCCGCTTCCAGGGCGCGGTGGACCAGGCCCAGGAGGACCTGTCGCTGCTCAAGGAAGAGATCGCCGGCGAGTTTCCGGAGCACGCGCACCTGCTGGAGCTCCACCTCCTCATCCTCAAGGACCAGATGCTCTATGACGAACCCCGGCGGCTCATCCGGGAAAGCAACCTGAACGCCGAGTGGGCGCTTAACCAGGCCTTTGAGAAGGTGAAAGCCCTCTTCCGTCGCATCGAAGACCCTTACATCAAGGGGCGCATCCAGGACGTGGAGTCGGTCTACCGCCGCCTGTTGGGCAACCTCACCGGGAAGAACCCGCGGCGCCACTTCAACGCCCCCGACCCCATCATCATCGTGGCCCGGGACCTGTCGCCCGCAGAAACCACGCAGATGACCGCCTCCCAGGTGGTGGGCTTCATCACCGAGCGGGGCGGCAAGACCTCCCACACCGCCATTGTGGCTCAATCTCTGGAGATCCCCGCGGTGGTGGGAGTGGACGCGGCCACCCAGCGGATCGCCCCGGGGGTTGAACTCATCCTGGACGGCCTGACGGGGCGGATCATTGTGGAGCCCGGCGATGACCTGCGCCGCACCTACCGGAACCGGCGCCAGGAATTCGAGCTCTTCAAGGGCGAGGTGGCGGCCTTCAGCAATCTGCCCGCCATCACGCCGGACGAGCAGCGAACCCGGGTCATGGCCAATATTGAACTGCCGGAAGAAGTGGCCGTGGCCAAGAAGCACGGCGCCGACGGCATCGGCCTCTATCGCACCGAATTCCTCTATCTGCGGCTGCGCCACGTGCCCAGTGAAGAGGACCTCTACCAGGACTACCGCCGGGTGGTGGAGGAGATGGCCCCCCTGCCGGTCACCATCCGCACCCTGGACATCGGCGGCGACAAGTTCCTCTCGCCCCTGGACTACCCCCAGGAGCTGAACCCGGCCCTGGGCCTGCGGGCCATCCGTTTCTGCCTCAAGGAGCAGGCCATCTTCCGGAAGCAGCTCCGGGCCATCCTGCGGGCTTCGGCGCACGGGCCGGTGCAGGTCATGTTCCCCCTCATCTCGAACGTCCGGGAAATGCGGGAGGCCCGGGAACTGCTGGCCGAACTCAAAGAAGAGCTTGTCCGGGAGGGCCTGCCCTTCGACCCCCGGCTGCCTGTGGGGGCCATGATCGAGGTGCCCGCGGCCGTCACCCTGGCGGGCCTCCTGAGCCGGGAGGCGGATTTTTTCAGCATCGGCACCAACGACCTGATACAATACGCCCTGGCCATCGACCGGGGCAACAAGCAGGTGGCGGAGATGTACCAGCCTCTCCACCCCGCAGTGCTGCGCATGATCAAGATGGTGGTGGAGGCGGGCCGGGAAGCGGGCATCCCCGTGGCCATGTGCGGCGAAATGGCCGGCGACCCCCTGTACCTCCCCATTCTCCTGGGTCTGGGCGTCACCGAGCTGTCCATGAACGCCATGGCCATCCCCATGGTGAAGCACGTCATCCGCTCCTTTGAGGTCCAGGAGGCCCGGGACATGGCCCGCCACGCCCTGGAGCTGGTGACCGTGGAGGAGATCAACGACTATGCGGCCAGGGAAATGCGCCAGCGCTTCCCCGAGATCTGCCGCTTCAGCAGCGCCCTGGCCGGCAATCTGGTGACCTGATGTCCGAGAGAATCAAGCTCATCTGCCGCAACCGCAAGGCATATTTCGAATATACGGTGGACGCCGTGTTCGAGGCCGGGCTGGTGCTGCAGGGGACGGAGGTCAAATCTTTGCGCCTGGGCAAGGCCAACATCGAGGACGCCTATGCCCGCTTTCGGGACGGCGAGATTTACCTGTTGAACGCCCACATCAGCCCCTACACCCACGCCGCCGCGGAAAACCACGAACCCACCCGCCCCCGCAAGCTGCTGCTGCGCCGCCGGGAGCTGAAGCGCCTGCTGGGCAAGGTGCAGGAGCGGGGTTTCACCCTCGTGCCCCTGAAGCTCTATTTCAAGAACGAATACGCCAAAGTGGAGCTGGCCCTGGCCAAAGGCAAGCGCCAGGCCGACAAACGGGAGACCATCCGCCGCCGGGAAGAGCAGCGGGAACTGGAGCGGGCCCGGAAGAAGCGTTATTGATGATGGTTTTTTCCGGTCCCCAAGCTTTGCTGGGGAACCGGCTTGCCCGCGCCCAAGCAGAGCTTGGGGGGAAATATGCGTTCCCAAGCGGGAGCTTGGGAACGAGTGGGGAGGGCGTCCCAGCCCGCCGCCGGCTCCCGGCAATGGTGCGTAAGACGCACCCTACGGAAAAACATTGCAAGACCGTTATGGACTTCTTTCATAAAATTGCCGAGAACCGCATCCTGGAAGCCATGGAGGCCGGGCTCTTTCGCGACTTGCCCGGCCGGGGCAAACCCCTTAAGTTGGAGGACGACCGCAACGTCCCCCCGGAGCTGCGCATGGCTTACAAGATCCTCAAGATGGCCGACTGTCTGCCGCCGGAGCTGGAGGTGCGCCGGGAGATCGTCCGCCTCCAGGACTTGGTGGCCGCCCTGCCCGACGAGGCGGAGCGGCTCAAGACCATGCGCCGCCTCAACTTCTATGTGATGAAGCTGAGCATGCTCCGGAAGTCCTCGCCGCTCCTGGAAGAGCACGAGATTTACACCCCCAAAATCCTGGAACGCCTCGAAGGCAAGTAACGGCGGCCTCATGAAAATCCGCCTCCACCATGCCGGCCTGCAACGCCTGGTGCACGGCCTCGCCCTCAAGCTGGTGCGGGGCTGGATGGGCACCTGCCGCATCCACATGGCGCCGGTTCAGGCATCCAAAGGCATGCTGGAATCCCCCCAGCCGCTGCTCTTCAGCCTCTGGCACTGCCACCTGCTGGCCCCGCTGTTCGGTTACCGGCAGCATTACAGCCGGTTCGCGCCCATGGCCATCATGGTCAGCCCCAGTCGGGACGGCGAACTTATCGGCGGCGTGTGCCGAGACCTGGGGTTCGCCACCTGCAGCGGCTCCCGCCACAAGGGCGGGGTGGCGGCTCTCCAGGTTCTGGGCGACTATCTCCGGCAGGGCTACCGGATCAGCCTGGTGGCCGACGGCTCCCGGGGCCCGGCCCGGGTGGTGCAGAAGGGGGCCCTGTTCCTGGCCCGGCAGGAGCAGGCGCCCATCCTGCCGGTGGCGACGGCGGCCAGCCGCACCTTCACCTTCAACACCTGGGACCGCTTTGAAATCCCCCTGCCGTTCAGCCGGGTGGCCATTCTCTTCGATGAGCCCTTCTGGGTGCCGGCCCAAGCCCGGGGAGCCGCTTTGGAGGCTTTGCGGCGGGACCTGCAGGACCGCCTCCACCGCCTCTCGGAGCGGAGCCGCACCTATTTTTCGCGCTAAGAAAAAAAATCGCTCCCGACCTGAAAAAGACGCTCATGTTATTGCCAAGCGTGGGCGATGTGTTACATTTAAGAAAAGAATTAAGGATAGTTGCATTTATGCGCATCGAAGATTTGGATGCCCAGACTCTGGGCCAGATCGCCTCCCCCGAAGCCAACGCCCGGGCCCAGGAGCTCATTGACGAGCAACACCTGCAAGCGGGCTATCGGCACGGTGAGCGGCTGCAGGTGGTGGTCTGGGATGGCGAGTCCTGGCCCGTGGAAGTCCGTATCAAGGATGGTCAACTCTCTTCCGTGTGCCCCTGTCCCCAGGCCGCCGGCGGGGAGATGTGCCCCCACGTGCTGGCCCTGCTCCTGACTTGGGTGCAGGAGCCGGGCAAGTTTCTCAACCGGGCGGAACTCCTGGAGCGCCTCAAGAAATACGCCAAGAAGGACCTCATGGAGATCATCCTGGATCTGGCCGACCGGATCCCGGAGGTGCGGGGGGTGCTCAAGGAGGAAGAACAGGGCCTGGAGGAGATTCTGGAGTCCATCGACCACATCATGGAAGAGATGGCCCAAGACTCTTTGGAACCCGAGGACGCGGAGGTCAAATTGCGCCGAGCCCAGGGCTGGGCCGACCGCCTGGCCCAGAGCGGCCGCCTCAGCGAAGCCCGGACCATTTATTTCTATCTTTTGGATAATATCCTGGGGCTGGAAGACCGGACCGGGCAAGCCCCGGCCTTTTTCTCCCGGCTCAAAGAAGAGCTCTTTGAGGAATACTGCCAGTTCATCCGGGAGGACCGCCATCTGGACCGGACCCTGGTGCACGACGAGTTGGACCAGTTGAGCAAGCGCGACGCCGTCTCCCGGGGAGAACTGGACCTCTCCGAGGTGCGCCAGGAACTCCTGGGAGCCGCCTGAGCAGACTAAGCCGCCGGTGTGTTCAGAGGCCCGCCGCCCGCAGGGGGGGCGGGCTTTTTCTTGGGCGCCGGCAGCGGCGGCGCCGTCTGCCGTAAAATGGCTTTCTGATAAATGCGCAGGAAGGACAGGAGGAAGGACAGCACCAGGGGACCCAGAATAAACCCCACCAGACCGAAGTACTCGATGCCCCCCAAAATGCTGAAGAGAATGAAAATGGCGGGCGTGGAGCGGCTGCCCCGCATCAGGATCGGTTTGAGCAGATTGTCGATGGAAGTGATCACCACCAGACAGAAAAAGAGCAGGCCCACCCCCTGGGCGACGGCCCCCTGAAAAAACAGGTAGAGACAGCCCGGCGCCCAGATGACGGCCGCCCCCACCACGGGGATCACCGCCGCGGGCACCATCACCACCCCCCAGAAGGCGGGCTGGGGCAACCCGAAGAGCCAGAAGCCCACTCCCCCCAGAATGCCCTGAATGAAGGCCACCACCACCGTGCCCCACAGGGTGGCCTTGATGGTCACTTCCACTTCCCGGAAGATCTCGTCGTTGTGCGAGGCCTCCAGAGGGGACAGCTTCTTCACTTCGGCGATAAAATCATCCCCCTGGACAAACATGAAAAAGGCGATGAGGATCACCAGGATGAAGTTCAGGACAAAGTAGGTGAACCCTTTGATGATGCTCATGGAACTGCTGTAAATGATCTCGCTGGCCCGGTTGAGGACCGTTTTCACCACCCCCTCCAGCTTGAACTGGTCCGGCGGCACGGGCAGATTCAGGTGCTGGAGGTAATTATGCAGCTTGGTGATTTTCCCCTGCAGCCATAACCACAACTGATCGCCCTGCAACCCCTGACCCAATCTGGCCGAAAATTCCAAGGCCTGATTGGCGATGATGGTCACCAGGGTGAGGAGGGGCAAGATGATGATGATGGCCAGCAGGAGGCAGGTGAGGGCCGAGGCCAGAATTTTATAGCCCCGCAGGAGCCGGGTGAGGGCCTGGTGCAGAGGCTTGGCGGTGAAAAAAAGCACCAGGGCCAGAAAGATGTCCACCAGATAGGGCTTGATGATTTCGTAGGAGTAATAGAGCACGATGAGGGTGATGGCGCCGAAAAAGAGCCGGGCGAACTGGGTGGGCAGAGCCTGGGGCTCCTCCGGGTGCACATGGGGGGGCAGGGGAACCTCCGGCCCGGCGCCGGGCGCGGCGGTCTCCTCAGGGCCGTTCCGCTCATGATCGGTCTGCGGATCGCTCATGATTCAGGTTTCCCGCATCGCTCCTGGCGGGTACTATAGGGCAAAGCGAGGGCCTTGCACAAGCTGAAAAGCGACGAAGCCGGGAGGGAGAAGGGGCCTCCAGGCCCCCTCCCCTCTAAAACCTTCCAGGGTGTCATTTCCCCTCTTTCCTCAGCCGGGCCTGCACTGCGGCCCAGTTGATGTTCTCGCAGAAGGCGTTGATGTATTCCCCGCGCTTTAAGCCGTAGTCCGGCAGGACCGCGTGTTCGAAGACGTCCATGATCAGCAGCGGCGTCGCCCCGGCCAAATGGCCCAGATCGTGCTCGTTGATCCAGGCGTTGACCAGCCGCCCCGTGTGCTGGTCCTCGAAGAGCACCACCCAGCCGATGCCCCGCATGGCCCCGGTGGCCCGGAAGTCCGCCTGCCAGGCTTCGTAGGCGCCGAAGTTCGCCTCGATTTTCTTCATGAGGAGGCTGTCCTTGGGCAGGGGCTCCTTGCCGCCCAGGTTGTCGAAGTAAAGCTCATGGAGGCGCATGCCGTTCCATTCCCAACCCAAACGGCGTTTCAGTTCGGCATAGGCCGGGGTGGCGGTCTTGCCTTCCCGGGCCATTTGGGTCAACTCCTCCAGAAGGAGATTGGTGTTCCTGACGTAGCCCTGGTAGAGGGTGAAGTGCTGGTCCAGGGCGTGGTCGGAAAAGCCCTGCATGCCCTTGAGCCTGCTGAAATCCCGGGCCTCGTAGGGCTTGACGACGAGCTTGTCGCCGGTGCTCTGGTCGCCGCCGGCGCCGCAGGCCAGGGGCAGGATGAGAGCCAGAACGACGACGAACCAGGCGGGATGATGTCTGCACATAGGGAAACCTCCTGATGGCGGCGATTCCGGAAAGCACCGGGTCGGACAAACGGTTCGGCCGCTCCAGGGGGCGGCGGCCACGGGGAATCCCGGGGCAGGGGGCTCGCCGACGCCGGCGGCCCAAGCCGTCCGGTCGGCGGGAAGCCCCGGCTCCCTATTCCAGGCGGTAATGCTTGCGTACCGGTTGGAGAATCTTCCAGGTGCAGGACATGCCGGCCGGGAAGGTGACCAGATCCCCCTTCCCCATGGCCACCGGCGAGCCGCCCCGGGGTGTCACCACCACCTCGCCTTCCAGGAAATAGCAGGTTTCCCGGCCGTCATAAGTCCAGGGGAATTCCGAGACCTCCTTGCTCCAGGTGGGCCAGGTTTTCACCCCCAATTTCTCTAACTGCGCCGCTGCGGGATCTTTGATCACCGTGATCGGTTCCATGATGCCTCCCTCCGGCGATGGGACTCGGGGAACCTTGGGGCCCGGGCCGCGCTTAAATCAATCCGGGCCTGCAGGTCAACCC
>VGSQ01000108.1 GCA_016874975.1 Deltaproteobacteria bacterium
TTTAGCACAGGCGCGCCGATGAGGCTTAATTTTTTCAGAAAATCAGCCTAAAAAATGACTTTTGCAAGAGGCTCCAATGTTTTGGTAAAGTCCACGGGGCCCCTGCCCCGCCGTAAAAATTGCTCCGCCCCTTGGCGATGGCGGACGCAACGCTGATTATTCCGCCAGGCTCGATCGTTGCGTGGTTGAACGGACCATCGACGGTCCATATTTGCCGGGGGGTGTCGCGCCCATGGCCAGAGAAACTATCCTGGTGGTGGAAGATGAGGAGGACATCCGGGAACTGCTCAGGTACAACCTGGAGAAAGAAGGTTATCGGGTTTTGGGGGCCGCCACGGGGGAAGAGGCCCTGCAACTCGTGCGGGACCGCCTGCCCGATCTGCTCGTCCTGGACCTGATGCTCCCGGGCCTGGACGGACTGGAAGTCTGCCGCCGCATCAGGGGGAAGGAAGACACCCGGGGCCTGCCCATCCTGATGCTCACCGCCAAAGGGGAAGAAGCGGATATCGTCGCCGGCCTGGAACTGGGGGCGGACGACTATCTCACCAAACCTTTCAGCCCCCGGGTGTTGCTGGCCCGCCTGCGCGCCGTCCTGAGGCGCCGCCGCCTGCAGATCCCCCCTGAAACCGAGTCCGTGAAAACGGGGGAGCTGGTCGTTCACCCCGGCCGCCATGAGGTGTTGCTGCACGGACAGCCCCTTGCCCTCACCGCCACGGAGTTTCGCCTGCTGCATCTGTTGGTGCGCAAGCCGGGATGGGTTTTCACCCGGGCCAGATTGTGCGTGCGCTTCACGGGGGCGATTATCCGGTGACGGACCGCTCGGTGGACGTGCAAATCGTCAGCCTCCGGAAAAAACTGGGGGATTACGGGGTTCATGTGGAAACAGTGCGGGGCGTCGGTTACCGCTTTCAGGAGTAGCCCGTGGCGCGTCTCCCTCTGGTCTGGCGACTCTTTCCCGCCTTCCTGCTGATAGCCTGCCTCTGTCTGGCGGCCGGCACCTGGTACACCGCCAGTTCGTGGCGCAATTTTTATCTGGCGGAGACGGCCGACGATTTGGCGAACCGGGCCCGTCTGGTGGAAGCCCATCTCCAGGAAATCCGGCCGGCGCCCGACGACCGGCAGCTCCATGAAATCTGTCGGAAATCGGGGCGGCTGATTTCCACGCGTCTCACCGTCATCTTGGCTTCGGGCCAGGTCGCGGGTGACTCCCAGGAGGACCCGGGCCGCATGGACAATCACGCCGACCGCCCGGAATTCCGGGAGGCCATGGAAGGACGGGTGGGCGTGTCCACCCGCTTCAGCTTCACGGTGGGCCACAATATGATGTACGTGGCCGTGCCCTGGCGCCAGTCAGGGTCTCTCCGGGGAGTGGTCCGGGCCGCGCTGCCCATGAAAGCCATCGACGGGGCCATCTGGTCTCTGTATCAGAAAGTCGCCCTGGGCGGCCTGGGGATGGCTTTGCTGGCGGCGCTCCTGAGCTTTTTCATTGCCCGGCGTCTGAGCGGGCCTTTGCATGATCTGCAGCGGGGAGCCCTCCGTTTTGCCCGGGGCGATCTGGAGCGGAAGCTGCCGGTTTACCACACGGCGGAGTTGGCCGGACTGGCCGAAGCCCTGAACTACATGGCGGACCGGCTGCAAAGCCAGATCCAGGCCCTCTCTCGGCAGGGCATGGAACAGGAAGCCATCCTCTCCAGCATGACCGAGGGAGTGCTGGCCCTGGACGCCGCCGGGCGGGTGATCATCATCAACAAGGCCGGAGGCGCCCTGTTGGGCCTTGACCCCCAGGCGGCGCAGAACCTGCCGGTCCAGGAAGTGGTGCAAGAACCGGAGTTGAAATGGTTCATCAACCGCACCCTCTCCAACCCGGACGCGGTGGAGGAGGAAGTGGCGCTCGCGTCTGACGGCCGGAAAATCGTCAAAGCCCACGGCACTTCCCTGCGGGACCCCCAGGGGATGGTTCTGGGAACGCTGGTGGTCCTGCACGACGTCACCCGCCTCCGGCAACTGGAACAGACCCGCCGGGATTTTGTGGCCAATGTCTCCCATGAACTGAAAACCCCCATCACCTCCATCAAGGGGTTTGTGGAGACCCTGTTGGCCGGCGCCCTCAAGGAACCGGACCATGCCCGCAACTTTCTGAGCATCATCGCCAAACAGACCGAACGCCTCCAGGAAATCATCGATGACCTGCTCACCCTGTCGCGCCTCGAACAGGATGTGGAGCGCCGGCAAATCTTTCTGTCGGGCCACCGGGTCAAGGAAATTATGCAAAGCGCCATACAGATTTGTGAAGCCAAGGCCGCGGCCAAGGAAATCGAGATTCAGTTGACCTGTCCCGACGATCTGCGCGCCCGGGTGAATCCGCCGCTGTTGGAACAAGCGCTGGTGAACCTGGTGGACAACGCGGTCAAATTCAGCGAACCGGGCGGGGTGGTGCAGGTGGAGGCCCGGCGGGAAGGCCCCCGGGTGGTTATGCGGGTTCGGGACCAGGGTCCCGGCATCCCCCCGGAGCACCTGCCCCGGATCTTTGAGCGCTTTTACCGGGTGGACGCCGGACGCAGCCGCAAGGTCGGCGGCTCGGGGCTGGGGCTGGCCATCGTCAAACATATCGCCCGGGCCCACGTCGGGCGGGTGACGGTGGCCAGCACTCCCGGCAAGGAGACCGTCTTCTCCCTGGAGGTGCAGGTCGATTAGGGACGCCGTTTCATCCGGGCGATGCTCTCCCGCCCGGCCCCGCGGGCGCAGCAGCCGCAGGCGCCGCCGGTTCCCCCACGGACGCCCCGGCCCGGGGAGGCGGACCCGGTGAGGTTCCGCGCCGGAGCCATCCGCTTTCGGGCAAATTATTGAAATATGAATCGGGCGCTAACGAAACACTAACAGAGGGTCTGTATATTATTCCAAAATCATTCGAGTTTCCTATCAGAGAGGTAATGCACCATGAGAAAATTGTGGTGGTTGTCACTGACGGCTCTGGCTGTCCTGACCCTGGCCGGCCTCTGTCAAGCCCAGTCCCCGACCATTAATGGCGCCGGGGCGTCGTTCCCGTACCCTGTCTATGCCCGGTGGGCTCATAAATACCATGAGCTCACCGGGGTAAAGATCAATTATCAATCCATCGGCTCCGGCGGCGGCATTGCCCAGATCAAAGCCAAGACCGTGGACTTCGGGGGCACCGACGAACCGCTGAAACCCGAGGACCTGGAAAGATATGGGCTGGTGCAGTTCCCCACGGTGATGGGCGGCGTCGTGCCGATCTTCAATGCGCCGGGCATTGAATCGGGCAAACTCAAGCTGGACGGCCCCACCCTGGCGGCCATCTTCATGGGCAAGATCAACAAGTGGGATGATGAGGCCATCAAGAAGCTCAATCCCGACCTGAAACTGCCGTCCCAAGCCATCACGGTTGCGCATCGCACCGACGGCTCCGGCACCACCTTCATCTTTACCAGCTATCTGGCGGCGGTCTCTCCGGAATTCAAAGAAAAGGTGGGCGCCGGCAAGGCGGTGAAGTGGCCGGCGGCCCACAGCATCGGCGGCAAGGGCAACGAAGGCGTAGCCGGCCAGGTCAAGGCGGTGAAAGGCGCCATCGGCTACGTGGAATACGCCTACGCCTTCCAGAACAAGATTCCCTATGCCGTGCTGCAAAATCCGGCCGGCAAGTTTGTGGAGCCCAACATCGAAACCTTCCAGGCGGCTGCGGCCAACGCCGACTGGAGCAAGGCCCCCAAAGGCTTTTCCCTGATGTTGAACAAACAGCAGGGGGACAAGAGCTGGCCCATTGTCGGAGTCACTTACATCATGGCCTATAAAGACTATGCCGATGCCAACAAGGGGAAGGCGCTGCTGAAATACTTTGATTGGTCTTACAAGCATGGGGCCGAGATGGCCAAGGCCCTCCATTACGTGCCCCTGCCGGAGAACGTCGTCAAGCTGGTGCAGGACGAATGGGCCAAGGAAGTGAAATCCGGCGGCAAACCCCTCTGGCCTTGACCGACCCTGAAGAGCGACGACCTGCGTCAAAGCTGACAGAGGCGGGGCTGCGGGCCCCGCCTCTCTTGCCCTGCCATATCGGTTGACGGACCGCCGACGGCCCCGGCCGGCCGGTTTGGACCGGGGCAGCATGGAGCCCGCAGCCGCCAACACCACCTGCGGGACCACAACCGGTATCAGCAGCCATCATGGTCAAGCCTGCCCGGAACCAGAACCCTGAGGATCTACGCCGGCCCCCGCTCACCGTCGTGGGAGACCGGCAGGTCCGGACCTCCGTCCGGGGCGACCGGGTCTTCCGGTGGTCGACCTTGCTCTGCTCGCTGTTGGTGCCCCTGGTGATGCTGGCCATCGGGCTGGAGCTGCTCCTGTCCTCCTGGCCGGCGGTCAAGCAATTCGGCTGGCGCTTCTTCTTTTCCCAGGAGTGGAACCCGGTGCTGCAGCAATTCGGGGCGGCCAGCAGCATCTTCGGCACCCTGGTCTCCACCCTCATCGCCATGTTGATTGCGGTGCCCCTCAGTCTGGCCATCGCCCTTTTCCTGGTGGAGCTGGCTCCGCCCTGGCTCAGCCGCACCGTGGGCACCATGATTGAGCTGTTGGCCGCGGTGCCCAGCATCATTTACGGCATGTGGGGGCTTTTTGTCTTTGCGCCCTTCATGGCCGATTACGTTCAACCCTTCCTGGGCAAGACCCTGGGGTTTCTGCCCCTCTTTCAGGGCCCTCCCCTGGGCATCGGCATGCTCACCGCCGGCATCATCCTGGCCTTCATGGTGCTGCCCTTCATCAGCGCCGTCACCCGGGACGTCTTTCAACTGGTGCCGCCGGTGGTCAAGGAGTCGGCCTTCGGCATGGGGGCCACCACCTGGGAGGTGACCTACCAGGTGACCATCCCTTACGGCCTGGTGGGCATCATCGGCGCGGTGTTCCTGGGTCTGGGCAGAGCCCTGGGCGAGACCATGGCGGTGACCTTCGTCATCGGCAACGCCCACCGCATTTCCGCTTCGCTGTTCTCTCCAGGCAACACCATCGCCTCCACCCTGGCCAACGAATTCAGTGAGGCCACCGAACCGCTTTATGTCAGTTCTCTGGTGGCCCTGGGATTGGTGCTGTACCTCATCACCTACCTGGTGCAGGTGGTGGCGCAGATGATGTTGCGCCGCAGGTACCGGGCCTGGAGCGTGGGGCTATGAAACTCCGTCCGGCCACCGGCCGCCGCCTCGCCAACCTGGCCGTCACTCTCTGGGCCGGAGCCTGTGCGCTCACCGGGATTTTCATCCTGTTCTGGATCCTCTATGTGGTGCTCAGCCGTGGCCTGGGGGCCCTCAACCCGGCTTTTTTCACCCAACTGCCCACTCCTCCCGGCGTCAGCGGCGGGGGTCTGGTAAACGCCATGGCGGGGACCCTGGCGCTCACCGGGGGGGCCACCCTGATGGCGGTGCCGATGGGGCTGATGGCCGGGGTGTATCTGGCGGAATTCAGCGACGACTCCAGGGTGGGGGACTACAGCCGGTTTTCCACCAACGTCCTGATGGGCATGCCCTCCATCATCGTCGGGGTTTTCGCCTACACCCTGGTGGTGGTTCCCTTGGGCCGCTTCTGCGGCTATGCCGGGGCCCTGGCCCTGGCCATCCTGATGCTGCCGGTGATCACCCGCACCACCGAAGACATGCTGCGGCTGGTGCCCAACACCTTGCGGGAATCGGCCCTGGCTCTGGGGGCCCCGCGGTGGAAGGTCACCCTGGCCATCGTCTTCCGGGCCGCCAAAAGCGGACTCATCACCGGCATCCTGCTGGCGGTGGCCCGGGTGAGCGGGGAGACCGCGCCCTTGCTCTTCACCGCCCTCAACAGCCCGTATTGGTTCAGATCTTTGGGCGAGCCCACCCCCAACCTGACGGTCACGATCTTCAATTACGCCATGTCTCCCTATCCGGACTGGCAGCAAATGGCCTGGGGGGCCTCGTTGCTGATTACCTTCGGTGTTCTCATCATCACTATCCTGGCCCGCTTCTTGTTGCGGGAAAAAAACGATGACAGGTAGAGTAACGGGACATGACCAACCTTTTAACGTCCACTCAGAACATGCCTGCTTATAGCGATACCTCCTCGCTGGCAATAAAAATATCGGTCCGTGGTCTGAATTTTTATTACGGCTCCCAGCAGGCGTTATTCGACAATAATCTGGACATCGCCTCCCAGCGGGTGACGGCCATCATCGGCCCCTCCGGGTGCGGCAAGTCCACCCACCTCCGGGTGTACAACCGCATCTACGAACTCTACCGCGACCAGCGGGCCACGGGGGCGGTGTTGCTCGACGGCGCCAATATTTTGGAGCCCCAATACGACATCATGGAATTGCGGCGCAAGATCGGCATGATCTTTCAGAAACCCACCCCTTTTCCCATGAGCGTTTTCGACAACGTGGCCTATGGGCTGAAGTTGCATTACAGTTTGAAAAAAAGCGAGATGGCGGATCGGGTGGAGGAATCCCTCAGCCGGGCCGCCTTGTGGGATGAAGTGAAAGATATTATGCACCGCCCGGGCACCGCCCTGTCGGGGGGGCAGCAGCAGCGGTTGTGCATCGCCCGGGCCCTGGCGGTGGAGCCGGAAGTCTTGCTGATGGACGAACCCACCTCCGCCATCGATCCCATCGCCACCGCCAAGATCGAGGAGCTCATCCACAGCCTCAAAGAGAGCTATACCATCGTCATCGTCACCCACAACATGCAGCAGGCCGCCCGGGTCTCCGATTTCACGGCCTTTTTCTTTCAGGGCCGGGTCATCGAATTCGGTGAGACCCAGACGATCTTCACCAAGCCTTCCCGGAAAAAAACCGAAGAATACATCACCGGTCGGTTCGGGTGAGGCCTCGCGGCTCGGCGCCCTCGGCTGCCGGCAGGATTCCCACCGGGTAGTCTTTTCTCCGAAAAATCCTTCTGTTCCGAGACTCCGGCAAAATTGCCTCTTGCCCTCCCGTGGGCTTGTGCATTAAATTGGGGGGAAGGGAGGGGTAACCCGGGCATCGGCTGCAATTCTCCTGAAAGCGGAGACGGACATGGTGGACGAGGTGCAGGACGCCGGTCAGGTGGAGCGTCTCCTGGCCTGCATTGAATTTTCCAAGACCCTGGTGAGCGCCTATGACATGGAGAGTCTGCTCACCGCGGCCCTGGAGCGCATCAAGATCCTCATTCCGGCCCGCAACTGGTCCCTGCTGCTGGTGGAACCCCAGACCCGGGAGCTCACCTTCGCAGTGGCGGTGGGGGTGGACGCCCAGGCCGTCAAGGGCATCCGCCTCAAGGTGGGCGAGGGCATCGCCGGCGCGGTGGCCCAGACCGGCGAACCCATTTTTATCCCGGACGCCGACCAGGACCCTCGCTTCTGCTCCCGGGTGGACGACGCCACGGGGTTCGACACCCGCTCCATCATCGCCCTGCCGCTGCGGGTGCGGGGCGAGGTCATCGGCGTCTTCGAAGTGGTGAACGTGGAGAACGAAAACCTCTTCCGGGAAAAATACCTGCCCCTGCTCAACATTCTGGCGGACTACCTGGCCATCGCGGTGGACAACGTCCGCAACCTGCAGAAACTGGAGGCCCGGACCTACATCGACGAGGTCACCGGGTTTTACAACACCCGCTACCTGGCCGTCGAACTGCAGCGCCTCATCCCCGCCGCGCTGGCCCAGGGCCGGGAGGTGTCGGTCATCTTTTTCGATCTGGACCAGTTCAAGGCCGTGGTGGACACCCACGGCCACCTTTTGGGGAGCAAGGTGCTGGCCGAGGTCTCCCGGGTCATGCACCGGCTGTTGGGGCCCGACGACAGCCTGGTGCGCTACGGCGGGGATGAATACATCATCCTCTTGCCCGACCGTTCCCAGACCCAGGCCGTGGAGTTGGCCCGGCGCCTCCGGCAGGCGTTGCGGACCACCGACTTGTTGACGGACGAAGGTTTGAACCTCAGGCTCACCGCCAGCTTCGGGGTGGCCACGGTGCCGCAGGACGCCCGGGACATGGAGGGCCTGCTGCGCATCGCCGACCGGGCCATGTTCCGGGGCAAGGACCGGGGCAAGGACTGCATCATGGTGGGGCGGGACCTGACGCCGGCGCCGGAGGAGTGAGCTGCATGAAGGGTTCGCTGTTGGACCTGGCCCGGGAAGTCCTCACCATCGAAGCCGAGGGCGTGGCCCAGTTGGCGCAGAAGGTGGACGCCTCCTTCCTGAAGGCCGTGGACCTGATCTACCGGGCCAAGGGTCGGGTCATCGTCACCGGCGTGGGCAAATCCGGCATCGTGGGCCGCAAGTTGGTGGCCACCTTCAATTCCACCGGCACCCGCTCCCTTTTTCTCCACCCGGTGGAGGCCATGCACGGGGACCTGGGCATGGTCTCCCGGCAGGACGTGGTCCTGGCCCTGTCCAACAGCGGGGAGACCCATGAGCTCACCATTCTGCTGCCCAGCCTGAAGCGCCTGGGGGCGCCCCTCATCGCCTTCACCGGCCGGTCCGCCTCCACTCTGGCCCGCCACAGCCGGGTGGTCATCGACACCGGGGTGCCCCGGGAGGCCTGTCCCCTGGGTCTGGCCCCCACGGCCAGCACCACGGCCATGCTGGCCATGGGGGACGCCCTGGCGGTGGCCCTGCTCACCAAGCGGGGTTTTAAGCAGCAGGACTTTTACCGCTATCACCCGGGAGGCAGCCTGGGGGCCCGGCTCTCATTGGCCATCAGCCAGGTGATGCTCACCGGCGAGCGTCTGCCTCTGACGAATCCCGAGGAGACCCTGCCTCAAGTTATCCGGGAGATGGACGACAAGAACCTGGGGGCCGCCCTGGTGGTGGACCGGCGCCGGCTGCTGCAGGGCATCATCACCGACGGGGACCTGCGCCGGGCGCTCAAGACCTGGGGCAGCATTCTGGAGAAAACGGCCCGGGAGATCATGACGCCCCGGCCTCACACCATCAGCCCCGGGGCCAGGGCCTCCGAGGCCCTGGAGCTCATGGAGCGCCACGCCATCACGGTGCTGCCCGTGGTGGAGGAGGGGCGCCGGGTGCTGGGCATCGTTCACCTCCACGACCTGTTGGGCCGGGGAGAGTTCACATTCTCTGTGTAATCCTTATGGCCATGCCTCCATCTTCGCAGACGCCCCCCGCCGGGCTCATCATGGAGCTCGTCACCCCCCTCACGCCCCAGGGCCGCCTGGATGCGGCGGGGCTGGAGCGCCTGGTGCAGCGTGTCCGGCCCGGCGCCGACGGCCTCCTGGCCGGCAGTCCCCTGGCCGGGGAGGGGCTGGATCTGCCCGCCGCCCTGAGGATGGACCTGTTGGGACATCTGCTGGACCTCATCGACGACTGCCCTCTCTTCTTCACCATCACCGGGGACAGCGAAGCCGAAACCCGGGAGCTGGCCGCCGCGGCCGGGGCCGAGCACCGCCGCCGCCAGGGGGCCGGGCCCCTCTGGCTGGCCGATCTGCCCCTGTGGTACCACAGCAACCGGGGTCTGCCCCGCTATTACCAGGGATTATTGGAGGAGACCGGGGTCCCCCTGGTGCTCTTCAACCTGCCCGAGGCGGTGCAGCGCCGGGCCGCCCTGTTCAAACACCGGAACCTGCGCACCCAGGTTTTCAAAAAGCTGGCCGCCCTGCCGGGGGTGGTGGGCCTCATTTACCAGGGCGACATGCGCCGCTTCCTCAACTACCACCTGGCCGCAGTGAACCGGCCCGCCCTCCCCTTTTACGAAGCCGACGAAGAGCGCTTCCTCACCCGGCCCGGGGCCTGGGGGGTGGTGTCCGCCGGGGCCCAGCTCTTGCCCGAGGCCTGGCAGCGGGTCACCCGGGCCTGCCTCCACCCCGAGGAAGCGGTGGACGACTACGAGTATCGCCGGGTTCTCTGGGAAGATTCCCAGCGCCTGCTGGCGCTCACTGCTCTTTACCGCAGCGCTCCCGCGCCCTTGCTCAAGGCGGCCCTGAACGCCCGGGGCGTGCTGGCCAGCGAATCCACCGCCCCCGGCACGCCGTTGCCGCCGGCGCCCCAGAAACAGAAGTTGCTGGAGTTTCAGGTGCATTGAGCCTCTTAAAGCTCAGGTGGGCTTGCCGCCCCACCGGTAAGGATTGAAAAGGTTTTTGCGGGCAGAGGGTGCAGGGGCCTGTGCCCCCTGGCCCTCTCCCATTGCTCGTTCCCAAGCTCCCGCTTGGGAACGCACTTGGGGGCCAAGCTCCCGCTTGGCCGCAGAGTCAGGGAAAAGAGAGCAGGAGGAGAGACATGCGGAAAACGGCGATAGTCGCGGCGCTGGTAGTCTGGGCCCTGTTGGGCTGCGGTCAGCAGACCCAGGACCCCGGCAAACAGGCAATGGCTCTCATCGAAAAAGGGGCCGAGCACTTCAAGAAAAAGGAATATGACCTGGCCCTGGAGAGCTATAAGAAGGCCCTGGAACTCAACCCCAAGTCGGCGGTGGCCTACAACATGATGGGCATGGCCTACCGCTTCAAGTTCGAACAGAGCCGCAGCCAGGAGTTGAAGAACCAGGAGATTGCCGCCTTTGCCAAGGCCATTGAGATCGACCCCACCTATTGGGTGGCCATGATCAATCTGGGGGTGACATACTACCACCAGGGCGATAAGGCCAAGGCCGCGCCCCTGTTCAAGAAGGCCATGGAGCTGAAGCCCGACCACCCGGAAAAGGGGGAAATGGAAAAAAGGATCGCGGAAGGGGAGAAAAAACCATGAAGCGAACGTTATTGCTGTTGGCGGCCATCCCGTTGCTCTGTCTGGGCGTGGTGGTGGGGGCCCAGGAGAAACCTGCGGGCGCCGATCTCATCCAGCGCCTGGGGTGTATGGGCTGCCACAGCCACAAAGGCAAAGGCGGCGGCAGAGGCCCGGCCTGGGACGGCCTGGGGGGTCGCCTCAGACCCGAGGCCATCAAACAGCAACTCATCGCCCCCCGGGGCCGCATGCCCAATTACAAGCACCTGCGCCCCGAGGAACTGGAGGCCCTGGTAACCTACCTGAGCGCCCTTCCTTGAAGCAGGCCGGGCGGGCGGGGTCCTTGATCCCCACCGCCCCCCACCCCGGTCCATGGTGCGCAATGCGCACCCTACACAAAACTTTTCGGATCAGCAGGAAGGTTAAAGCCTGAGAACGGCAAGCCTGCACCCCAAAACCCGAAACCTGAAACCTAAAACCTGCTTTTCTCCCCTTCACTCACCGTCCTGCCTGGGCCACGGGTTCCGGGCTGATGGTGGGCGCTTCCTCCTCCCGGGCGAACTGCATCTCATAGAGTCGCTGGTAGAGGCCCCCCCGTCGCAGCAGTTCCTCGTGCGCGCCCGTCTCGACAATGCGGCCCGCGGCCATCACCACCAGGCGGTGGGCATTCCGGACGGTGGACAGGCGGTGGGCGATGACCAGGGTGGTGCGGCCCTTGATGAGGATGTCCAGAGCCTGCTGCACCTCCCGCTCGGCCTGGGAGTCCAGGGACGAGGTGGCTTCGTCCAGGATGAGGATGGGCGGGTCCTTGAGGAGCGCCCGGGCGATGGCCAGCCGCTGGCGCTCGCCCCCGGAGAGGCGCACGCCCTGCTCGCCGATGAGGGTGTCCAGCCCCTGGGGCAGGGCCGAGACGAAATCCCAGGCGTAGGCCGCCTTGAGCGCCCCCACGATCTCGTCGTCGCCGGCCTCCAGCCGCCCGTAGGCCACGTTGAAACGCACCGTGTC
>VGSQ01000109.1 GCA_016874975.1 Deltaproteobacteria bacterium
ATGGCGAGCACTGGCATCTCCTGCGCACCGCCCTGCAGGGCGTGGCCGGCAAAGTCTGCCAGGCCGCCGGGGTCAGCCTCCCGCCCCCTGTGCGAGCCTGGGAAAATGTGGTGCCGACAGACAATCGCGCCCTCACAACTTACTGATTTTACATTACTTTACATTATTGACTGTAGAACTTGGGTATGAATGATTTAGGGGATGTGAAGAGAGGGGATGGAAAGTTTCTGGGGGGCCATGGCCAAACCAGAACCTAAGCCCCCATAATGGTATAATTATTTCCCCTGATTATTTTTTCCCCAGCCGCTTTTCAAGTCGGGATAAAGCCCGGAGGACGCCCACTTTAGGGTTATAGCTGAGGGCCGTGCGGTAATGGTCAATCGCTCCTTGAAGATTGCCTTGAGCCTCGGCCAACTCCCCCAGTAGTCGATATGCTCGTGCCTGCTCATACTCATGCACTCCGGCCATTTTCAAAATCTTATCGACAATGTCCTTTATTTCCTGGGCTTCACCCTCGGCTATCTTCTCCTTTTCCTTGCCATAAAAAAGTCCGTACGCCAAATCAAGAAGTTCGAAGGGAGAGCCATGTTCCAGAGTATTTTGCTGCCAGGCCTCTTCCACTTCCTTCGGGTTCAAGAGGACACCAGCGAAATTATACCGCTCGGTGATCCCTTTTTTATGTAGATGAATCTCATTGTCGATTAGGGAAATCTCGTCCGGGTTTAGGTTGCCCTCCACTTTAAACAGCAGTTTTGCGGGGGAAGTGGAGAGAACAAAGGTCATGCAGTCATCCGGTTCATAGGCAGGATTACTTAAGGTGGTGCACCAGGCAAGAGCGCCGTCTGGGGAAAGACCGCATTTATTTAGATTGGCCCTGGTATGGTGCCCGAATTGGGTCCCATACCGATTAATAATATAAAAGGTGCCCTTCAAGCCATCGCCGAAAAGCCAGTCATTAACGGCCACAGTGCCGTTATCAGCCACCACCGCGTCATTGGGGCGTTCGAAATCTTTTTGCCAAACCATACGATAATCTTCCAGCAATACTACCCGGCCATACCCTTTACTGCGGTGGCCCCCACTGGCCCCACCCCGGTAATCCGAGTCCTGGCTACCAACCATGTATCTGTCGTTGGGAGAGCGGGCTCCTTGCCCGAAGAAGTCTAAGGAGCGAATAGTGAGAAAGTCGCGGGACAGTTCGATATCAGGGAGAGGGGTAGGATCGGAGAGGCCAACTAATTTAACTTCCACCAGCGGTTCCGGCGGAAGTGTTTTCTTGACTCCCTTCGTGGTGCGCAGCCCGCGCATCAGACCCTTTAAGAAGGGAGCAGCCAGAAGGAGGATGACACCCGCGACAATGAGTATTCCCAGGTCCAATCTTTATAACCTCCCTTCAGGTCCAGACCATCCACCTTTTCCTGAATAAAGACATCCCCGGCTATCGATGTATGGGCGTTGCCGATAATCCTCCTTAAAGTCGGCCAGGTCCATTCGGATTTAAACCAACGGATGAATGCAATTCCCAGTAGCTTGGTATGGGAAACTTTTGGGAAACTTTTATCAAATTGACTTTTGGTGGGAGACCTCTGATTTTATAACTTGCTGATATCATTGGTGCCTGGGGCCGGACTCGAACCGGCACGGGGCGAACCCCGAGGGATTTTAAGTCCCTTGCGTCTACCCGTTCCGCCACCCAGGCCGGCAGTTATGTCGGCATGTCACTCAATAATGAATATTAATTCGGGATATCCTTTGTCGAGGATATTCATGTTTATACATAAAGTCGTAAAAATTTGCCCATAGAATTGTCTAATAAATGCAGCCGCAGGCTTTACCGTGAAAGTCCCACGGTGACTAAAAACCTTGAAGGTGTAGCCGCAGGCTTCAGCCTGCGCTGAAGGCTCGCTGCTGCCCAGCGTTTTACATCTTTGGGGTGGCCCTGAGCGTTTAGTGTAAAGATCTCTGTTTTGCAGGGGCGGGTTTGAAACCCGCCCCTACGGTAGGGTTTTCATCCTCGGTGGCCTCGTTGGGGCCATGAGCATTTGGCCTGCGCCCAGTGATTGCCGGGCGCCGACCACCCAGGCTGAAGGTGCAGGGGCGATGATAAGGCACCGCCGGAGATGGAAGCCCCTTGCCAGGCGCTACCCTTCAGCTCAGGCTGAAGCCCGCGGCTGAAATTTCAAGATGTCTGGGCACCGGGGGACCTTAATGGTAAAACCTGCGGCTACATTCATGCCGCAATTGGATACACTGATAATTTATGACGCTCTGTATTTAATAGGAACAGCACGCCGGGGAGGCGTTCGGGGACGGCCGCCCTGCCGACCCCTGAAAATCTACATGGTTCGTTTCGGCCTTAACGTTATGATGTTTCATGCAAAATAACCACGCAGGGCAACGGCCGCTCTTGCAGGAGCCTCCTTCGGTACCCAAAACGACTTGGGCCGGAAACATTGTAATCAGGTTGTCGGTGCAGGGTAAAGGGAAATCTCGTCAAGGGGAAGGGCCAAGCGGTTTCCCAGGCCTGCGGATTATGTTACCGGGGGGATGGTCGGGGCACGGCGAGCCGCGCTTACCCCCGCGGTCCGCCCAAGTTATCCCCCTCCAAGCGATAGTCCCCGGAGAGAAAGGCGTGGGCCAGGGCTTCCACGCTCACCTCGCCGGTCATGAGCATGTCCATCTGGCGGGTGAAGATGAGGAGTCGCCCCAGCAGTTCCAGCTTTTCGGCAATGACGGCGCCCGGATATTTCTGGAAGCGGGCGTCCACCCGGTCGCCCTTGACGTCGACGGCGAAGTCCAGGGCCACCAGGACCACGGCGATGGACCGGGCCCGCCGGTTGCGGCGCACGTCGTCGGCGGCCCCCCCCTTGAAGGAAAAGGTGATGTAGTTCTTGTTGACGGTGTCGCCGCAGTAGGCGTCGATGACGCAGTAATGGTAGCCCACCCGGGAGCTGAAATTGAGGTACTTGCGGGAGACGATGGCATAACTGCGGTCGCCGAAGCGTTCCTGGGCCGGCGGCGCGGAGAGCCACTGTTCCCGCATCACCGAGAACAGGCCGGAGAGTTGCACGGGGCGCGGCTCCAGCCCTCTGAGGCCCTGGAAGGTGAGGCCCTTGAGCAGGGCCTGGAGAGGCGCGCAGACCACCATCTCCTCCGTAATCTCCTCTTTGCCGGCCGCGTCCGAGGTCAGCCCCTCTCCCAAGTCGATGAGGAAGAGGTCCAGGGGGATGGGGGCGCACAGCCTCACGGCGCCTCCGCCCCGTTCGGTCACCAGGTCGCTGACCCGGAACATCTCGGTATATGAGATTTCATGCACCAGGCGGGCGATGTCATGGAGGCTGCGGCAATTTTCCGGTTTGAACTCCGGCGCTTTGGGATCGACCAGGGTGAGGGGCACCATGAGGTTCGCCACCTGTTTCAGGATCTGGTAGACGGGGGTGTCCCGCATGTGAGGCTGCCGCACCTCTTTCAGGGCCAGGAGTTCCGGCACCCGCCCCCGGTACACCCGGCCGGCGTAGGCGTCCACCGTCACTTCCTGCCCCGGGGTGAGGGCGCGGGTGGCGGTGTGGGCGTCCAGGAGGGTGGGGACCCCGAATTCCCGGGCCACTGCGGCCATGTGGCCGGCCACGCTGCCCGACTCGGTGACGATGGCCTGGGCCCGGGGCATGACCAGGACGAACTTGGGAGAGGAGTGGCGGGCCACCAGAACGCCCCCCTCGGGAAAATGGAGCAGGTCCTCCTCGCCGTGCACCAGGCAGGCCGGTCCGCAACCCACGCCGGGGCAGGCCACCGCCGCCCCCTCGAGCAGGACCGGATAACCCGGCAGCGCCGGGGCCGCAGACTCACCGTGAGTCCGGGCCTCCAGATGCAGGGGCCGGGTCTGGAGGACCAGGAGACGGCCGCCGGGGTCCAGGGCCCATTCCACATCCTGGGGGCACTGGTAGTGCTCTTCCAGGCGGATGGCGTAGTCCGCCAGGATGCGCCTCTGCTCGGGGGTGAGGCAGGGCGCCTCCTGCATGGCGGGGGGCACGGGCGTCTCCCTCAGGCCGCCCTGAGGGCCCGCCTCCAGTTGCACGGGTTTTGAGGAGACGTGCGTTTCCAGGAGGGTGCGGGCCCTGTCCTTGGCCACCACGTAAGTGTCCGGGGTGATGACCCCGTCCACGGCGTAGGGGCCCAGCCCGAAGACCGCGGTGATGACCACGTGGTCTTTGAGCACGTCGAAGGGGTGCCGGGAGTACATCACCCCGCTGGCCACGGACGGCACCATCTCCAGGCAGGCCACGCTCATGGCCGAGTCTTCGTCCCGGACGCCCTTGTGGAGGCGATAGGCCAGGGCCCGGGAGGAATAGAGGCTGGCCACCACCTCCCGGTAGGCCGCCAGGAGTCTTTCCCGGGGCACGTTGAGCACCGTCAGATACTGCCCGGCGAAGGAAAGCTCGCTGTCTTCGCCGATGGCGCTGCTCCTCAGGGACACCAGGGGCGCCGGCCGACCGGTGGCGGCGGCCTGCGCCGCCAGGGCGTCATAGGCCCCCAGGATGGCCGATTCCAGGTCCGGAGGCAACGCTGCGTCCAGAATCAGCGCCTGAATCGCTTCGCTGAGTTGCCGGATGCTCTCCGGGTCCAGGGCTTCCATCTCCATTTTGCGCTTGTTGATTTCCTCCACCAGGTCGTTGGCCGCGAGGAAATCGGCGAAGGCCCGGGTGGTGATGGCAAAGCCCCCGGGCGTAGGCAGGCCCACCCGATTGACCACTTCCCCCAGGTTGGCGTTCTTGCCCCCCACCCAATCCACCATCTCCTTGGTGATCCGGGAGTAGGGCAGGACCCAGGCCGCGGGCCGGCTTTCGGCGCCGCTCTCCAGCACCGCCTGGATGCGGCGGTTCAGGTCCTCCAGCACGGCATAAAGGGCGGGGTGGCGATGCCCGGAGAGCACGTCCAGGCTTTTCACCATCCGAAAGGCGTGGAAAGCGGCCCGGGTGGCCTGGGAGCGCACGTAGGACATGCCGAAGACTTCCCGCCCCTGCAGCTTTTCCTCCACATCGGTGATGAGATTCAGGAGCTGGGAGTTGGAGTCCAGGAGATCCCGGAAGAGGGCGTACTTGAAACGGAAGATCTCGGAGATCTCCCGTGGCTTGCCGCGGTCCCGGCGCTGCTTCCAGCGCCGATAGAGGTTCCTGAAAAGATTGAAGGTTTCGACCATTGCCCTATCGGCTTGAGCGGATTTTCTGCGAGAAGGCCGGGATCCGCATTACCATCCCCCACCCCTGAGACGGGGTTGGCCAGGGAGCCGCGCTCTCCGGCTCATACCCTGCTTCATTACCAAAATTATACCACATCTGCGGCCGTTCTCATCCGTCCCGGAGTTTCTTTAGCTGAACCGAAAGTTTGCAGTGGGGGAGAGGGCCAGGGGTCATGGACCCCAGTCCCTCGTTCCCGAGCGGGAGCTGGGGAACCCGGGCAGGGGTTGAATCCGGCTTTACGGATTTTCCGGCGGGGTTTTTTTGGCGGGGGTGAAGAGAGGATGTTCTTCGAAGCGCTCCAGGGGGCGGCCCAGGCGGCCCTGGATGTTTACTTCCCGCAGGCGCTCCCGGCATTTCTGCGCGCCGGCGGTTTTTTTGAGGGCGGCGTACACCTCAAAGGCCCGGGCGTAGTGGGTGAAGGCCTGGTCGAACTCAGCCCGTCTCTGGTAAGTCTGCCCCAGGAGGAAGAGGTCCGCGGCCATGGCGGGCAGGTCCAGCGCCGCCTTGTCCGCTTCCAGGGCCAAGGTGAGGTGGCGCAGGGCCTCGGCTGTGTTCCCCTGGAGCAGGAAAAGCCGGCCCCAGCCGTAGTGCAGGGCCCCCTTCAGGTCGGGCTGGTTCAGGGCCTGGGCCTGCTCCAGATAGGTGCGGGCCCGGGCCGGGTCGTTCTGGTCCAGGGCCAAGCCGGCCAGTTGACTCCACACCAGGACCAGGGCGCCCTTGGCCTCGGAGCGCCGGGCGGCGTCTTCAGCCAGGGCCAGATGTTGGGCGGCCTGGTCCGGCCGGCCCTCTTTCATGGCCACGGTGGCCAGATTGGCCTGATTGGTGGCGGCGTCGGCCCAGTGACCCGAGTCCCGGTTGACCTCCCAGGCCTGGGTGAACAGCTGACGGGCTTTTTTCAGGTCTCCCTGCTCCAGGGCCACGGCCCCCAGGTTGTTGAGCTGGGCCGCCACCCCCCGCTGGTAGTCAACGCCCCGGCTCAGGTCCAGGGCCCGGTGGAAGTCCCGACCGGCCCGCTTGAGGTCACCCTGGGAGAGGTGCTGCTTTCCGTTGACGGAATAGTCCTCCACCCGCTTCACCTGCTGGCCGTAGGGGTCACTTTTGACGCCGCAACCCGACGCCGTCAGGAGGCAGACCAACAGGCCGCCCCACCACTTAAGGAACGTTGCGCGGGGCCACATGGACGGGCCGGGTCTCCCTTCCCTTGGGGAGGGTCATGCGGATCAGGGGGTTGGCCTTGACGGCGTCCACCACGTCCTTGCCGCCCCGGACGGCCTCCTGGCTGCTCTTCATGAGTCCGGGAAACTCCTCCGTCCCGGAGCGGATATCCGCCAGAATGGCCTTCAGGGTGGCGGTCTCCTGGTTCACCTGGCGGGTGATCTCTTCCAGGTTCTTGGCCGTGGGCTTCAGGTCCACCACCAGCTTCTGGGCCTCCTTCAAGGCCCGGTCCATTTGCGTCAGGCTCTGGTTCATGCGGGCATAGAAGTCCTTGCGCATGAGGAGTTCACCCAGCGTGCCCTTCGCCTCCAAGAGAGCGCCCCAGGCTTGACCGAAATTGTTGAGGGCGGCCAGCAGCGCCTTTTCGTCCGCCTTCAACTGTTCGCTCAGATAAGCGAAATTGTTGAATATCTGCCTGGCCTGCTTGATGGTCTCCTCATTGAGGATTTCCCCCAGCGATTCCGTCAGGGTCTTCCGGGCCCGGGAGGGAATGTCGCCGTACTCGGGAATGGGCGCATAGCCGGGGGTGCCGGAGGTGATGTTCACAAATTCCCGGCCGATAAAGACAGGGCTCACCACCTCGGCCACCGAATCATGGCGGATGCGGTTGGCATATTCGGTGAGAATCCTGAGGGTGACCTCCACCTGTTTGTCGTCCAGGGAGGGACTGATTTTCATGGCCGCCACTTTGCCGATCTCGGTGTTGAACATCTTCACCAGAGACCCCTGCTTCAGATTGTAGCCCTGTTCGAAGCGGACGATATAGGTGCGCTGCGATACGAACCAGCCCTTGCCGTGCAACACCACCATCAGGATCACCTTGGTGAGGATGACCATCACCAGGAGGAACAGCCCCACTAGCTTTTCCCGGCGGGTAAATCCTTCCTGCATAGGCACCTCCCTCCTTCCCGGCGCCTTTACATCATAACATTGGCCGTTCCCTGCTGACAAGGCGGACCTGGGGCTCCGGCGGCGGCAGGCGCGGGGGGCGGGGTCTCCACCCCCACCCAGCGCCCTTCGCCCCGGCTTTCCACCCGAAGATGACGGAGGCCCCCCGAAGGTCCCCGCCAGCGGGGAACAAACCCCTCCTCCTGCCAGTGCCAGATCTGCAAGGCCCGGGCGCCTGCCGCCGCGCCCGGCCCGGAGTCCCGCTCCAGGGCCACCAGGTCCGCCCTGCCGTCGCCGGTCAGGTCGGCCAGCAGCCATTCCTCCAGGGGGCGGGCCAGGGCGGGGGACTGCCAGACGGATTCCAGGCTCTGCTGGCGGAGGCGGAAGACCTTGAGATAATTGTTGATGCTGAAATCCAGGGAAACGGGCAGCAGCGGCGGCGGCCCCTCCCGCCCCCGCATCCTCCACAACGACAGGGCCACCTGCGGCCGGCCGTCGCCGTTCAGGTCTCCCAGGGAGAAGTCCTGGACCCACCACTCCGGCGGGGATTCCCACAGCAGACGCCCGCCCTGCTCCAGCCGCAGGCGTCCGTCGGCCAGGGTGAAGGCGCCCTGCCCCAGCCCCTCCAGGTGAAGATTTCGCGTCCGGCGCACCCGTCCGGGCGGAGTCTCCCCGCTCAGGTAGAGAATCTTCTCCGTCTGTTGCTCAAAGGTCTGGGCCTTCTCATTCCAGCCGATGAGGAGCTTGGTGGCCAGGGGCGCCTTCAGCTTGCGCAGGGTGGCCGCCGCGGCCGGATGCCCGGGGTTGAGCGGCGCCGGCTGGGTAAACCCTTCGATGACATACGGAATGAATTCAGCCTTGGCCACCCCCGTCTTGCGCAGGTGGACGCGCACCATGACGCTGTCCCGGGTGTGGGGGAAGGGCTGGTCAAACACGAAATTGCCCAGGCTGTACAGGATGAGGCCCCGGCCGTAGACCTCCAGGGGCTGCATGACGTGGGGGTGATGGCCGATAACCAGGTGGGCCCCTGCGTCGATGGCGGCCCGACAAAACTCCCGCTGGCAGCGGGCCGGCTCCAGGCTGTATTCCGCGCCGTGGTGCACCGAAACCACGACGATGTCGGCCCTGGCTCGGGCCGCCTGCACAGCTGCGGCCATTTTCCCCAGGTCCAGCAAAGAGGTCCCCGGCTTGGCCCCTCGGGCCGCCAGGGCAGGCGGGGTGGTGTCGATGGCGTTGTAGGCCAGAAAGGCCAGGGTGATGCCGTTTTTCTCAAGGAAAACCGTGCGGTTGGCCTCTTCTTCATTCCTCCCGGCACCCACAAAATGGATGCCCGCCTGCTCCAGGTAGCGGCAGGTGTCCGCCAACCCCTTGTGGCCGAAGTTGAGGGTGTGGTTGTTGGCCAGGGACAGCACCGAAAAATTGGCCGCCTTCAGGGCCTCCACCACCTCGGGGTCGGCCCGGAAGACCATTTCCTTGGAGACGATCTCCCGGCCCGGGGTGATGGGGCACTCCAGGTTGCCGAAGACCAGGTCCGCGGCTTTGAGGATGTCCCGGACCCGGTGAAAGGGGTGGTGATAGTCGTTCAGGCGCTTGATCTTCCGGCCCACGAAGCGGGAGAGCATGATGTCCCCCACTGCCACCAGGGTGACTTCGGGAGGGCTTTCGGGCAGGCCGGCCATGAACGCCTGGAAACGGCGGAACTGCTCCGCCGCCAGTTGCCGGGGAGTGGCGGGAGGCGGCTTCTGCTCCTCCCGGTTCAGGGGCCGCAGCCCCAGACCTGCCACCAGCGCCCACACCATGATAACCAGGAACCCCCGGGCCGCCCATTTGCGCCACATAGACCTTTCCTCTGTTCCGGAAGTTTATGCCGAACACCGGCCCCCGGCTGTCCTCGCACAGGCTGGAAGCCTGCGCCACCAAATCTTTCTCCCCCGAGGTTCCCAGGCTGAACGTGGGAACCCGAGTTATGGGGCAGGGCCCGCTTGCCGCCCGGCGAACTTTGAACCTGAGCCCGGCACGGATGAGGACCCGGGCGCCACCGAACAACTTCCCTCACCCGGCCTTTTTCCCAAAACCCATCCTCTCAATACTGACCTTTCCCCTGTCCTTCCTCGCCGCTCCAGGAGCGGTGGCGCACCCACGGGGGGGTGCGGATCCCGGAGAGGGCGTCCTGTTCCGGCAGATAGGGTTTGAGGTCCACCACCGGGGTGTCGTGGAAGGCGTCCAGGTCCTCCACCTCCAGCAGGTTTCCCTGCACGGACGACAGCCGGCAGACGGACAGCCCCAGCAGGTTGGGGCGCACCGGGGAACGGGTGGCGAAGACGCCGGTCAACGGGTTGGCCGGGTCCCCCCGGGGATGCACCCTGAGATGCGCCCGTTGCTCCGGGGTGTCGTTCTTGTGGAACCAGTATATCACCCAGATATGGGAGAAGTCCGCCAATCCTTCGAGACCCTGGACATAGGCGGGGAGGATTTCAATGGTGGTGCGGCCTCCCTCCCGGATGACGCGCCCCACGGGTTTGAGGATCAGGTTTTGCATCGCCTCCCCCCGGCCGGCGTTCTGAACCGGCCCGGTGCGGGGGGCCGCGCCGGCTTTTTCCGCCCACGCCGGAGCGTCCCAGGCTCCCGGCCCGGCCCAGATGGTCAGACCCAAGGCAAAACAGATCAATGCCGCTGTAACTCCGGCTTTCCATTTCATGTTCATGCAGTCAAACCCTCCTTGACCTGAGGCCGCGGGAACCCCTGGTAAACCCGGCGCACCACCAGGGTGAGCAGGGCGGCCAGGATCACCGGCGCCAGGGGCAGGCTCAGGAACCGCGCCGCGGCCGGCGCCAGGAAAGGAGTCAGGTAGGCAAGCGTCAGCAGCGCCTGTTCGCTCCCCGAACAGCCTTCCTCCCACCCCTGGCGTCCCAGGCAGGTTAGGGGAACGGCCAGCAGGGCCGGGTCATAGTCAAAGGCGAAGGGCGTGGCCAGCAGGACCACGGGCACAAGTACGGCCAGATGAGGCTTGTAGGTGAGCAGCCCCAACAGCGCCCCGGCCAGCCAGGGACGACGGTCCAACAGGAGGAGGCCGCCGCCCAACAACGCCGTGGAAAGAAAGCCGTTCTGGCCTTGGAAAAAATTCTGAAAGGCCCCGGGAAAGGCCAGGGCCAGCCATGGGCCGAGGGGGTGTGGCGCCCAGGCGCGCACCACGCCCAGATAGGCGCTCAGCGTGGCAGCCAGCCAGATCCCGAGGGACCAGAGGTAAGGAAGCAGCCCCAACGGCAGCGTGAACAGCAAAAAACCGGGAGGATAGTGCCAGGGGTATTCCCGGGCGGCGCCCGTGGCCTTCTGCACCACGGCCTTGAGGGCCGCACCCTGGTACACCGCCTCCGGATGTCCCCTATGGGCCAACACCGAGCCGGCCCAGAAGGTGACGAAGTCCGAGCCCACGGGCTTCCCCTGCAGGTCCACCAGGCCTGCCCCCTGGAGCAATCCGCCCGCAATATTGACGCCGCCGGCCGCCAGATAACAGGCCAGGAAGATCAATGGGTAAACCGTCAGCCTGGTTCGGGTCAGCAAAGGCATGGGGTCTGGGTTTTGGGTTTCAGGTTTCAGGGGTTCATGGGTTTGTTTGGAATTTGAAATCTATGGATGCGATGCCCTTCAGCAGACCCACCAGAATCCCGGAACCCGGAACCCACCCTCACAGGGGCGTCAGCTCAATCTGTCCCCAGGCCCCCAGCTTCTCCCCGATGATGACCACCGCGCCCAGGACGTCCGGCCGGTCGGCCACCCACTTGAGGGCGGCGGGGAGGTCCGCCTTCTCTGTCACCCGGTTCCCCAGCGCGGTGGCCAGGGCGTCGGCCAGGGCGGTTGAGGGCGCCACCACACAGGCGGCGTCGGCCCGTCCCAAGCTCAGGGAATGGCCCACCGTGCCGGAAGAGGTGCAGACCCCCAGAGGCCCCCAGGCCGGGTCCAGGCGCAGCCCCACCCGCTGGCTCAAGGGGGAGGCCCCGGCGAAGAGGGCCACCGTGGCGGGCGCGTTGAGGGCGAGAAAGATGTCCCCCCCGTTTTCCACAATGACCTCAGTGCTGTCGGCCATCAGGGCGCGCCCCACCCGTTCGGCCAGGGCTCCGGCCACTGCGGCCATGGGGCCCACTCCGGCCCGGT
>VGSQ01000110.1 GCA_016874975.1 Deltaproteobacteria bacterium
GCGGACCGGCCGTTCCTTGCGGGGGGGCACCGGAGGCTCTTTGGCCGAATAGCCGATGGGGGTGATGGCCAGCAGGTGTTGTTCGGGTTTGCCCAGATAATCCAGGATTTCTTGGGCTACGAAGTTGGGGCCGGTCATCCAGCAGGCGCCCAGGCCCTCCGCGTGCGCCGCCAGGAGCATATTCTGCATCAGGGCCGCGCCGGACTGAATGTAGGCCTCCATCATGCCGGGGTCCGGCAGTTTGTAGATGGTGACCGCGATGACCACGGGCGCGCCGCCCAGGTCCCGGAAGAATTTCATCACCATTTCCTGGCCTTTTTCCGGGATATTGGCCGCCCGGAGGACGGGAATCATGTGGGCGATGCAGTGGGCCGCGCGCTCCACCAGTTCGTCCCGGTAGCGCCCCGTCAGGACGTCGATCTCCCAGGGCTGGGCGTTGGTGCCGGAGGGCGCCCAGAGGCCTGCGTTGATGACCCGCTTCAGGGCCTCCCGGGGGGGCGTCTCGGGCTTGTAAAAACGGTGGCTGCGGCGGTTCAGGATGGCTTCATAGAGTTCCATGGCGCCTTCTCCAGCGATGCGTTTTATTCGATTCCCGTACGATGGGGCGAGGGCCGGAAGGCCTGCGGTGGGCGAAACAACTCTGGCGAAACTTTTCTTCCATGCTTAGAAAAGCAGTCGGGGGGGCAGGGGTCATAGACCCCTGCCCCCTCCCCCATCCCCTTCATGTGGGCGGGAGGCGCGCCGCTTTCCCGACTTCGGCAATTCCTGCAAGGCTTTCCGTTCCGCCTCAGCGCAGCGGCCGTTCCTGGTATTGGGGAGTCTGGGTTCCCAGGGGGCGCTTGAAGGTCCATTGGCCCGGGCGGCGGACCAGGCCCTCGCCCGATTTTTCCACCCGGCCTTCCCGTCCCGCGGTGAAAGGGAGCAGCAGCACGAACATGGTGGCGCCGGCTGCGGTGGCCGCCAGTCCCAGGGGGCGGGCGATGGCCGCGTCCCAGAACATGGCCGTGGAGCTGGGCTCGCCCCGATGTTGAAGGCGCATGCGTTCCGTCTCCGGCCGGAAATTGTACTCCATGGCCCCGGCGGGCAGGGTGAGCGCCACCGACAGGCTCAGGGACAAAAAGAGGGTGAAGATCCGGAGCAGCATATTCCCTCCTGGTAATGCCGTTGTCAGTTTCGAGTCAAGAAATATTGCGGGTAATTGGTGGCGCAGGGTTTCCAGGCCCTGGTGGCGGGATGCGCTGCGCTTTCCCGCCCTACGGAGCTTTCGCCAAGCGGAGCTTGGCGGGCAAACGGGTTCCCAGGCAGAGCCTGGGAACCAGAGAAAATTCCATCCCGCGAGCCTAAAACCGGGACGGCGGGCTGGGGGGCAGAGGCGTCCCCGGCGGCGGGGTGGGGGACTCCTGCAGTCCCACTTTGTCCTTCATGGTCCTGGTGATCCGGGCCCCTTCCTCCGGGTGGGCGACGATGTGGGGCGTAATGAGCACCAGCAGCTCGGTCTTTTCATTTTTCACATCTTCCGTGCCGAACAGCGGCCCCAGCAAGGGCATGCGGTGAAGGATGGGCACCCCGGACTTGGTGCGGCTGGCGTCTTCCCGGATGAGCCCGCCCAGGACGATGGTCTGGTTGTCCCCGGTGATCAGCGAGGTCTGGGCCTGGCGGATGGAGATGGTGGGCGAATTGGAGACGCCGGTGGTGGTGGGCACCGCGGAGCTCACCTCCTGGGCGATGTCCAGGGTCACCAGCCCCTTGGCGTTGATCTGGGGTTTGACGGTGAGAATGATGCCGGTGCTGCGGTACTGCACCGTGGAGGTGGCGAAAGAAGTGGCCTGGCTCACCAGGGGCACCGACTCAGAGGTGAGGATGGGCACCTCGTCGCCGATCTGGATGCGGGCCTCCTGGTTGTTGGCGGCCATGATGTGCGGGTTGGCCAGGACGTTGATCTTGCCCTGGGCGGCCAGCACGTTGATGAGGGCGCGCACCGTGTTGGCCGCGTCCCGGGCCGCGAAGGTGAAGCCCCCCAGCGCGGAGGAGAAGATCGCCGAGGCCCCGGGGAGCAATTCCAGGCCGGCCAGGCTGCCGGTGGTGGTGGCGGTGGCGGTCTGGCCGGTGGTCCCGGTGAGCGTGGTGGTGGTGGTGGGCACCTGTCCCGTGGTGGAGACCGGCCGGGCCCCCAGGAACCACTGGATGCCGAAGCGGAATTCGTCGGTGAGGCGCACCTCGGCGATGAGCACCTCATTGAGCACCTGGCGGGGCATGATGTCCAGCTTGCGCAGCAGGGCGTGGATCACCCGCCACTCGTGGGGCGGCGCCACCACCAGCAGGAGGTTGTTCTCTTCATCGGGGATGATGCGCACCCCTTCTTTCAGGATTCCGGTCCCGGGAGCAGCGCCCGGGGTGGCCCGTTCCTTGAGGGGGGTGACTGCGGCAGCAGCGGCGGCGGCCGGCATTTCCGGCTGGCCGGGTTGAATGTCACCCGGTTGACCCAGGGTGCGGCCGGGGACGCCGGGCTGGCCGGGCTGGCCCAGCCGCCCCCCGGACAGCCCCGTTCCCGGACGGCCCGAGATGGTTTGGGTCTCGAAGGGCCTGATCCCGGTTCCCGGCTTCTTTTCCCGGACGACGGGGGCCGCGGGGGCGCCGCCGTAGCTCTGGGTCAACAGGTCGGCCAGGTTCCTGGCCTTGTAGTTCTCCACGTGATAAACGTGGACGTTGGAAAGCATGTCGCTCTTGGAGTCCAGTTGTCTGACCCAGTACACGGCCCGTTCCATGAGAGGGGCGGAGCCGGCCAGCACCATCATGGAGTTGAGGCGGGGCACCGGCATGAAGTTCACCCCGAATCTGCCCTTGTCGGCCAGGGCGCCGTAAGAGGCGAAGATGGTTTCCAGTTCCGCCACCAGCTCCTGGGGATCGGTATTGCTCACCCTGACCAGCCGCACCAGGCTCCGGGCCAGGGAGCCGGAATCGATGAGCTGAATGAGGTTGAGGATCTTCTCCAGATTGGCGGGATAGTCCACCACGATGAGGGTGTTGTGGGAGGCCTCGCTGACGTTCCCCCCCGGGGACATCAAGGTTTTGAGCACCGCCAGCAATTCCTTGGCGGCGGTCGTCTGCAAAAAGACCACCTGGGCCGACATGCCGTGGGGCAGCGGACCCCGGGCGGCCACGGGCAGCGCGCCGGTGGACGCTTTGTCCAGGGGGACGATTTTGTAAAGGTTGTCCTCTTTGATGAGGGTGGCGCCGTTGACGATGAGGATGGACTCCAGGAGGGAAATGAGCTCACTGTGGGCCAGATTGCCCTGGGCCCGCACGTTGGCGACGCCCTTGACCCGGGGGTCGATGGTGTAGTTGAGGCCCAGGGTGTCCCCCAGGACCCGCACCGCTTCCACCAGGTCGGCGTCCCTCAGGTTCAGGTCCAGGGGATAGATCTTTTCCCCCTTCCGGGGCGCCCGGCGGGATTTGGGAATCTTTTGGATGCTGGTGGCCAGGCCCTGCCAGGCCTTGTCCTCAGGATAGTCATCCGGCGGTCGAGTCCGACTCTCCTGCGCCTTGGCGGACGGTCGGGGCACGCTCTCGGGGACCCCCGCACTGACCCTCACCGGCAACCGGGGGAGTGACGGCTCTGCCGGGGGAACATAGGCGGGCGCTCCGGAGCACCCCGCCATCATAAGGGCCAGGCAGGCGATCCCGACCCGGCGCACCCATGACTGAGAGTCGTCCCTGATTCTCATAACCATGCCCCCCTGATTTGCTATAACCGGGTTATTGCGGAAAGTCCAGCGTTTTCCGTCCCTCTTTCCCCTCCAGCACCAGGCCCTCGCCGGTGATGTCCACCACTTGGTAATTTCCCCAGGTTTCGCCCTGACGGAGCACCTGGACGGCCTTTCTGCCGGGTCTGCCGGCCGGTTCGGCGACGAGGGCGGCCTTCTCGACGCCGATGATGATGATGCCCAGGAGCTTGCTGCCTTCGAGGCTGGTTTGCCCCTTGGTGGGCTTGTGGGCCTCTTCGCCCGTGCGGTCCGGACTGAAAAGGTTCTTCTGGATCACCAGCCGGAAGGCGTCCAGGGGCTCACGGTCCCGCAGCACCGGGGCCTGCGGCCACTCCAGGGGCTGGGGGCCTTTGACGCTGCCGCCCTCCTGTTCCTGCCCCCACCAGAGCTTGACGAGGCCCGCGGTGAGAAGGAAGCAGACCAGCAGCAGAAGCAGATTCCAGAGCAGACGGCGGCGTCCCATCAGGAGGCAGGCCTCTTCTTGATAACCCCCAGGATCACCAGGTTGACGTGCATGGGGGGCGTCCGGGGATCCTTCACCATTCTTCTGGGGGCGTTGACCTCCAGTTCCGGAATGAAGAGCAGCTTTTTATGGTGCTCCAGGTGGAAGAGAAAGGCGGTGAGTTGGTCCACACTGCTGGAAAGCTGCACCTGAATGGGGACCTCCACGTACGGCCCCGATTCCTGGGGGGACAGGATCTTGGTGCTGGTGAGCTGCAAGCCATGGGTCTCTGCCAGATTCTTGACGATTTCCTGCAGATCGGCAGCGGCCACCGCGGGGTTGCCGCCGGTCAGGAACTGACCCTCCAGCGCGGCCAGGGTGGTTTTCAGGGCCTGGTCGGTCTGGGCCACCCGGGCCTTGTTCCCCTGGAGGGCCTGATAGCGCTGCAACAATTGCCTTTTGCGCGCCAGTTCCGCGCCCCATTCCTCCTGGAGGGTCATGATGGGGCTGACCACCAGCAGATAGGCGGCGAGCACTGCCAGGAAGCCTCCGAGGATCCAGGCAAGCCGGCGCTGGCGCGGGGACAGGCTCTCAGGAGCCAGATTCCACGCTTTTAATCTCTGCCTTAATTTTGAAATGTTCCAGTTTGCTGGCATCGATCACTATGGGAGAGGCGAATTCGGTTTTTGTCAGCCAACCCGATTGGTCCAACAGGGGAATCAGGTCGGAGGCCGATTTGGACAGGCCGCTGATCTCCACATGCTGCTGACTCAGACGCAGGTGAAAGATATAGGTGTGGTCGGGAATGAGCCGGGTCAGCTCCCGGATGATCTTGAGTCTGTCGGGATATTGCCCCAGTTTCTGTCGGAAAGTCTTGAACTGCTCAGCCAGGGTCCGGCTCTCCCGGAGAAGCTGTTCCAATTGGCGGGCCTCCGGGCTCAGGCCGGCCAACTGACGGTTCACCTGGAAGAGGGCCACGCGCTTGTGAATGAGGAGGCTGCCGGCCCAGAGGACCAGGAGCCCCAGGAAGACCATGAGGGAAACCTTGTTCAGGGAAAAGGCGCTGGGCCTGATGCGGTCCCGGGATTCGGCGGGCAACAGATTGGCGGCCAGGGGCGGCCGCTTGAAGGTGCGCAGCGCCGCGCCTAAGGCCGGCAGGGCGGTGCCCGGGTCGGCTTCGGCCGGGTCCCCGGTCAACTGGAGCCGGGCCGGCGTGAAGGCCTTAAAGCCGGCGGCTTCCACCCGGGCGGCGGCTTTCCGGCACCGGTCCCGGGGGCCGTACAGACACACGGCGCCCGGCGTCTCCGCCTCCCGGCCCAGCGGCTCCCAGGCGGTCTGGAGCAGCGCCGGCAGGTCGCGCAGGTTGTCGTCCGAAAACTGCTGACAGGCCCGGAGCGCGCCTCGTTTCAGAACCGCCACCTCCAGACCCTGGGGTTGGAGATGCATCAGGAGCCAGGCGGACGGCAGTTTGCCGGCGGCCAGGGCAAAGGCGTTGGCCGCGGCGGTGGTCTCCAGCTCCGCCCCGGCCACCTGGAAGCCGACCTGCCTCAAGAGTTCCAGACAGTCGTCCACCGGTTCCCGGGGCACGCCCATCAACGCCAGGTCCAGGTGCCCGGCGGTTTCCTCCATGACCAGAAAATCATAGTAGAGGGCCGCCGCCGGAAGGGGAAAAAAACGGTCCAGTTCGTAGGCCACCACCTGGGCCAGGTTTTCGGCCGCAGCCGCAGGCAGCTTCGCCCGGCGCCAGAATCCCAGCTCCCGGGAAACGGCCAGATTGGCCGGAATCCGGTCGGGGGTCCAGGCGGCGGCGAGCTCCCTTAAGGCCGGGGCCAGGACGCCCAACTGCCCCACCGCGCCGTCCAGGTGGGTCAGCCGATGCAGCCGGGGGGTGGTCAGCCCCTTTTCCACAAAGGCCAGAGTCAGCCCGCCCCGGTGCAGGAAGGCCCCCAGACTCCTGGGCCCGCCCAGCAATTCGTCAGATACGAAATCCCACCCCCGGCGCCACCAGGATTGGTCAGCCATATTCCTTATCCCGGGAAATCATCGGCCCAATAAAGGAACTCCCAGGGGACGGGCCGTCCCAGATCCAACCGCACAATGGTCTTGATGGTGCGGCGGGCCCGCCCACCTTTTATTATACCCGTGGCCATGATGGTATAGAAGGGGGAATTCTGGAAAGAGAGGGGCTGTCCCATGATGCTCAAGGGAGTCTGGCCGAAGCCGGGCACCTGGGACAAATGCCGGATCGCCTGGGCCTGTCGGTGCAGCATGAGCTCGTCGATCTGCTGGGGGCCAAGACCCAGGGCCTGGAGGACCTCCCGGGGGGCGGTGTTGAGATTGATGCCCTGAGACACCTCCTGGACCGTCAGCCACTGCCCCAGGCGGGGCAGCAGGGGGCTCCCCGCGAACCCCGGCAACCAGGCCAGCTCCTCCACGGTGTCGAAGCGCTGACGCTTGGGTAAATACCGGCTCCCTTCCTGGGGGATGGGCGGCCGCGGGAGAGCGAACGGCGAAACCTGGAATTGACGCCCGCGCCAGGCCGACACCGCCGCCACCCGCGAGGCCGCCTCCTCCTTTTCCAAACCCAGGGCCAGAAAAAGATTGGTGAGAATCCTCTCATTGGCCAGGTTGAGGTTGATCTTGCCACCTTCGTCCGCCACTCGCACTTCCGCCCGGCCCGACTCCATTTCCAGAACATGCAGGCTCTGGTCGGCCCGCCATAACGGCGGCGCCTCCGCCGGGAGCGGGGCCTGCCCCGGAGAAACGGCCTGCAAGAGCCGCCCCAGGGCAAAGTAGACGCCCGCTTCGGCCAGGCGGCGGCTCTGACGCTCCTCCCGTTGGTTGGCGGCCAGCTTCACTTCGGTGCGCCATTCCTGGGTCCAACCCAAAACCACCACGCTGACCAGGGTGACAATCCAAAGCACCAGCAGCAGGACCATGCCCTGTTGGTCGGAAGGGCGGCTCAGGATGGTGCGCCCCGGTCCGGCCCGGAAAGGAGTGCGCAGGAAACGGCGGCTCAGGCTCCACCGCCTTCGTGACAGAGGACCGCAAGAGGAGAGTGATAAACGTAAGCCCCAACCCGCACTCATGAAAAATTCACCTCAGCCTCTCTCTCCGCCGCAGCCCACACCTCGGCAAAGACCGCCGTTAATCGCCCGCTTCCGGGCCCAGACTGATGTTAAAGCGCTTCAACTTCTCCCGCAGGGTTTTGCGGTCGATGCCCAGGACCCGGGCGGCCTCACTCTTGTTGCCGTTGCACCGCTTCAGGGTGCGCAGGATGAGGTCCCGCTCCTGATCTTTGAGGGAAGAAGCGGCGGTGTCGGGCCCTCCCGGCAGGACGATGCCCGCGTAAGCCAGGTCTTCGGGTTCCAGATACGGCCCGTTGCTGAGCACAATGAGACGCTCGAAGGTGTTTTCCAGCTCCCGCACGTTGCCGGGCCAGTCGTAGCGCAGGACCAGGTCCATGGCCTCGGGGGTGATGCCCTGGATCTGTTTGCGCAGCCGCTGATTGTACTTCTCCAGAAAATGCTGGGCCAGCCGCGGGATGTCGCTCTTGCGCTCCCGCAGGGGCGGCATCTGCAGGCGCACCACGTTCAGCCGATAAAAGAGGTCCTCCCGGAAGGCCCCCTCCCGAATAGCCTTGGTCAGATCCTTGTTGGTGGCGGCGATCAGACGCACGTCCACGGTGATGACCCGGTGGCTGCCCACCTTGGAGACCTTGCGCTCCTCCACCGCCCGGAGGAGCTTGGCCTGCACCTCCAGACTGATGTTGCTGATTTCGTCGAAAAACAGGGTGCCGTGTTGGGCCATCTCGAATTTGCCGATCTTGTTGGCGTCGGCCCCGGTGAAGGCCCCCTTGACATGCCCGAAGAGCTCACTCTCAAACAGGGTTTCCACCAGGGTGCCGCAATCCACGGTAATGAAGGGGCGCCGGGAGCGGGGGCTCAACTGGTGGATTCTCCGGGCCACCAGCCCCTTGCCGGTGCCTGATTCGCCGGTGATGAGCACCGTGCTGTCCGTGACCGCCACCCGGGCGGCCATTTCCACCACCCGGGCCATGGCTTCGCTCTGATAGACCAGGTCCGTGCGCTCGTCCTTGGATTTCAGCTCCTGGCGGAGGTAAAGATTCTCCAGGTTGAGCCGTCGCTTTTCCAGAGCCCGGCCCACCAGATGCCGGAGATCGTCGGGCACGAAAGGCTTGGACAGGAAGTGAAAAGCCCCGGATTTGATGGATTCCACCGCGGTGGGGATGGTGCCGTAGCCGGTAATGATGATGACTTCGCTGTCCGTTTCCAACTGTTTGATTTTCTTCAGGGTCTCCAGGCCGTCCTGGTCCGGCATCACCAGGTCCAGCAGGACGACGTCGAAGGAGACCCGCTCCAGGAGACCCAGGCCCTGACGGGCGCTGGCCGCCAGCTCCACCTGGTAGCCCAGACGGGTGAGGATTTGGAAACAGGCATCCCGCATGGCCTTGTCGTCGTCGATGACCAGGATCTGGGCCGGGATGCTTTCGCTGCGAAGCTGATCTCGTTCCACAACAAATACTTGTTATTCCATAAAATTTGTATTCATTTTAGGCTATCCGCCCCACCGCTGTCAAGGGCTTGCCACGCAGGAAAGACCATTACCTGTTGCCCCGGCCGGGAGGCCCGCACCCGAAGAGCATGATAAACGCTGCTTTTCCCCCCTCCTTGTGATATGAGAACATCAGAACCCATGCGGCTTTCCCTCTTCATTCCGTGCTTCCTGGACCAGGCCGCCCCCCGGGTGGCCGAGGCGGTGGTGAGGCTGCTGACTCTCCTCAAGGTGGCCTGGAGTTACCCCGGAGACCAGACCTGCTGCGGCCAGTTCGCCCTCACCGGGGGGGACCAACCCACGGCCCGCCGTCTCATGCGCCATTTTTTCCGGGTCTTTGGCGACGCTCCCCTGGTGCTCTGCCCCAGCGCCTCCTGCACGTATACGGTGCGCCATCACTACCCCCGACTGGCGGAAACACCCGGAGAGCGGCGGGCGGCCCAACGGCTGGCGGCCTGCACCTTCGAGCTGAGCGAGTGGCTGGCGGCCCAGGGCCCCCTCCCCTGGACCCCCCCGTTCTGCGGCGCCCTGGTCCTGCACCGCTCCTGCAAGGCCCGCCGGTTGGGGGCTTTGCCGGGAGCCTCCCGACTCCTCGCCCAGGCGCCGGAGCTCCGCCTCCTGGAGGTCTCCCCCTATTTCTCCTGCTGCGGTTTCGGCGGCGCCTTTCGACTCCTCCAACCGGACCTCTCCCGCACCATCGGCGAGGCTTACCTTGAGGCCGCGGCGGCCGCCGGCGCCTCAGGTCTGGTCTCCCTGGACGCGAGCTGCCTGCTGCACCTCCAGGGCCTCACCCCACCCACGCCCGGCTTCGCCTTCCACCACCTGGCGGAAGTGCTACTGCCGTGATAGGAGCCATGACAGGCTCGAACTTTTTTCCTTTATTTGGGAAATTTCCCGGTGCATTTATGTGTGACACCCGCCCCCGGGCGTCCGGGCACAGCTCATAGGGCGGCCCGCGGCCGCCGACTGCGGCGTGCACGGCACGCCCTATGATCACCCCCTCGTTCCCAAGCTCCTGCTTGGGAACGCACATTTCCACCCAAGCTCTGCTTGGGTACCTTATGCGGCGGTGCCCCTGCCAAGCAGAGCTTGGCGGGCAAGCCGGGGTTCCCAAGCAGGAGCTTGGGAACCAGAAAAAGGTAATTTTTTCCGCCCCGATTGACTTAGGTCAGGGCAGGGACGAAAGGCATGGTTATATTCAAACATAAAGACGACGGTTGAAGGGATGGCGCCATGCCTCCCTTCCACACCGTGCATAATTTCCGGTGAAAGGAATAAGACCATGGCAAAGAGGCAGATCATCCGCATCGACGAGAAGCTGTGTGACGGCTGCGGCTTGTGCGTCCCCTCCTGCGCCGAAGGGGCCATTGAGATCGTGGAGGGCAAGGCCCGGCTGGTGGCCGATAAATACTGCGACGGCCTGGGCGCCTGCCTGGGAGAGTGCCCCACGGGGGCTCTCATCATCGAGGAGCGGGAGGCCGACGAGTTTGTGGGTCCGGCCCCGGGGGCGCCGGGCCATCACCCTGCGCCCGAGCCCCAGGCCGCGCCGGAAACCCTGGCCTGCGGCTGCCCCGGCACCATGGCCCGCCAGTTCCAGCCGGGCGCGGCGCCGGAAGCCGCGGCCTCGGCCCTGAGCCACTGGCCCGTGAAGCTGCGCCTGGTGAACCCCAAGGCCCCCTTCCTCCAGGGCGCCGAACTCCTGGTGGCCGCGGACTGCGCGCCCTTTGCCGCGGGAGATTTCCACGCCCGCCTGCTCCAGGGCAAGGTGGTGCTCTGCGGCTGCCCCAAGTTCGACGACATGGAAGAGTACGTGGCCAAATTGACTGATATCCTGAAGGAAAATGACATCCGGGGCATCACCATCGCCAATATAGAGGTGCCGTGCTGCTTCGGGCTGGTGCAGATGGTGCGCGCCGCCATGCAGGCGGCCGGCCAGAGCCTGCCGGTGACCATCTGCACCCTGGGCACCCAGGGCAACGTGGTGCAACAGCAGAAAATCAAGGCGGCGTGAGGCGAGTCATGGAACAGGTCAAGTGCCCCGGCCAGGATACCCGGTTCTGGAAGCCCGGCGACATCTTCGCGGTGGAATGCCCCAAGTGCGGCGCGGAAATCGAATTCTTCAAGGACGACACCCGGCGGCGCTGCGCCTGGTGCGGCCATCTCTTCTATAACCCCAAAATCGAGCTGGGCTGCGCCGAATACTGTCAGTACGCCGACAAGTGCGTGCCCGAACTGTTCCAGGAACGCCAGGCCACCCTCATGTTCAAGGAGCGCCTGGGGGAGCGGGTCAGGGAACTGACCGCCGCAGACCCGGCGGTGGCCGGGCGGTTGGAGCAGGGCCTGCGATACGCCGCCGACCTTCTCAAGGCCGAGGGGGGCGACCCCAAGGTGGTCATGGCCGCGGTGCTGCTCCACCCCCTGCCGCCCGAACAGGCCCGGCAGGTGCTGGCAGACCTGGAAACGGAGCCGGAAATGGTGGACGCCATTCTGGCGGCGCTCCGCGGCAGCCCGGACGCCGACCCCGGCAACCGGGACCTGGTCCAGGACGTATTGGCTCTCCTGAAGGGGGAAAGGACCGCTCCCTTCGCCACCAAGACCGCCGCCCGCCTGGCCGCCGGAGGATGACCCCC
>VGSQ01000111.1 GCA_016874975.1 Deltaproteobacteria bacterium
TGCAGGTCTGGTTGGCCGGGATGGCCGAAGCCACCGCCAGGCGCAGGCCGTAGAGGTAATATTGCCGCAGGAACAGCGAGGGCGTGATCAGCCCGCCGATGGTGGAGATGAAGCCGTCGTTCTTGTACTCCTGGCTCAGACCGACGATGCCGTCGTCATAGTAGCGATGGTTCACCACGCCGCCGAAGGAGCTCACCCCTTTGGTGCCCACCGCCACACCGTTGGGCCCTTCGGTCACCATGGTGCCGCTGGCCGTGGGGGTGGACATGAAGATGGCCGGTCCCTCCAGGTCGGCTTTGCCCAGACCCGCCACTTCGGTGCAGGCGTGGCTGTCGGTCCGGTTGGGAATCACCGTCCGGTCCTTGTACAGCACTGAGTCGCCGGAGTCGGTATAGCTGATGCTGCTCATTTTCAGGGAGATGACCCCGGTGCCGCTGCCGGAGGCGCCCACCAGGTAGCTCGGGTTTTTCAGGTGCAACTGGCAATCGGTGAAGGTGATGTGGTTATACCGGGGGTACATGGCGCCGTCCCGGAAGTTGACGCCGTAGCTGGCGGCGTTCAGGCCTTCAAGCCAGCAGCGGTCAAAGTAAAGCTGCACCGTCTGGTGGCTCACGTCCACGTAGGCGGTGCTGGTGAAGCCGCCGAAGTCGTCGGCGGTCAGCCCGGAAAAGGTGGCGTGGGCCCGGCCGCCGCTGTTATAGACCAGGATCTTGCAGCCCATGAGGGAGGGATTGACGAAGTGCATGGTGGTGCAGGCCCAATAGGGGTCCATGGTGCTGGCCGTGAGGTTGATGGCCCGGTAGCAGGTCTCGGCTTCAAAGCCCTCAAAAGAACCGAAGAAGCAGTCCTGGATGAAGAGGGCCGATTCGCCGAAATTCTTGATCTTGACGTTTCTGAGGCGGATCCACTGGGAGCGCCGCAATTTCAAACCGTAGTCGCTGCGGGCGTCCCCGGGGTAGGACGCCTTGATGATCTGCAGGTTCTCCAGGGTGATATAGTTGGCGAAGGCCCCGCCGGCGGTGAAGTTGCCCGTAATGAGAATGCCGTTGTCATTGGCGCCGTTCACCGTCAGCTTGACGCTGCCGTTGTTGCCCCCGCCGGGCTTGCCGCTGAGGGTGAGGCCGCAGTAGTTGGGCAGTCCCGTCGCCCCCATGTCGAAGTTCAGGTTGGCGATGACATAGGATTCCCTGGTGAGGACCACCGGCGGGCGGGCATAGACGCCGCTCCCCACCAGGTGGTTGCCGGAGTCCACCGCCTTTTTGATATACGCGGTGTGGTCGGTGGCGCCCGCGGGAATGAACCAGTCCACCAGCACCTCTTTGAGCGCGTTGGACAGGCGGATGGCCCCGGCGCCGGTCCAGGCGAAGATCTGGTAGGCCCCGGCCCTGATCTCCCCGTTGATGGTCAGGGTCTTGCCGTCGGCCACCGACAGGACCGCGCCCCGCTGCAATTGCAGGGTGATGTTGGCCGGCACGGTCAGGTCGGTGCTGATGGTCGCGGTCCCGGCCGGCACCCGCAGAATGACCTGGTTGCCGCCGATGGCGGTGACGGCGGACGCCAGGGTGCTGCCGTAGGCCGGGTCGCCTATCCAGATTTCCTTGCCCAGCCTGGCGTCCACCCGGTCCAGGCCGGTGTCGTAGGTGGTCTTTTCCTGGGTGCCGCTGGCCCCCAGGCTCGGTTTGTAGAAGAATTGGTTGGCTGTCCAGGTGCCCCCCACCGTCAATCCGGCCATCACCGCCACCGCCAGGATGAGCCGGATCCGCTTGAACTGTTTTTGCATAGCACCTCCCCTGACGCCGCTGCCCCGGCGCCCCGTGTTCACAGATGTGCCCTCAGGCAGAATAGTCATACCGGAAGCCGCCGCTCATTGACAGCACCCCTGGGATTCCTGTCACGCTTTTGCTTTGCGGATGGCTCCCAGGTAATGGGTGCACAGGAAGGGGATCTTGGCCAGCAGGTGGCAGAGGAGAAAGGAGTAGGGGGCCAGGGCGCGGCACAGGGGCGGGGCCAGGGTGAGGCGCTCCAGTTCGATGCGGCACCCCGGAAAGAGACGGTGAATCTCGGCCTTTTTCACCCCCTTGACGTCGGGGTTGGCGGGATTGTCCACGTGATAGTCATACCACAGGATGAGGCCCCCGGGTTTCAGCAGCCGCACCATCTCCCCGGCCACCCGGGCTTTCATGGCCGGGTCCAGGATGGAGGTGAAGACCGTGGCCTGGAGCACCAGGTCAAAGGAGGCGTCCGGCAGGTCCAGGGAGGCGGCGTTGGCGCAGATCAGGGTGACCTCTTCATTGGTGCGGGCCCGGGTGAGCTCCACATGCCGCCAGATCAGGTCCACGGCGGTGATATGCGCCGCTTTGGCCCCCCACTTGATGAATTCGTTGATCCAGAACCCTTCGCCGCAGCCGATCTCCAGGATGCGCCGGTCCTCCAGGCGGGCAAAGCCGTGGCGCCGCAGCAGCTCCAGCATGCGCTGCTCCCGCTGCTGCACCAGAAAAAGATGCCCCGGATTGAAGCAGGAGTAAAGGTCGCCGCAGGAGCGCCGGGCGTAGGCCGCCTGGAGGCGCTCCTCTTCCTGCCGGAGACGTTGCTCCGGGCTCTCGTGTCCGGAAGCGGGCGGTCCCTCCGGCCTGGGCTCGCCTCCGCTCTTAGCCATGCCCCGCCTCCCCGTGGCCCGTCACCCGGCCCACTCCCGCCGGAGACGGGCGATGAGGGCCGCCCAGCTTCCCAGCCCGTAGGCCAGATGCAGGAGCAAATACAGGGGCGGGCAGACCAGCAGCCTCACCTTGGCGGACAGCTCGGAAGGGGCCAGGTAAGCGGCATACAGGGCCAGGGCCAGGTAGATGGAGCCCAGGTAGCTGAGGGCGGTGGCGCAGGCCGGGGAAAAGAAGCTCCCCAGCCCCAATCCCCCCAGCAGCCCCACAAAGAAGAAGGGGATGAGGTGGCGGCCCGAGCAGTCCCGCCAGGAGGCCATCACCCAGTAGCCGTTGCCGTAGGCCTGCTGCAGGAAGGCGCCCACGGTGGAGCGGCAGGCATAGGTGTTCCGCAGTTTCGGCGAAAGATAAAATTTCCCCCCCCGGGCCCGGATGCGGGCATGCAGTTCGTTGTCTTCGGCCCGGCCCACATCCTCCCGCAGCAGCCCCACCTGGTCAAAGACCCACCTCCAATAGAGGCCGCACGGCACCGTTTCCACGATGCCTTCCCGCTCGCCGTGGCGGAAGGGGGAATCGCCCACCCCGAAGGGCGAGGACAGGACCGCGGCAATGGCCTGGCCCCAAAATCCCTCCCCCCGGGTGGTCCAGGGCCCGCCCACACAGACCACCCCTTCCGGACTGTGCTCCTCCAGGAGCTGCACACCGTCCCGCAGATAATTGGAGGGAATGGAGACGTGGGCGTCCACCCGCACCACGATTTCCCCCCGGGCGGCCTGGAGCGCAATGTTCCACCCCGCCGCCACCGCCACCCGGGGATTCTCCAGGATGGTCATGGCCAACTCCGGGTGGCTCTGCCGGAATTCCTCGGCAATGGCCCGGGTGCGGTCTTCGGACATGGAATCCACGAAGATGAGCTCCCGGAGCTCCGCGGGATAGTCCTGATCCAGGTAGTTGCCCAACAGGGTGGACAGGAACTTCTCCGCATTCCGGGCCACGATGATGAACGACACGAAACGTCCGGGACGGCTGCTTGTCGGTTGCATAACCGCCTTTCCTTTGGGGAAGCACTTTGCCAAAAAAGCGATTCATGGTTCGCGACGGCGCAGGCTACACCTTCCCAACACCTAACACCTGAAACTCATAATCAATTTCAGCGCAGCCTCATTATAGCACGACGGCCCGCCGGCAGGCAGTGAAATAGAGGAGCAGACGCAGCTCGGCGGGGCCGGCCAGTCCCAGGAAGCGGGCCGCCATCTCCCGGTAGGCCAGGAGTTGGGGGCGGTATTTTTCCGTCTCCCGGGCCAGGAATCCCTCCCAGTCTTCTCCCGAAGGCGGCCGGGAGGTTTTGTAGTCCACCAGCCACCACTCCCGGCCGTTGAAGATGAGGCGGTCCATCTGGCCCCGGCGCACCAGCCCGGGGGCCGCGTCCTCCAGCAGCCACTCGCTCATGGCCGTGGGCCAGTCCGGCCTGAGAATCTCCTTGAGAACCGGGTCGTCCCGGCAGGCCCGGACCTCCTCCAGCACCTGGGGGGCCAACCGCCGGGCGTCCTCAGAAAAGAGGCCGCTCCGGCGCAGGGCCGCGGCCACCCCGGCGGCGTCGGGGAAGGGCGCGCCCCGGGACAAGGTCTCCAAGAGGGCATGGATCACCTCCCCCCGCGCCCGGGCGACGCGGGAGGCTTCGGCATCTCCGGGACGGGCGACGGCCTGGAAGGGTTCCTCCACGGCCAACCGGGAAGGGAATTCCAGACGATACGGGAGTTCTTCCCGGGCGATCCGGAGAGCGGCCGGGGCCGTGGGCGCCGCCGGGGGAGACCCGGCAAGAGGAGGACAGTCCTGCCGGATTTCCACCACGGTCTCCGGGTCCATCCAGGCCGGGGAAGCACCGGGGGTGACCTCCGGAGCGCCGAAGTGACCCCACAGCCAGGCCAGGGGACCCTGGGCCGGCGGAGTCGGCGGGCCTTTTTTCGGGGTCGCCAGAACTCCGGAAAGGAGCAGCCGCCGTTTGGCCCGGGTGGCCGCCACATAAAAGACCCGGCGGGCCTCGGCCAGGATGCGCCGGTCCCGCAGGGTCTTCAGGAGGCGAAAATCGGCGCCCGGCGAATGCTGCCAGGAGGGCGGCGCCAAAGCCAGCCCGTGAGAGGCCGCACCGGGAATCTCCTCCAGCAGGAAGGGGGGGCGCCGGTCTTCATTGGCCAGGGGCTGCCAGTCCAGAAACGGCAGAAACACGGTGTGGAATTCCAGCCCCTTGGCCCCATGAACGGTGAGGAATTCCACCGGCGACTCCTGGGCCTGGGGGTCGGGGGGCTGAAATTCCTCCTGGAAGGAAAAATTCACCTTTTCCCAGGTTGCCTGGGGCAAACCGTTGTCGGCCCGGCCTATCAGGTCAAGATAGGTCAGGGCGTTGGCCACGCCCGCGGCCCCTTCGGTGGCGGCCACGGCCTCCCAGCCGTCCAGACTCTCCAGAAAATCGGACAGTATCCGGGCCAGAGGACGGCGTCCCACGGCGGGCCAGGCGGCCTGGAGAGCGGCGGCCAACGTGCGGAGCACCGCGGGGGCGGCGGGCGCGGCAGCCGCTTCCTGGATTTTTTCCAACCATAGTTTCCCAGGGCTCAAGGCCGTCCGGGATACCATCTCCAGGCTCAATCCCGTCCACGGCGCCCGCAGCAGCGCCGCCCAGGCCACCTCGTCCGCGGGGAAGGCCAGAGCCCGGGCCAGATTGTGGAGATGGGCGGCGGGGCTGGCGCTCAGCTTCAGGCCTTCCCGGACTTTGGCCGTCAGACCTGCGGCCTTCAAGGCCTCAAGATACGTGGAGAGATGGCGCCGGGTAAAAAGCAGAACCCCGATCTTCTCCCCGGGGGGAAGGTCCAGCAGGGCCTGCTGGATTTCCCGGGCCAGCCAGCGGCCCTCGGCCTGGCGGGCTTTGCTCCGATCGTCCGGGTCCTGGAGAAACAGGGCCAGGCGGGGCGGCCGGCCGGGGTCGGCGCCGGGGGCCGGGGTGGCTACGTGGAACGCCATCCCCTCCAGCGTGGCGGGGTCCGCCAGCACCGTGCGCCCAAAGACCTGATTGACCCAATCGATGAGACGGGAGGTGGCCCGGAAGTTGGTTTCCAGCTCCAGCCCCGCAGGGATCAGGGTGAACCCCCGGGAGCAGCGCACCCCCTGCCGGCGCACCTCCAGGAAAAGGCGCAGCCGGGCCTGGCGCCAGCCGTAGATGGACTGTTTGGGGTCTCCCACCACCATCAGGGTGCGGTCCGGCCCGCCCTGCCAGTCGCCCATGAGACGACCCAGCAACGACAGTTGATTGACGCTGGTGTCCTGGAATTCATCCACCAGGAGGTGCCGGTAGCGGCGGTCCAGGCGCTGCAGCAGCTCGCCGGGGTCCTCGGTGTCGAGCAGATTCAGGGCCCCCCGTTCCAGAGCGGCGAAATCCACGCCGCCCTCCGCCCGGCACAGCTCCTGGTAGACCCCGATGACCTCCAGCAGGAGCAACAGCAGGTCCTGCAGAGCAGTCACTTCCTCGGGGGAGATGCGGGTCAGGGTGAGCCCCCGGATTTCTCTCAGGAGCCGGACGACCCCGTCGGGGAGATGGCGGATCAGTCCGATCCAGTCTGATTTCTCCCAACCCTTGGGGAAGCCGTGGGAGGGCGTAAAAGAGCGGCGCAGCTCTCCCTGCTTGGTCAACAGGGCGTTGGCGATCCCTTGCCAGGAGGGCAGGTCCTCCGGGCCGACACCCGGCAGGTGCGGCGGGAGCATCTCGGCCAGGGGGGAGCCCGCTTGGGCCAGAGCCGCATAAAAATCCCCCCAGCGTCGGCCCAGACCAGCCGCCCCCAGGGCTTGCCGCAGGCTACCCAGGGAGTCGGCGAGGAGCCGGTCCTGCCGCTGGGACAATAGCTCCCGATATCTTTGCGGGACCTGGGTCAGGGAGGCCAGCTTCATGAAGTCCGACAGATTTTCCCGTTGGCCCAGCAGTTGCTCCAGCTGTCGGGCCAGCATCGGCCAGTTGTTATTGAGACGCACCAGGCGGCGGATCAGGGCCTGACGCCAGGGGTCCTCCTCCTGCCGGGCCGCCAGGCGCCGCCGGGTCTCTTCCACGGCCTCCCGCCTCAGACGCTGGTATTCCTGTTCGTCCAGTTGGCGAAAACTCAGAGGCAATCCCGCCTCATAGGGCGCCCGACTCAGCAGTCTGGCGCAGAAGGCGTGAAAGGTGGAGATTTGCAGGCGCTCAAACAGGTCCAGCCCGAAGTCCGGACGCCTTTGAATGGCCCTGGCCAGCCCTTCCAGCCGCGCCCGGTGCGGCGGCATCTCGGTGTCGCCGTCGGCCTCGGGTTCGAGAAGCAACTGTCTCATGCGGGTGCGCAGCTCCCCCGCGGCCCTGCGGGTGAAGGTGAGCACCAGGATGTCCTCCGGCGCCTCGGCCCGGGCCAGCAGGTGCAGGTAGCGCTCCAGCAGCACCGCGGTCTTGCCGGAACCCGCCGGGGCTTCCAGGTGCACGCTGAGGCCGGGCTGGACGGCCCGGTCGCGCCGGTCCTGGTCCGGCGGCAGCCCGCTCACCGGTCGTCCTCCCCGTCCTCCCCCTCTTCGGCGGCGGCCTCCCCGCGGTAGCCGCACACCAACAGGTAGGGACAATAGAGGCAGGGCCCCTTCTCCGGATCGGGCGGTCTGGGATCGGGCCGGTAATCCCCGGCCCGGAGGCGGCGGCCCAACTCCGCCAGCCGGTCGGCCCAGTCGTCCAGGAGCCGGTCCCACTCGTGGGCCTTCCCGGCGTAGTCTGCAAATTTCAGGTGGTCCCGCCGGGGAGACCTGAGGCCGATATAGCCGGCCCGCACCGTGCCGGCAGCTTCCGGCAGTCCCACCGCCCCCGCCCGCAGGGCCAACAGATAGCCGGGCAACTGGAATTCCCGGACTTCGTTGAAAAGGGCTTTGGGTGTGGGAATCCTGCCGGTTTTGTAATCCCAGAGCATGACGGCGCCGTCGGCGTGCTGATCAATGCGGTCGATGCGTCCTCTCAGGAGAAAGGGCCAGTTACCGGTTCTCAGGCCGGCGAAAAGCGCTTCCGCCCGTTGCCAGCGCCAGCCCTCGGCCAACCGTTGGGCCTCCAGGTCCAGCCAGGCCCACAGCAGCCCAGGAGCGCCGGAGTCGTCCCCGAACCAGCGCCGCCATTCGGCCTGCCAATGGGGATCGTCCAGAAAGGCCCCCACCGCACGACGGGCCGAGGCCTCCAACAGGTCCCGGGCCCACTGCCCGGCGACCTCTTCCTGGGGAAGGGAATGTTTCAGGAAATGCTCCACAAAATCGGCCAGGACGCGGTGGAGGCGCTCACCCCGCTCCAGGGGCGAGAGGCCCGACTCGATCTCCGGCAACCGGCGCAGCGCCAGGAGCACTTCCAGAAGGAACCGGCAGGGACAGGCCAGAGCCATGTCGGCCTGGGTTATGCGCAGTTCGGTGGGACAGGGCAGGGGCACGGCGGGCTCTTCCGTGTCGGCCCGGATGGAGCCTTGAGCCCCCAGCAGGGCACGCACCGGGGGCGCAGAAACCCAGGCGGGATGGGGCCGGCTTAGGGGGCAAAACTTCTCCTCTCGCCACTCCCCCCCCCACAGGGGGAAAGCCACGTTCTCCTCCTCCTGCACCACCCGGGGGCGGGTAAGCACCAGGTGCGGGGCCGACGCCAGAAGATGACCCCACAGTTCCCGTGCGAACCGTTGCTGGCTCTCATGGGTGCCCCCGAGGGTGAGGGCGTTTTCCCGGGCAGTGAGCAGGGGGTGGAACCGGGGGCCGGCGGGCAAAGCCCCGGCGTTGAGCCCCAGGCAGAAGACCCGGTCAAAGTCCAGGCCCCGCATTTCCAGCAGCCCCAGAACCTGGAGACCCGCCTCTTCCGCGCCCGGGCCGGGGGGCAGAAGGCGTTCCGCCCCCTGTTGCAGCCACTCCAGGACTTCGCCGGCGCTGAGATGGCGCCCTCCCACCGCGCTCTCCACCTGGTCCAGGAGATTCCGGAGGGCGGCGAGGTGCCCGGCGAGCTCTTCCCCCGGAAGAGCGGGAAAATCCAGGAATCTCCAAACCTGTCGCAGCCGCGCCAGCCATTCCCGGCCCGATGAGGGGCCCGAATGGAGCGCGCCGAAGGCCTGGTCCAGCATCTCCAGCACCCCGCGTCCCGAAGGCTCCTCCTCCAGGACGGCGGCCAGGGCCGGCCGGAGCCGGGGCCAGCCGGCTTCCCGCCGTTCCTCCCGCCACCTGCGGTCGGCCAGGGCCGGCGGCAGGCGGACGGACTTTAGGGCCCCAAAGAAGGGGGACAGCAGCAGGGAGGCCAGATCTTCCCGTCGCTCCCCCCCGACGATGAATTTCAGGGGCACCAGGGCGGCGCGGCACAGCGGCGTCTCCGCCAGGGCGGGCCCCCGGGAAAAGTTGTAGGCGAACAGCCCCCCCTGCTCCGGCTGGCCCAGCAATGCCGCCAAGACGCGCTCCAGCACCGGCGCGTATTCCCGGTCCATCAGGGGCGAGGTGACGGCGAGGCGGTGCAGCGGGACGCCGTCCATCGAAACCGCCTCCACCACCCGGGCCGCCACCCATTCCATTTCCTGGCGGGGATCGGGGAGGACCACCGCCTCCTTGACGTTTTCAGGCTGGCCAATCAGATGCAGATGTTGCAGCGGCGCCAATCGGGCCACGTCCTTCAGCCAGGCCTCCTCCACTTCCGCCGCGGTTTCCAGGCCCACCAGAAACACGGCCTGGGGCAGAGGCAACCGTCCGGCGGCCAGCAAGCGGCGCAAATAGGACGGCACCTCGCCGGGAGCCAGCCACTCTCCTTCCCGCAGCAGGGCAGTATAAATAGAAAAGACCTCCTGTCGCCAGGCCGTCAGGGGGTCGTCGCCCAGGCCGAGGGCGTCATCCAGCAGGAGGTGCCGGGCCAGAAGCTGATGGGAGTCATCCAGGGCGGCAGCCCAACCCAGATCAGGGGCGGCTCCTTCAAAGGGAGGGGCCGCCCTCAGGGCCTCCTGCCACAGGGCCAGGCGCACCAGGGGCGGGGCGGGGACCACCGGAGCCCACGAGGCTTTGAGGAGCTCGGCCCACCAGGCTTCCAGGGTGAGGAGCCGCAGAGGCTCCCAGGCGCCGCCACCCGCAGCCGCCACGGCCTGCCGCCGGCGGTGCCACACCTGCCGGGCCAGCCGCTGGTGGGGGACGACAACCAGGGCCCGGCCGCTGACTTCACGGAGAAGAACGTCCTGGAGTTCCGCCCCTGAGGCAAGTCTTCGGGTGGGCAAGGTCATGCTTTTTCATAGCCGAAGATGAGGGGAAAGAAAAGGCGCTTTCGGCAAAAAGCCGGGGCGCGGAAGGCGCTGCCTGGAAAAGATCGTTGTGGGGCAGGGGCCGGGGATCGGAGCGCCCTGCCCCACAACGCGCCCACCCCCAACCTGTGGCCGGCCGATGCATGGAGTCAGCCATGCCGCAATAATCACCGGCCACGGCGCTGATGCCATGCATGGCGGGGATTCCCACCCTCCCCTGAGGGGGCCCTCAGCCGTGCCCCCCTCAGGATGCCCCTTTGGCCCCTAAAAACGCAAGAGCCGTGAGAGCGGCGCTCCCACGGCCCGTGCGTTCAGCCCGAAGCAGCCGGCGGGTTCGAGTGAAACCGCGGCCTCTGTCGGCTTCCTTACTTGGCGGTCTCTTCCTTCTTGATGTCCTCTACCTTGGCGCCGCCCTTTTTGTCGTCCTTGCCGGCTTTCTTGGCGCCTTTCTTGGTTTTATCCGACCCTTTGCCCTTCTTGCCCTTGTCTTCGGACTTGACGCCCTTGGTCTCCAAGACCTTGGGTTTTTCCGCTTCTTTGCCGGTGGCTTCGGGCGTTTCGGCCGGGGTTTCCATCTTTACCGCGCCCTTGCCCTCTTCTTTGGCGGCGGTCTGGCAGAAACCGGCGGAGGTCAGGCCCAGCGCAAAGGTCAGGGCGGTGAGGGTGCTAACCAGTTTTTTCATGTTCTTCCGAAACTCCTTTGAGTTGGTATGCTCGCGGTGGGCGATTACCCTCTTCGAATGCAAAAGGCTTGCCAATTATTTAATGGCGCTTCTTAAGCGAATCATTTTCTCTGGCTATGCCTGAAAAACAAAATTGGTAATATTTTCAACAGTATCTATAAGTCGGGATCATCGCTTCGATCTCACTTAAACGCGCTCAGACCGCCTTCGTGCATCGATGGATTCGTTAGCGCTCTCTCTGTAGCAATGTGACAGTCTTTCAAATCAGCAGGTTCTCTAAATTTGAGAGGTCGGGCAGAAAATACCTCTGGCCTTTGTCAAACTGAAAAAATCTATGTATCTTCTTATGGCCTGAGCAGTTTGAGGAAAAAACATTAATTGGTTCTCATCCGAAAAGGATATGCGTCTTAAATAATTTATGGCCTATTGACTCTGCTCAGCAGTTTTCGGGGCCATAAGTTCGTTTCGGGTAATAGTGTTAGTTGATGCACAGGCATTAAGTAACCGATGGAAAGATTGGCGCGCCCAAAAACG
>VGSQ01000112.1 GCA_016874975.1 Deltaproteobacteria bacterium
TCTCAGAGTGATCAACCGTCGCTCACGAGTCCCGCCCCCGGGAGACCCGAAATCTCTGGAGACGCCTTAACCCCAAAAACCAAGGAACGCGTTCGCCCTGTTGACAACTTTCAACCATATCAGGGTGCGCACCGCGCACCATGAAAGAGGTTGGCATCTTGCAGAGCGTTTTCAAAACCGCCGCCCTTTCCCAGGACAAAGGGAGAATTTTGCAAGAGCCTGTAATCATTTTTGTTTTATTGTCAATTATTTTTTCCACCCATCGAAAAAAAATTATAACATATTTGTAAGATTAGCTTTTTAGCTTTGACACCCTTTAAAAGATGAGGAGGGGAGTCAAGGGCGTTGCTTCCGTCTCCCCCGGTCCTCCCCCCCTCCAAACCTCAACACGTCAGATGCAGGGCCGCGGCCAGGCGTTTTTTGCCGCTCAGGCTGTTGATGATGCGGCAGGCTTCCGCGGTGGGCACGGCCACCAGGTCGATGTCGTTCTCTTTCAGGTATTGGGCCAGGTCTGCGGCCACCTGCAATCGTCCCGGCTGCCCCATGCCCACCACCAGCACCTGGGGCCGGGCGGCCAGGGCTTCGGCCACGTCCGGCACTTGCAGCAGGTGAGCCTCCAGGCGCCACCAGTCCTTCTTGATGGTTCCCGGCCAGATGAGCAGGTCCTGGCGGTAGGTGACGCCGTCGATGACGATCTGCCCGAAGTCGTAGCGTTCGATGTGCATGGCGCGCCTCGTCAGATCCCCGGCCCGGTCCTCCAGGGGTCGAAGTAGGGCCGGGTGTACCAGTATTCCATATCCTTGCCGAACCATTCCCTGAGGAAATCATCCAGTTGTTCGGGTCGTTCCCACAGGTGAATCTGTCGGGCCTGAATCAGGGGCAGGCCGTGCCGTTTGCCTGCCGCCACCCCGGCCACCGTCACCTTGCGCCGGGGTGTGTAGTCGTCGGGAGAAAGGCGGCCGGCGCTGTGCACCAGGAAGGTGCCGCCGGAAACGGGCGCCTCCACCGGCCGCCAGGCGGCGTCCAGTTCCTTCTGGTTTACCCGCAGCAGGCTGCCCCCTTCGGCCGGCTGCACGTCCATGACCTCGCCGCCCAGGAGCACCATCTTGCCCCGGTAGGTCTCGGGATGGGCCGCCAGCGCGGCGAAGGTGAGGCCGGGGGCGGCCTGCCGGGCCAATTCCGGGGAGACCGCCGGGGCGCAGCCGGACGAGAGGCTGAGGAAAAGCGTCATGACCGCGGGGATGGCGAAGTTGCGCATGGTTTCGACCTGCAAGGAAAAGTTTGTGGCGGATAAGGGGGCCAGGGGTGAGGGACCCGCACCCCCTTCCGACCCCCTGAGCCGCCCTTCTTCCCAGGTTGTCGCCCGGCCCGTTTATGGTACATTGATTTTACCATGAAGAAACGTTTGCCGCAGCCGGTCAAGGCCGCCCGGGTTCGCCTGGAGCGGGTGGCCCTGGTCCTGTTCCGGCCCCAACTGCCGGAAAATATCGGCGCCGCGGCCCGGGCCGCCTGCAACATGGGTCTGAGCCGCCTCGTGGTGGTGGAGCCGGCGGACCTGAACCCGGAGCGCCTGCGCATGATGGCCACCGGCGCCGCGGCCCACGTGTTGGAGCGCATGGTGGTCAAGGGCGACCTGGCCGAGGCCCTGGCCCCTTTCCAGTACGTGGTGGGCACCACGGCCCGGGAAGGCGGCGTGCGCCAGGACCTCCTCACCCCCCGGCAGATGGCGGCCCGGGTGGTGGAAATCAGCCGGTACAACGACGTGGCCCTGCTTTTCGGCCCGGAAAATTGGGGCCTCACCAACCGGGAGCTGCCCTGCTGCCAGGCCCTGGTCACCATTCCCACGGCGGACTGCGCCTCCCTCAACCTGGCCCAGGCGGTGATGGTCCTGGCCTATGAGCTCTGGGTGGCGTCCGCGCCCCAGCCCCGGTTCGAGCCCCGCCTGGCCAACCATCAGGAACTGGAGTCCATGTACGCCGTGCTCCAGGAAACGCTGGTGAAGATCAATTACATCGGCCACCAGAACCCGGAGCACTGGATGTTCAACGTGCGCCGCTTCTTCAACCGGCACGGGCTCCGGGCCCGGGACACCCAGGTGATCAAGGGCGTCTGCCGCCAGATCGACTGGTACGTGCGCCGGCGGCTGGAGGGGACCGACCCCCCGGACGGTGACGATAGAAAATAAAAGGTTTTTTCTCTCTGGAACTGGTTTTCAGTCCTCAGCTTTCAGGCCAAGGCAAATATCGCGGGTCCGCCCGCCATAGTTGGTGCGGTCGCCCGGCAAAAAGCATCTTCATGGACAGAGCACAGGTGGTCAATCCGGGGAACTTCTTGCAAAACTTCCGCCCCAGCGTCAGGGTTTCCGAAATATCGAAATATCATGGTGCGCTACAGATCCTCTGATGTTCCGGCCCCCATGTAGGTGCGCAGCGCGCCACAGGAAGAAGGTCGGGATTTTGAGCGCGGTTTCAAAACTCCCAACCCTTTCCCTAAAAAGGGAGAATTTTGCAGGAGCCTCCTTATTGAATAATTTTTTGGGCATGCTACTCTTTCAATAAAATAGCGCTGCGGCGCCGTTTTAGAGCAGCCTTTGAAAAGACCCGGCGATTTCCGACAGAGGCGGAACCCATGAGACGCCATATCTATTTGCGGATGAAATCGATGGCCGAGGCTCGGGAGCTCTTTCTCTCCCGCTTTGACCTCTCCGGCATGCTGGCTGCGGAGGAGATTCCCACGGTGACGGTCCGGGGGCGGGTGACTGCGGCGCCGGTATGGGCCAGGCGCTCGTCGCCGGCCACCCATCAGGCTGCCATGGACGGCTTTGCGGTGTCGGCGTCCACCACCTTTGGCGCCACCCCCGAAAAGCCCAAGCAGTTGGCATTGGGCAGGGAAGCCTTTCCCATCAATACGGGGCACTCCCTCCCACTCGGGACTGATGCGGTGATCATGGTGGAGCACATTCCCGATCCGGAGGCGGATCCCATCGTGGTGGAGGCCCCCGTCTTTCCCTGGCAAAACGTCCGCCGCATCGGCGAAGACCTGGTGGCCGGGGAAATGGTCCTGCCCGAGGGGGTGGAGATCACTCCCTGGGCCCAGGGGGCGCTGTTGGCCGCGGGGGTGACCCGGGTGGCGGTGCGGCGCCTTCCCAAAGTGCGCATCATCCCCACCGGCTCTGAGCTGGTGCCCGCGGCCGATCTGTACCGGGACCTGCCCCCGGACCGCCTCCCGGAGTTCAACTCCGTTATCCTGGCCGGTCTGGTGGCCGAGGCGGGAGGCCTGCCGGAAGTGGGGGCCATCGTCCCCGACGACGCCGCCTCCCTGACCGACGCCCTGAAGGAGGCCCTGGCCGCCGCCGACGTGGTGATCATCAACGCCGGCTCCTCGGCCGGGACCGAGGACTACACCTACCAGGCCGTGGCCGAACTGGGCGAGGTCCTGGTGCACGGCGTGTCCATGATGCCCGGCAAGCCCACGCTTTTGGGGGTGGTGGACGGCAAGCCCGTCATCGGCAACCCGGGCTATCCGGTGTCGGCGGTGCTTTCCTTCGAGCAGTTCGTAGCCCCGCTGCTGGCCGGCATGGTGGGGAAGCCCATCCCGCCGCGCCCCACCCTGACGGTCTATCCGGCCCAAAACCTGCCCTCCAAGCCCGGCCTCACCGAGTTCATCCGGGTAACCCTGGGCCGGGTGGGGGACAAGGTCATCGCCACCCCGCTCCCCCGGGGCGCGGGCACTATCACCTCCCTGGTGAAGGCCGACGGCCTGCTGGTGGTCCCGGCCTTGAGCGAGGGCCTGGAAGAAGACCGGCCGGTGAGCGCCGAGCTCCTGGTCCGGCCGGAGGATCTTGACGGCACCCTGGTGGTCCTGGGAAGCCACGACAACACCCTTGATCTATTGGCCACCCTCCTGAAACGGCAGGCCCCGCACCTGCGCCTGTCATCCGGGCACATCGGCAGCCAGGGCGGACTGGCGGCCCTGCGCCGGGGCCGGGCCCACCTGGGGGGCAGCCACCTCTTCGACCCGGAGACCAACACCTATAACGTGCCGTACATTCAAAAATATCTCCCCGGCGTCCCCCTGAAGCTCATCAACCTGGCCTGGCGGGAGCAGGGCCTCATGGTGGCCCCGGGCAACCCCAAAGCCATCCGCACCGTCAGAGACCTGGTCCGTCCCGAAGTGCGTTTCATCAACCGGCAGCGGGGCGCTGGCACCCGGCTGCTCTTGGACTACCTTCTCAAAGAAAACGGTCTGGAACCCTCCCTGGTGCAGGGCTACGACCGGGAAGAGTACACGCATATGGCGGTGGCGGTGAACGTGCTGTCCGGCACGGCGGACGTGGGGCTGGGCATCCTGGCCGCAGCCCGGGCCCTGGGGCTGGATTTCATTCCTCTGACCCCGGAGCGGTATGATCTGGTGGTGCCGGAGACCACCTTCCGGGAGCCTCGTTTCCAGACCCTTTTGGAGGTCATCCGCTCCCGGGAGTTCAGGGAAGCCGCCACGGCTCTGGGCGGCTATGACCTTAGGGACTGCGGCGTCATCGTCTGGGAGCAATGACGGGCCCCGGAGCGCAGGAAGCGACCGGGGAGACCTCTCGGAAGACCACGCCGGGAAAGAGCCCTTGCGCCTTTCCGGTCCCCGGCCCCCAACAAACAGGTAACCCATTGATAACACTTTTAGAAGCTGGTTTGAAAGCCGCCGTTAGGGTAGGGTTTTCATCCTCATGGCGGCCCCGTTGGGGGCCGGAGAGTTTCGGAAGGGATTATGAAAAGCTACCGTCAGGAGTTGTGGTTTCAGGTGCCCGGCCGCCGGGCTTTCCTCAACATCACCCCGCAGGTGCAGCGATGTCTGAAGGAGAGCGGCATCCGGGAGGGGCTGGCCCTGGTGAACGCCATGCACATCACCGCCAGCGTCTTCATCAACGACGACGAGTCCGGGCTGCACCACGATTACGAGGTCTGGCTGGAGAGGCTCGCCCCCCATGCGCCGGTCTCCCAATACCGGCACAACGACACCGGCGAGGACAACGCCGACGCCCACCTCAAGCGCCAGGTGATGGGGCGGGAGGTGGTGGTGGCGGTGACCGGCGGAAAATTGGACCTGGGTCCCTGGGAGCAGATCTTTTACGGCGAGTTCGACGGCGGCCGGCGCAAACGGGTGTTGGTGAAAATCATCGGCGCGTGAGCGCCGCCGGGCCTCCCGACGACAACCTCTCCGCCGGCGGGGAAAACCCCGCCCGGCCCTCTCCTGCCCCCTCTCATACCGATTTCCGTGTCATTTGCAACAAATGTTCATGCAGGGGCGGTTCGCGCACCGCCTCTGCGTTACTATGCGATAACGAGGTTTGTGATAGTTCAAGGCGAGATCGGCATCCGCCGCCTCTACAACACGCCCTTGGTGGAAGGCGCCCCCTGGGTCCGGGGTTCCGGTTGGCTGGCCCGGTCCAGGGCCCGCCCCGCAGCCTTGAAAATGGCCTCCATGATGTGGTGGGTGTTCTCCCCGTAGGGCACCTCGATGTGGAGGGTCATGCCGCCGTGGAGGGAGACGGCCCGCCAGAATTCCTTGACCAGCTGCGGGTCCAGGGCGGCGGAGCCGGGGGCGAACTCCACCTGATAGTGCAGATAGGGCCGGTTGCTCAGGTCCACCGTCACCTGGGCCAGGGCCTCGTCCATGGGTACCCGGGCCGAACCAAAGCGGCGGACGCCGGGGCGGGCCGCCAGAGCCTGCCGGAAGGCCTGCCCCAGACAGATGCCGATGTCCTCCACCGTGTGGTGCTGGTCCACCTCCAGGTCCCCTTGGGCCGTGACCTTCAGGTCGAAGTAGCCGTGGGCCGCGAACAGGTGGAGCATGTGATCCAGGAAGGGAATGCCGCTGGCGAGCTCCACCGCTCCCCGGCCGTCCAGCGCCAGTTCCAGCTCGATGGCCGTCTCCCGGGTGGTCCGGGTGATGCGGGCCCTGGGTGTCATGACGGTTCCCCCGATACCGAAGCATTGGCCTGCGACCCCGGTCCCCCGGGGGAGGCCTTTATTGAGGATATTATAGAACATTGCCGGGAGAAACTCTTGATGAATGTGGCGGAGGCGTCCTCCCCGGCTCTTTTATCTGAAAATGGCAGTTCCGGCTTGTGCCCACATCCGCGGGCGGGTGTCCTGCATCTGCAACGCCGGCAAAACGCTCCGAAGTTGGTGGGGTAAAGGAGGGGGCAGCGGTCTCAAGCCCCCTGGCCCCCTTCCCCAGGAGAATCTTTCAAGCAAGAAGCGTTGCCGGGGGGCCGGCCCGGTGGGAAGAGCCGCGCGTCCCTGCGTCACTAAAGGGTTTACATGCTGCAGCAATTGATTTATAAAGTATGATTGAATTGACCTGGAGAACAACCATGTGGCGAGGCACAGACGCTTCCCTGCCCCCAGGGGCGCCTGATTGTTTGAAAAAACGCCGACTTCTCAATGATCGCAGCCTCAATCCGGATCTCTGCCGGAAGTATGGGGAGCAGTTTCTGGCCCATGGCTGGTGGGAAGACGCCCTGGAATATTTTCTGAAGGCGGACTATCAGCCCGGCCTGGAGCAGCTCCTGGCGCACTGCCTGGAGGAGGGGGACGCCTACCTCCTGGGCCGGCTGGGAAACCAGGACCCGGAGATCTGGCGGCAGGTGGCGGTCCAGGCGGAACAACTGGGCAAGCTGCATTTTGCCGCCAAGGCCTGGCAGGAGGCCGGAGACCAGGATAGAGCGGCGGCTTTGCAGCGCCGTCTGCTCGAGGAGACGGGCCCCCCGTGACCGTGCATCCATGAGCTTAAGGGACCATTACCGCATCCTGGGAGTTTCGCCCCGGGCCGAATGGGAGGAAATCCGGCGCCGCTTCCGGATTCTGGTCCGCCGTTACCATCCGGACCGGAACGCCACGGACTCGGAGGCGGCCACCCGATTCCGCCGGGTGGTGGAAGCTTACGAGGCCGTGCAGCAGGCCCGGGTGCGCGAACCCTTTCGGCACGGCCGGCACGACTCCTGTTACCTCCGCCGGGGTGTCAGGGTGTCTCCGGAGGTCTTTGCCGATTATTTCGGCTTGGCACGGCCGGAGGAAGCCTCGGGGCGGCGCTCCGGCCCGGATTTTCGCTACGATCTGCGCATCTCTTTTGCTGCGGCCTTCCTGGGTACGGACCTGGAGATCCGGGTGCCCCACTTCCGGCCCTGCCAGGCCTGCCAGAGCACCGGAAGAGGGGGCGAAGCCGGCGGCGGGCTCTGCCCTGACTGCCGGGGCACAGGCCGGCGGCCCCTGGGGCCGGGACTGCTGAGAATGGGAGCGGTCTGCCGGAGTTGCCAGGGCTTGGGCCGGGTCATCATCCAACCCTGCCCCCATTGCCAGGGCAACGGCTTCTTGCTCCAGGACCGCTCCTATCAGGTAAGGATTCCGGCCGGCACTAAGGACGGCGCCCGCTTCCGCATTCCGGGGGAGGGGGGGGACGGTTTTCACCACGGGCCGCCGGGCAACCTGAACGTGGTCATATCCGTGGAGCCCCATGCCTACTTCACCCGTCAGGGCGACGACCTCCATTGTCAGTTTGAGGTCTCCTTCGCCCAGGCCGCCCTGGGGGGTCCGGTGCGCATTCCCACTTTGCGTGGCTTTCGCACTCTCCATCTGCCCCGGGGCACGGAGTCCGGCAGTATTTTCCGCTTTCCCGGGGAGGGTGTCCCCAGGCGGGGCCACCAACCTTCGGGCGACCAGGTGGTGGCCGTGGTGGTGAGCACCCCCCGGAGCCTTACGGGCGCGCAGCGCGCCATTCTCACGGAGCTGGCCCGCCTGGAACAGGAAGAACGGGAGGCCGCGGCGCATGAATGAGTTCACCCACCTGGACGAGCAGGGTCGGGTCCGCATGGTGGACGTGGCGGACAAGGAGGTGACGCACCGTCAGGCCACCGCCTCCTGCCGGGTAAGGGTGGGCCCCCGGGTCTATCCCCTGCTGCTGGCGGGGCAGCTGCCCAAAGGCGAGGTATGGGCCGCAGCCAGGCTGGCCGGCATCATGGCCGCCAAGCAGACCTCCCACCTCATCCCCCTGTGCCACCCCTTGCCCCTGACCGCCGTGGACATCGACTTCAGCCCCGACCCGGAGGCCGCGGCCGTGGGAGTGCGGGCCCGGGTGCGCACCGTGGCCCGCACCGGCGTGGAGATGGAGGCCCTCACCGCGGCCGCGGTGGCCGCCCTCACCATCTATGACATGTGCAAGGCGGTGGACCGGGGCATGGTCATTGAAGATTTGCGACTCCTGGAGAAGAGCGGCGGAAAAAGCGGCGAATTTATCGCCCGCGGTTCCGACTCGCCCCTGACACCGCAATGAATACCGAACGTCTCGCCTTCTTTCGTGACCTCCTGCACGAGCGCCTCCATGAACTGCTGGGGGAGGCCGACAAGACCCGCACGGTGATGACCGGCGGGTCGGCGGCCCCTCTTCCCGACCCCACCGACCGGGCCGCCCTGGAAACGGACCGCAACTTCACCCTGCGCATCCGGGACCGGGAGCGCAGGCTCATCATCAAGATCCGGGAGGCCCTGGACCGCATCGAAACCGGGGAATACGGCATCTGCGAGATCTGCGGCTGCGATATCGATGAAAAACGCCTCATCGCCCGGCCCGTCACCACCATGTGCATCCGCTGCAAATCCCGCATGGAAGCCATGGAACGGACCCGCCGATCTTAGGCAGGCCGGTCCTGCTGTTGCGCAAGGTTATGTGGGGGAAGGGGCCTGGGGTCCGGATACCCCTGCCCCTTTTTCTTACCTATCCATCAACCGAGTCCCACGCCGTGGCCGCGCCCCTCAACCTCAAAGACGTCACCCTGGACGAACTGACCGAAAGCTTTACGGCCTGGGGCCACTCCCCCTACCGGGCCCGGCAGGTCCTGAAGTGGGTCTACAAGGGCGTGGACGACTTCGGGGGGATGACGGACCTGAGCCGGTCTTTCCGGGAAGAGCTGGCCCAACGGACGCACCTCAGCCGCCTCCGCCTGGACCACTGCCAGCACTCCACCGACGGCGCCCGCAAGTTCCGCTGGCTCCTGGAGGACGGCCTGGCCATCGAGTCCGTGCTCATCCCCGAGGCCGACCACCTCACCCTGTGCCTCTCCAGCCAGGTGGGCTGCGCCCAGGGGTGCCGTTTCTGCCTCACCGCCCTGCAGGGCTTCGTGCGCCAGCTCACCCCCGCAGAAATCATCGACCAGGTCCTGGCGGTGCGGCGTCTGACCCCCGAGGGTCCGCCCCTCACCAATCTGGTCTTTATGGGCATGGGCGAGCCGCTGGCCAACTTCGCGCATCTGGTGCGGGCTGTGAAAACCATCCAGGCCCCCTGGGGGCTCAACTTTTCCCGCCGCCGCATCACCGTCTCCACCGTGGGCCTGGCGCCCCTCATCCCCCGGCTGGGCCGGGAGGCGCCGGTCAACCTCACCCTGTCCCTGAACGCGGTGGACGACGACACCCGCACGCGCCTCATGCCCGTCAACCGGCGCTATCCCTTGAAAGAGGTGCTGGCGGCCTGCCGGGCCTTTCCCCTGCCCCGGCACCGGCGCATCACCTTCGCCTATGTGCTCCTGGAGGGGGTCAACGACGCGGAGGCCCAAGCCGTGCAGCTGGCCCGCCTGCTCAAGGGCTTCCGGGCCAAGATCAACCTCATCCCCTTCAACCCCCACCCCCGGCTGCCCTTCCGGGCTCCGGCGCCGGAGCGGGTCCTGGCCTTTCAGGACATCCTGCGGGAGGCCCACTACCCGGTCTTCATCCGGGAAAGCCGGGGCGCCGACATCGCCGCCGCCTGCGGCCAGTTGATCGGGGAATGACAGGTGTCAGGTGTCAGGTGTCAGGTGTCAGGTGTCAGGTGTCAGGTTCCGGGTTCTGGGTTTTGGGTTTTATGGGTTAATGGCAGGGTGCGCCCCGCGCACCGTATCTGTCTATAATCAGTTATAATTTATTGGTGAGCTGCGGGTACTGGCGCAGCATCGCTCGCTACAAATACAGCCCGGTGGGGCGGGCCTCCGCGCCCGCCATTTAAGGAATAAAGGAGCATCATGTCCGGCCTTTCCTGGCGCGCCCAACTGGCCGTCTCCCTGTTGTTGACCGCGGTCGCCATTTACACCATCAACTTTTTAGTCTTTCGCGACGCCGGTTTCATGCTCAAGCTGCTCCTGGCCCAGCTGGGGTTTCTGCCCATCTCCGTCTTTTTCGTCACCCTGGTCATCAACCAGTTGCTGGTGCGGCGGGAGCGCCTGGCCCGGCTGAAAAAGCTGAACATGGTGGTGGGGGCCTTCTTCAGTGAGGTGGGCAACGATCTGCTGCGCCGCCTGGCCGCCTTCGACGCCCACGGCCCGGAACTGGCCCGGGTGATGTGCCCGGACTGCGCCTGGACCCCCCAGACGCTGGCGGCCTCCCAAAGCGCGGCTGCCTCCCATCGTCCCGCGGTGGACCTGAACCGGGGCGACCTGGAGGGGCTGCGCCCCTTTCTGGGGGAGCGGCGCCAGTTCCTGCTGCGCCTCCTGGAAAACCCCAGCGTCCTGGAGCACGAGTCTTTCAGTGAACTCCTGTGGGCCGTCTTTCATCTGGCCGAAGAGGTAATCCACCGCCTGGATTTGGAAAATCTTTCCGAAAATGACCGTTCCCATCTTGCCCGGGACGTGGAGAGAAGTTATGTATTACTGATTTCCGAGTGGCTGGCGTACCTGGAATATCTGGAACGCACCTACCCTTATCTATTTTCCCTGGCCGTGCGGTTGAATCCCTTCGACCCCGAGGCCGGCGCCGCCATTCAGTAAGGCAGAATGATGGGGGGAGAGCCGGGGGAGCGGCGGCTCCCGTGGCACAGGCGTCTCGCCTGTGATTCCCTCCCCCCACCCCCCTCCAAAGCGTTAAGGGATGGGGGGAGGGGGTGTGGGGGAGGGGGCAAGGGTT
>VGSQ01000113.1 GCA_016874975.1 Deltaproteobacteria bacterium
CACCCCCTGGCTGAGGACCCGGATGTCGGTGCGCATCATTTCCCGAATGGCCAGGCCCGCGGCGTCGTCCGCGGCGGAGTTGATGCGCAGGCCCGAGGAGAGGCGGGAGACGGAAGTGGCGAGGCGGTTGTAGGTGAAGCTGAGGTTCCTGGCGGCGTTCATCGCCATGAGATTATGGTTGATAATCAGAGACATGACCTTTTACCTCCTTGTAAGTCCCTTCAACGTCCGTGTAGGGAGCCTCCACCGATTGGTTTCTTTTTCGAATGGTTCCCGTGAAAACTTTAAAAAGCGGCGGGAAAAAATCCGGCCGCCTGGCAAAAATTCTGGAGGCGCAGCGAAAAGGAGGCTCGAAGGAGCCGGGAAAAAGGCGGACCACCCAGCCTGTGGGGCCGGAAGCACGGAGGGGTGCGGTGGGCAGGGCCGGAAGCTTTCCGCCGAGCCGGCGGGGGCGGGGGCTTAGGGGCAAGAGCTGCCCGTCGTCCGGGTGCCTGACAGGCGCAAAGGAAGGGGAGGGGGTTTGGCGGGAAGCTCCCTCCCCCGCCGCAGGGTTTGGGTTTGATTCCTCAGGATTTGCGGTGGCCGCACACCGGGCAGTCCGGCGCGGGCTTCAGATGCTTGTCCACAAAGGCGAAGGGCTCTCCCTGGAAGATGAGGAGACGGCCCACCAGGCCCGGCCCCTGGGCGCCCAGGATGCGCAGGGCCTCAAAGGCCACCAGGGCCCCCACCACGCCGGGGATGGGTCCCATCAGGGCGGCCTTGCGCTCGGGCGCCCCTTCGGGCAGGACGCAGGCCAGGCACGGACCCCGGCCCGGCCAACAGGTGGTCACCACGCCGTCCATCTCCCCCACCCAGGCGTGGATGAGGGGCAGGCGTTGGCGCACCGCCGCCTGATTCAGGAGATGCCCGACCTGGGGACGGTTCATGGCGTCGATGAGGAGATTGCAGCCGGAACTGAGACGATAGACATTGTGTTCGGAAAAGGTTTTTCCCTGGCCTTCCACCAGGGCGAAGGGATTGAGCTCCTTAAGACGCCGCTCGGCGATGGTGGCCTTGGTCTTGCCCAGGTCCCGCTCCCGATAAAGCACCGTGGTGTTCAAATCGGGCAGCGCCACCCGGGAGGCGTCCACCACTCGGAGAGCCCCCACGCCGGTGGAGAGCAGGTGCAAGGCCACGGCCGCCGCCACCCCGCCGGCCCCCGCGATCAGGACCCGGGAGGCTTTGAGCCGCTCCTGGGATTCCCTTCCCCAGCCCTCCATGGCGATCTGCAGGGAGTAACGCGTCACTTCTGCCGGACTCAAGCTGGTGGATTTCATGCGTTCCCCCGACACCAGCGGGGGAGGGGTGTTGCGTCCCCTCCCCCGCCTGTCCTGTTGTCACTGTGTGCATCGGCACCCCGGCCCCCGAACTTTAAATTCAGCGAAGCGGCGGATATAATGGGGGACACCTTTCAGGTGTGATGGCCGGGTCGACGGCCCCTGCGCTCCAGCTTCGGACAACCCATGATCAGACTCATCGGCGTCAGCAAAATCTATCGGCGGGGGGAAGTGGCCGTCCCGGCGCTGAGGGACCTCCACCTAGACATCGCCGCGGGGGAGTTCGTGGCCGTCACCGGCAAGAGCGGCTGCGGCAAAAGCACGCTGCTGCACCTCATCGGCGCCCTGGAGCCCCCCACCGCCGGCCAGGTCTGGGTGGAGGGCCGGGAGCTGGGCGCCTTGAGCGACCAGGAGCTCACCCTGTTCCGCCGGGACCGGGTGGGGGTGGTCTTCCAGTCCTTCAATCTCCTGCCGCTCCTCACTTTGGAGGAAAACGCGGCCCTGCCCCGGGTTTTGCAGGGGGCGCCCTATGAGGCGGCCCGGCAGGAGGCCCGGCGCTGGCTCACCGAAGTGGGGCTGGAGCACCGCCTCAGCCACAAGCCGCATCAGGTCTCCGGCGGCGAGATGCAGCGGGCCGCGGTGGCCCGGGCCCTCATCAACGGGCCCGCAGTGCTCCTGGCCGACGAACCCACGGGCAACCTGGATTCCGCCGCCAGCGCCCAGGTCCTGGAAATCTTCGCCCGCCTCAACCGGGACTGGGGCCAGACGGTGGTGCTGGTGAGCCATGCGCCCGAGGCCGCGGCGTACGCTTCCCGGCTGGTTCGCCTGCACGACGGCCGGGTGGCGGCATGATACCCTGGTTTTTCCGGCTGTCCCTCCGCCATCTGCAGGTCCATCCCGGCCGCACCCTCCTGGGCATCCTGGGCATTGCGCTGGGCACCGCGGTCTATCTCAGCATTTCCCTGGCCGCGGCCAGCGCCCTCAAGAGCTTCAGCGCCGGCGTCAGCGCCGTGGCCGGGGCGGCCCAGTGGCGGGTGCGGAGCCCCGGGGCGCCGCTCCCGGAAAGCCTGTTCCAGGAGGTGCGCCGCCATCCCCAGGTGCGGGCCGCGGCCCCGGTGGTGGAGAGCGTGGTGGACCTGGCCGGGCCGGCGGGTGGCTCCCTGCTCCTGTTGGGCATCGACCCCTTCCTGGAAATCCCCTTCCGGGCCTATCAGTTCCAGGAGGGCGAGGGCCTGGATCAGGAGGCTTTGGTCAGCTTCCTGACGGAGCCCCGCCGCATCCTGGTGAGCCGGCCGCTGGCGGCCCGGCTGGGGCTCAAGAAGGGGGACCCGCTGCCGGTGCTGGTGGGGGCCCGCCGGGAGACCCTGACCGTGGCCGGGACCTTCTCCCTGCCCGGCGGCCTCTATCCCCTGGAGGGCGCAGTGGCCCTCATGGACCTGGCCCACGCCCAGGAGCTTCTGGGCCGGGTGGGGCAGCTGGACTACCTGGACCTCCTGGGGACCGGCCCCCAGACCGGGGACAGCTTGGCCCGGGACCTGCCCCCGGGGATGGAGGTGGTGCGGCCCGGAGCCCTGGGCCGGCAGATGGAAGGGCTGGTGGCCTCCTATCGCCTCAACCTCTCGGTCCTGAGCGCCATCGCCCTGTTTGTGGGCATGTTCCTCATCTACCAGTCCGTCACCCTGTCGGTGGTGCGCCGGCGGCGGGAGATCGGCCTGTTGCGCACGCTGGGCATGCTGCCCCGGCAGGTCCTGCTCCTTTTCCTGGCCGAGGGCGTGGTGAGCGGCATCGTGGGCGGGGCGTTGGGGCTGCTCCTGGGTGTGGGCCTGGCCCGGGCGGCCCTGGGGGTCATGACCCAGACCCTCACCTCCCTCTACACCCCGGTGGAGGCCCGGGAGCTGGTCATCCAGGCCCCGCTGCTCCTCCAGGCCTGGCTGCTGGCGGTGGCGGCCACCCTGGCCGCGGCCTGGCTGCCGGCCCTGGAAGCCGCCCGCACCCGGGTCCGGGCCGTGTGGCACCGGGAGGACCTGGAGGAGCGCCTGGAGAGCAAGGCCGGCCTCATCGCCCTGGCCGGGCTGGCCGCCCTGGGGCTGGCGGGGGCGCTGAGCCTCATCCGAATCCAGGGTGGGCCGCCGCTGCCGGGATTCGCCGCCTCTTTCCTCATCCTCCTGGCCGCCGCCCTCTGCACTCCCTGGTGCGCCCGGACCCTGGGGCGGGGCGCGGCCCCCCTCTTGCGCCGCCTGCTGGGGCCCGCGGGAGACCTGGGCTGCCGCTACCTGGCCGGGTCGCTGAGCCGCAGCGCGGTGAGCGTCGCCGCCCTGGCCGCGGCCCTGGGCATGCTCATCGCGGTGGCGGTGATGATCGGCTCCTTCCGCCAGACCGTGGAGAACTGGGTGCACCGCTCCATCAGCGGCGACATCTTTTTCGGGCCCGCGGTCTTCTCCACCGCGGCCTACGACCATTTTCTACCGCCGGAAATCCTGCCCCGGCTCCGTCAGGACCCGGAAGTGGCCGACATCTACCTCTACCGCTGCGTGCGTCTGCCCTTCCGGGACCGGTATGTCCTGGTGATCGGCGGCAGCTTCGAGGTGCTGGCCAAATACGGCGGCCTCTGGTTCCGCCAAGGGCAGACCGACGAGATCATGGCCCGGGTGGGCCGGGCCGGGGAGGCGCCCCCCGCCGCCCCCGACGGCGCTCAGGGCGTGGCGGTCATCTCCGAACCCCTGGCCGAGACCTTCGGCTACCGGGAGGGGGACGTCCTCGAACTTCCCACTCCGTCGGGGGTGAAACGGCTCGCCATCGCCGGGGTCTTTTACGACTACCGCACCGACGGCCCCAGCGTCTGGATGGACATCCGCCAGTTCCGGCGGTTCTGGCAGGACGAGCACCTGAACGCGGTGCGCCTCTACCTGAAGGATAAATCCCGCCTGGCAGCCTTCCAGACCCGCCTCCAGGAGACCTTCGGCCGCCAATACCGGCTGCTCACCCTCTCCCACCAGCAGTTGAAGGACGGCATCCTGGAGATCTTCGACCAGACCTTCGCCCTCACCTACGCCCTGGAGGGGGTGGCCATCGTGGTCGCCCTGTTCGGCATCATCACCACCTTCCTGGTGCTCATCCTGGACCGGGAGCGGGAGCTGGCCCTGCTCCAGGCCCTGGGGGCCTCCCGGCGGCAGATCCTGGGCATGGTCCTGGTGGAGTCGGGCCTGGCCAGCCTGCTGAGCTTTCTGTTGGGGGCCGTCTCCGGCGCCCTGCTCTCCCTTCTCCTCATCTTTATCATTAACAAACAGGCCTTCGGCTGGACCATCGTCTTCTACTGGACCCCGGCGATTTACCTCCAAACCCTGGCCCTGGTTCTTGTCCTGGGCCTGGCCGCAGGGGCCTACCCCGCCTGGCGGGCCCTGCAGCCGCACCTGGCCGCCATTTTGAAGGAGGAGTAGGATGAAATGATTGCCAGGCCCGGGGAATTTGCCTATTAATAGAAGAGGGGGAGGCGGCGGCTCCGGCGGTGCAGGCGTCTCGCCTGTGGAAATCTATCCCACAACCGATTTTTCCAGGAAGGTGCTCCCAATGACCGAGATGGAACTGCGCGCCCGGCACCGCGCCATGGGCGTCATTCTGGCGTTGTTCATTTTCCTCCAGGCGGGCACGGGGGTGGTGCTGGTGCTGTTGAGCTGGCTGCCGGGCTCGGCCCTGTGGGAGCTCAGGGGCTGGCTGGAGGCCCTGCATCTGGGGGGCGGCGGGGTGGGCCGGGTCTATCGGCTCCTGGTGGGGCTGGGCACTATGGGCATGGCCCTCTCCGGCGCGCTCATCTTCCTGAAAATCCGGGCCCGGACCCGGAAGCCGTAAGCGAGGAAGAAATGAAAGCTGAGGGAGGGGGCCGGGGGCCGACGGCGCCTGGTTCCTCCCCCATGAAAAGGAATCCGGCGCAGTGCTCACCCGCACCTTTGTCCACCTGCCCGGCGTGGGGCTGAAGACCGAGGCCCGGTTCTGGCGCCGGGGGCTCCTGGACTGGACCGACTTCCTGGCCGCGGCGTCGGCGCCGGGCCTGGGGCCGGCCCGCCTGGACCTGCTCAAACAGGGGGTGGAGCAGTCCCTGTTACATCGGGACCAACCCCGCTTTTTCGCCTCCCGCCTGCCGGGGGCCGAGCACTGGCGGCTCTTTCACCATTTCCGGGCCCGGGCCGCCTACCTGGACATCGAGACCTCCGGGGCTGTCTGGCCCCATCCGGAGGTCACGGTGGTGGGCCTCTCCGACGGGGCCGTGCTGCGGCAGTTCGTCCGGGGCTTCAACCTGGAGGATTTTCCCCAGGCCCTGGAAGGAGTGGACCTGCTGGTCACCTTCAACGGGGTCCAGTTCGACGCGCCGGTGCTGCTGGCCAATTTCCCGGGGCTGCGCCTGCCGCCGGTGCACCTGGACCTGCGGTTCATCCTGGCCCGGCTGGGCTACAAGGGGGGGCTGAAGAAAATCGAACCTCTCTTCGGCATCCGCCGCCCGGGCCAGGTGGCGGGCCTGAACGGCTACGACGCGGTGCTGCTGTGGGAGCGCCACCGGCGCGGCGACCGCACCGCTCTGGAACTCCTGTTGGCCTACAACAGGGAAGACGTGATCAATCTGGAAGTCCTCATGGAGGAGGCCTATCGCCGCCAACGGGACGCGCTGCTGCAGGCGGTGGGCCGGTGATCCAAACAGTCGCGCCTGGGCCGCTGGCCCACCCGTAACCCATGAAAAAGGCGGTGGGGCGGGCGTCTCTGCCCGCCGTCTTTGGTGGCGCAGGCTTCCAGCCTGTGCGCTTCACCGGCAAGATGCCGGCGCCACCAAGGACTTTTCAAGACAGTTATTCATGAGCCTTGGGCCCACTCACAAAGCATGAAAAGTTCTCCCCCTCACCCCAGCCCTCTCCCCCGCCGGGGGAGAGGGGGGATAAGGAACTTTTCATAGCAGGGAGAAACCGGCTTCCTAAAAGAAACCTTATAGGATATTAATGAGTTAAACAGTATGCCGGGCCACTGCACCCCGGAGGCGGCCAGGGTGGCCGCCGAACCGACGTCATAGCGAACCTGCGACAGGGGACAAGCCATGAAAAGACTCCTTGGGACTTGCGGTTTAATACTTATTTGCTCAGCGATGTCGGCCATATCCGCGCAGGCCCAATTGGCCTGGGGGCCCTGGGCCATGTTCATGCGGAACCAGGCGCATGTGGGGCGCAGTTCCTACCTGGGTCCCGGCAGTCCCAACCCCCCGGCCTGGCGCTTTCTCCTCCCGGTCGGGTGCGTGCTCGAATCGCCCGCCATCGGTCCCGACGGCGCCATTTATCTTGGGAATGGGCACTTCATCTTCGCCATTCGACCTGACGGCAGCGAGAAGTGGCGCTTCTCGACGGGAGGCGGCACCTCAGGTGGCGCCCCGGCCCTGGACCAGGACGGCACGCTCTATATGCCGTCCGGTTCCGCGTCATTCCATGCTCTTCTTCCCAACGGCGCCGAGAAGTGGAGATATTATTCCACTGCAGGGACATATTCCTACTGCTCCCCTGCGGTGGGCCCGAACGGCGCCATCTATATAGGATGCGGATTGGATTTATTGGCTCTGCGGCCTACCAACGGCGCCGAGGCCTGGAGATATCGCGTGGGCGAATACATCTTTGCCTCCCCCGCGGTGGGTGCGGATGGGACCATCTACGCGCGCAGCATCATGAATTTCCTGGTGGCGGTGAACCCCAACGGCACTCAGAAATGGACCCTGAATCTGGGCGGCGGCTACGGCAGCAGCGTCAATACGGGCTCCCCGGTGATCGCTCCGGACGGCACCATTTATACCTATGGCATGGCGACACCCACCGCCCGCGGTCTCATCGCCCTCAACCCCAACGGTACGACCAAATGGAGCCTGGCGGGTGTGGCCGACGGCTTCTCCACCCCCTGTCTGGCGTCGGACGGCACCATTATCACCATGGCTCTGAGTGCGGGGGGTAACCACAAGCTTTACGCAGTAACTCCCGCCGGCGTCCTCAAGTGGACCTTCCCCTTTCCCGGTTATGCGGGTCCCTACCAGGCCTCCCCGGTCATCGATGCCTCTGATGTTATCTACATTCCCTACCAAAATTTTCTTTACGCCATCAACCCCGACGGCACGGAGCGGTGGCGCTACCAGGGGACCTTCACCTTGGGGCAGCCGGCCCTGGGCTTTGACGGCGCTCTCTATTGCGGTTCGTCCGACGGTTATCTCAACGCCTTCGTGTCCGAGCCGCGGCGATATATCAGCCTCAACGAGGCCCTGGACACTTTCAGCCTGGTCTTCACAACCGGCGGCGCCAAGCCATGGTTCGGCCAGGCCGACACCTTCATTTTTGACGGCGATGCCGCCCAGAGCGGCCCCATCGCCGACGGCCAAACCTCCTGGCTCCAGACCACGGTGACCGGCCCGGCCACCGTTGCTTTTTATTGGAAAGTCGATTCCGAGGAGGGGCATGATTTTTTGCAATTTTCCCTCAACGGCGAACCGACAGACCAGATTTCCGGCGCCACCGCCTGGATTCTCAAGAGTTTCGAAATCGGCGAAGGCGCCCACACCCTGCGCTGGGAGTACGTCAAGGATGGCAGCGCCGCGGTGGGGTCGGATTGTGGCTGGGTGGACCGGTTGTGGGTCTTCCGGCCCCAGCCGCCCGGCCAGGCTTACCGTGCTCTGAGTCCCATCTACCCATTGTTGTTCGAATGAGTCGGCGGTCCGGAGCATTCTTTTCTGCCTGGGAACCTTATGTGGACATCCCTGATGCGATCAATGGAGGGCAAGGGCCTTAGAGTCCCGCCCTCCGTCCCATTTCTTGCCCCTTCCATAATTTCGGAAAAATTTCCTTGACAGGGTGAACGAATGGTAATAGAAATCACGAGATTAAAGAAATTTTTCACAAAACTTCCCGTGGGATCGACCATGCTGGAGATCAGAACCCCTGAGAGCGCCGCCCTGAGCCAGGAGCAAGTCGCTGGCATCACCGATATCTGCCAACGTTTCCGCCGCATCAAGGGGGGCCTCTTGCCGGCCCTGCACCAGGTGCAGTTCCTGTGCGGCAACTGGCTGCCCCTGGAGGCCCTGCAGCAGGTGGCCCGGGAGATGGGCGTCCCCTATCCTTACCTGTACGGCGTCCTCAGCTTCTACACCATGTTCGCCACCTCCCCCCGGGGCAAGCACCTCATCCGCATGTGCGAGTCCCCGCCCTGCCACGTCAACGGCGCGGAGAACATGCTCAAGGTGTTGAAGCAGGAGCTGGGCGTGGACGTGGGGGAAACCACCGCGGACGGCCTGTTCACCCTGGAGCTCACCGCCTGCATCGGGGTGTGCGAAGTGGCGCCGGCCATGCAGATCAACGAGGTGGTGCACGGCCGCCTCACCGCGGAGCGGGTGAAAGCCATCCTGGACGACTACCGGGCCGGCAAGGCCCCCGACTATAAGGAACTGCGCCGCACCACCAACCCTGTGAGCGACTACCCGGCCAGCCCCGACGAACTCAGCCTGCTCCGCAACGTGGACGTCATCGACCCCATGAGCCTGGACGACTACCTGGCCAAGGGCGGCTACGAAGCCTTGAAAAAGGCCCTCACCACCATGACCGGCGAAGAGGTGGTGAACGTGGTCAAGGACTCGGGCCTCCGGGGCCGGGGCGGCGCCGGCTTCCCCACCGGCCTCAAATGGTCCTTCACCCGGCCTTCCCCCATCTTCCCCAAATACATGATTTGCAACGCCGACGAAGGCGAGCCGGGCACCATCAAGGACCGCTACATCATGGAAGGCGACCCCCACCGGGTGCTGGAAGGCATGGCCATCGCCGGCTACGCCATCGGCGCCCACCTGGGCTACATCTACTGCCGGGGTGAGTATTACCTCTCCATGCACCGCCTGCAGCACGCCATCGACCAGGCCATGGCCAAAGGCTACCTGGGGGACAACATTTTCGGCACCGACTTTTCCTTCCACGTCCAGATCCAGACCGGCGGCGGCTCCTATGTGTGCGGCGAGGAAACCGCGCTCATCGAGTCCATCCAGGGCCAGCGGGGCTACCCCCGGGTGAAGCCGCCCTTCCCCGGGCAGGTGGGCGTCTGGTACAAACCCACCATCGTCAACAACGTGGAGTCTTACAGCAGCGTGCCGGACATCATCATCCACGGCGCCGACTGGTATAAAGCCAAAGGGACCGAGGATTCCAAGGGCACCAAAATCTATCAGGTGGTGGGCCAGGTCAACCGCCCCGGCGTGGTGGAATGCAATATGGGCCGACCCCTGAGCTGGCTCATCAACGACATCGGCGGGGGCGTCCGGGAAGGCCGCAAGCTCAAGGCCGTCCAGCCCGGCGGCGCGGCCTCGGGCTTCATATTGCCCGAGCACGCGGACACGCCGCTGGAGTACAAGGCCCTCTACGAAGTGGAGGGGGCGCTGGGCTCCGGCACCATGCTGGTGATGGACGACACCACCTGCATCGTGGATGTGGTCAAGTGCCTGATGTACTTCTTCCAGCACGAGTCCTGCGGCTTCTGCCTGCCCTGCCGCCGGGGCACCCGGGTGCTCTACGAGCTGGTTTGCAAGGTGATCAACGGCAACGGCAGCGAGGCGGACCTGGACCGGATGGTGTCGCTCTCCAAGATCATGACCGAAAGCACCAACTGCGCCCTGGGCTGGAGCCCGCACTCCTTCCTCAAGACCACCATCGAGCGCTTCCGGAAGGAGTGGCTGGACCACGTGCACGGCAAATGCGCCCTGGGGGTGTGCTCCAAGAAGGCCCACGCGGCGGCGCATTAACCGCCAGAAGGAAGAGGGGGGAGTGCCCACCCTACATTTGCTGGACCACGTGCACGGCAAATGCGCCTTGGGGGTGTGCTCCAGCATTAACAGCTTAAAAATGGTGGCGCCGGCTTTCAGCCTGTGCCTGCGCAGGCAAGATGTCTGCGCCACCGAGTGGATTTGGTGGGCAATGCCCACCTACATCAGATGAGCCGGACTACTTTTGAAAGTCCGGGATATTGTCGGATTAATTGAGTCTGATGGGTGGTATCAGGTAACGCCGGGAAAGACGAGTCAGCGACAATACAAACATCCCTCAAAATCCTGACGGGTCACCATCGCCGGTCAACCCGGATTTGCCCGGCTGCATTGCCACCGGGAAGACAGGGGAAGGAGTGATGAAACGCATGGCCGAAGCAATTAAATTGCACCTGGAGGGAATGCGGCAAGACAACATTCCCGTGCCATCCTCCAGAAGTTCGGCAGAATATATTTCGCTCGACACTTAGAGAATATATCTCTGGATTTAAGGAGCTCCTCTCATGGCGAAGAAAATAGACTTGGACACCGCCCTCAAAGTAATCGCCGCGGCCAGAAAAAAGGCCGCTGAAATCAAGGTACCCATGAACATCGCCGTGGTGGATGAAGGGAACAATCTGGTGGCCTTTGCCCGCATGGACGGGGCTTGGCTGGGCTCCATCAACATCGCGCAGAACAAGGCCTACACCGCCCGGGCCTTTGATATGGAGACGAAAACCCTGGCCCCCTTCTA
>VGSQ01000114.1 GCA_016874975.1 Deltaproteobacteria bacterium
ACGCGCAACCCCACTGGTTGGATCTCCCTCCGGAAAGCGTGGAGTTCTCAGCCCCCGCCATCTTCACCCCGGCCACCAGCCGTCTGGTGCCCACCGGCCTGTGGCGCACCGTGCGCCCCGTCCTGGACCGGGCCCGCTGCAAGCGCTGTGCCTGGATCTGCAGCACCCTGTGCCCCGACGGCGTCATCAGCGTGGACCAGGAGGGCTACCCCGTCATCGACTATGAGCACTGTAAAGGCTGCCTCATCTGCCTGGCCAACTGTCCCTCCCACGCCCTCCACGCCGTTCCCGAGGAAGAGACAGGAGAAAAGGTTGGGGGAAGGGGCCAAGGGCCAACGGCCCCTTCCCCTTCCCCCAAACCCCCATCCCCAACCCCATAGAGGGAGCAAAGCAGAGGAATTCAAGGTGAGGGGGGGGTCCCGGCACCCCATCCTTCCACCCCGTCAAGTTCGGAGAAAAGCCATGACCAGAACCTTGTTGACGGGCAATGCCGCCGCGGCCTGGGGAGCCCGCCTGGCGGGGGTGGATTACGTGCCGGCCTTTCCCATCACCCCCCAGACGGAGATCATCGAGACCCTGTCCCGCTGGATTGATGCCGGTGACATGGACTGCCGCCTGGTGATGCTGGAGTCCGAGCACTCCATGGTCACCGCGGCCGGGGCCGCGGCCACCACCGGCGTGCGGGTCTTCACCGCCACCTCCAGCCAGGGGCTGCTCTACGCTATAGAAATGCTGTACGCCGTGGCGGGCTGGCGCGTTCCCCTGGTGCTGGTGAACGTCTCCCGGGGGCTGGCCGCGCCCATCACCCTGGAGCCGGACCACACCGACGTCCTGGCCGCCCGGGACAGCGGCTTCCTGCAAATCCACTGCGCCACCGGCCAGGAAGTGCTGGACAGCGTGCTGCTGGCCTTTCGCCTGGCCGAGGATCGCCGGGTGCGCCTGCCGGTCATCGTCAACCTGGACGGCTTTTACCTCTCCTTCACCCGGGAGCCGGTGACGATCCCCGAGGCCCAGGCCGCCCGGGACTTCGTGGGTCCCTTCGACCCCGGCCCCCTGAGCTTCCGGGCCAGCGCCCCGGTGAGCCAGGCGGTGGCGGTGCTGGGCGGCTCGCCTTACTCCTATTTCCGCTACGAGACCCACCTGGCCGCCCTCAGCGCCCTGACCGTCTACGACGAGGCGGCCGTCCATTTCCGCGAGATGTTCGGCCGCCACCATCCTGCGGTTGAGGCTTATCACGCCGACGACGCAGAGATCGTCTTCCTCATGCTGGGCTCCTTCGCCACCAAGGCCAGGGACGCGGTGGACCGCCTTCGCCAGGCCGGCCGGGCCGTGGGCCTGGTGCGCCCCCGTCTGCTGCGGCCCTTTCCCGAACCCCAGCTCCGCCGCCTGCTCACCGGCAAGCGGGGCGCGGCGGTCATCGACCAGAACCTCTCCATGGGCAAAGGCGGCGTCCTCTTCACCGAGACGGCCTCGGCCCTCTACGGCCGGCCCGGCGCCCCCGTCCTGGTGAGCTTCATCGGCGGCCTGGGCGGCCGGGACATCTCCCTGGAGGAGTTCTACGAGATGGCCGCGGTCGCCCGCCGGGCCGCGGACGCGGGCCAGACCCCCCCGCCCCGCCTGCTCTACACCGAAGAGGAACTGCGGGAGGTGCGCAAACTGCAGGCCGTGGCCCAGGCGGAGCGGCGCCGCCTGGGGACCGGGGAACCATAAGGCTACCCCCGTGAATGAAAAATATGGAACAACCCCGCCCGAGTGTCCAGGCACAGCCCATAGGGCGGCCTGCGGCCGCCGACTGCGGCGTGCGCGGCACGCCCTATGAGCATGGATGACACCCTCCCTCGGGCGTCTGCGCAGGCTGGAAGCCTGCGCCACCATGGCTTTTCATCCTTCTGGAGAGAGCCCACAGAGGTTATTAACCGATCCGACCGGATGCCGCCCCCAGGGCCGGGTGAGGCTGGCTTCGGGAATAATTCTTGATATTTATCCCATCTTGTGGCAAGGTGCCGGTAAAGCGCGTCGGCGAGAAACGGCCCCCTCCCCCACCCACAACCTTTCCGAACCGAGGAGGTCTCCCCATGAGACGCATCGCCCTTCTCCTGGCCCTGATGTTGCTCTTCGCCGCCTGTATTGATGTCGGGTACGGCAATTTCACCGTAAAGATCACTATAAACAGAGACGGCAGCTATTCCTTTGGCTACGATGGCATCATGGGAATGAAGCCTGAAAAAGACCAGACAGACGAACAACTTGCCCAGGAATTACAAAAAGGTACAATGGAATTTAAAGAATTAAAACCTCTGGGGAACCACTGTTTCAAAGTGCTCTATGAATGTCAGGGGGACAAGAAAAGGCCGCTCTCCTTTTTCGGGGACAGAGACACCTCCCTGGTGGTCATCGAATACCTGGGCGACACTGTCGTTCTGGTAAAGATCGGCCAGAAGCTCCTTGATGCCACCAAGGAAAACTATAAGAACTATAACCTGCAATATGAGGGGACGGTTTCCATCACCACCGACGCCAAGGTCCTGCAGCACAACGCCCAGACCGCGCCCTGGTTCACCCTGTGGGGGACGTCCACCTACCAGTGGAAGCTCACCTCCCTGGAGACCCCCGCGGGCACCATGGTCCTGCAGTTGCCTTAACAGGCGGGGACGACATGGATGACGAGCGCATCAGGCGCCTCATAGAAGAGCTGGACCGGGCCGTGCCCGCCCAAGGCGCCCGGGCCCGGCAGATCTTGACGGACGACTGGTACGTGGAGCTGGCGGCCAACCGGCTGGGCTATCTCCGTCTGGGTCTGGCCTACCTGAAAGCCGCGTACGCCGACCACCTCAACCCGGGGCTCTCCCGGGAGCCGGCGCCCTCCGCAGTTAAGGCAAAGCATTACACCGAGCGCTACCGGCGGGATTTTCAGGCCCGCTTCCCCTGGGCCGTGCCCTTGGAGGTGGACTTTCTGGAAGGGGACGTGACCCTCTGGCCGTTCTGGCTGCACCGCCGGCTGGAGGACCCCTCCCAACTGCCGGCCTCCGCGCCTCTGCCGGCCTCCCCGGCCCGGTCCGCCCGGGTCTCCATATTGGTGGTTCTGGCCATTCTGGCGCTGGTGACGCTGGGACTGTGGTATTTCGCCGCTTCCCGCTAGCGGGAGCGCCGCCGGCGTAACAAGGAGGCAATCATGCTGAGAGTGCTATTAGCTGCGGTCCTGGCCGTGTCCATGATGCCGGCCCTGCTTCCCGCTCCGGCCACGGCCACCGCCCAGTTCCCCGACCTCATCTTCATCGAGGGGCGGAAACATGAACTGTACTCCAACCCCCTGGAGAAATATTTCGGCCCCGGCAACCCCCGCCCCAAGTTCCGCTCCCCCCACACCGCCAATTGGCGGGGCTACATCGCCACCTGGGAGATCGACGGGAATATGCTGTATCTCAAGGACCTGACCGCCTGGACGCAAACGGGCGAGGTGGGGATGGAGTTTCTCTTCCCCGGCCAGCCCGGCCGGGTGGCGGCCACCTGGTTTACCGGGACGCTCCGGGTCCCCCAGGGCAAAGTCATCCAGCCGGTGCACATGGGCTACCTCACCGTCCATAAGCGGGACCTCATCCTCACCATCGACCAGGGGCGGGTGGTGAAGCAGGAAATCATCCACAACACCCCGGGCGTGGGCCCACCCCCGCTGCCCCGTTAGCGGGGCAGCGGTGACCTGACCCCGCCGCCCCCGCTCCCCTGGAGTCCTGCATGACTCCCGTCTTAGTTGATATGATCCACCGCCTTCCGGACAACAGAAGGCATCTATTCTGCGACAGCCTCGGATTCAGACAACTAGATCTTTTTCTGCCGACGGACGGGAGGGGGCGGCGGCCTCCAGGGCCTCCAGGAGGCGGGTGAGGCAGTAGTTTACCGGGGTGGGGAGGCCGTGCGTCTTTGCCCGGGCCACCACCTGGCCGTTCAGGGCGGCGATCTCCGTGGGACGGCCGGCCAGGACGTCCTGGAGCATGGAGGAAAGGTTGGCCGCGGTGGCGGCGCACACCTCCCGCAGCCGGGTGTCCGGGTCCACGGTGAGGGCGAGACCCGACGCCCGGGCCAGAGCGGCCGCCTCGGTGGCTGCGGCCACGGCCAGCTCCCAGGCCGGGGGGATGGCGGGGAGGACGCCGTTGGGCACCCTGAGGAGCGCGGTCAGAGGGTTGATGCCCACGTTCACCAGGAGCTTTTCCCAGAGCACGACCTCAATATCATCCCGGATGCGGCACTCCCAGCCCGCCCGGCGGAAGACCTGGGCCACCTGGGCGAGGCGGGCCGGCGTCACCTGGGAACCCGGGGGCGCGCCGATGACGGTGGGCCCGGCCCCGGCGTGGACCACCCGGCCTTCCTCGGGGCGGGTGGCCCCGGCGAAGACCACCCCCGCCAGGAGACGCTCCGGCCCCACTGCGGCGGCCAGGGCCTCCAGGTTTCCCAGCCCGTTTTGCACCGTCAGCACCAGGGCTCCGGGGGCCAACAGGCGCGGCAGCAGCCCGGCCGCGGCCTCCGTCTGGTAGGCCTTCACCGCCACCACCACCAGATCGAAAGCCCCGCCCGCGGCGGCCAACGCCACGGGCACGGGCGCCACCCGGACCTCGCCCGCCAGGGTGTGAACCGTTATCCCCCGGCGTTGCAGCAACTCCCGCCGCTGGGGGCGGTAGTCCAACAACACCACCTCCTCCCCCTGTTCTTTCAAGGAGGCGGCCAGCAGGCACCCCAGGGCGCCGGGCCCCAACACGGCGATCTTCATGAGCTTTCCTGTTATGAAGTTCCTTTTCCCCAACAACCTGGCTTGGTTCCGAAAGCCATACCAAACCCGACTTGAACCCCCGATTCCGGAAGAGAGGTGGACGGGAAAAAAACCTGGGGCGGCAAAAGATGTGGGCTGAACGTTATAATTTGGTAGAAATTTGGTTAAGAATATTTTAATTTCGCCCGAATATAGTATAATATCATGTTATTAATCAAGATAAACCTAACTGAGAGCAATATATGGCGACTCCCGGCACCCTTCCCCGGCAATTCATTCAGGAATTGGACATCCTGAAGCAGAACCTCTTGCGCATGGCCGAGATGGCGGAAACTGCGGTGCGCAAAAGCGTGGCGTCGGTGACCACCCGCAACTCCGAGTTGGCCCGGGAGGTCATTACCGACGACGCCAACATCAATCGTCTGGAACTGGATATTGAAGATCAGGCCTTCAAACTACTGGCGTTGCGGCAGCCCCTGGCCACCGACCTGAGGCTCACGGTGGCGGCCATCCGCATCGTCACGGAACTGGAGCGCATCGGCGATCAGGCGGTGAATATCGCCGAGCGGGCTTTGGAACTGAACAGCCGCCCGCCGCTGGACCTGCCCATCGACCTCCAGTTTCTGGCCGACCTGGCCCTGGGGATGGTCCGCACCAGCATCGACGCCTTCGTGCAGCAGGACCCCCGCCTGGCCGTGCAGGTGTGCCAGCGGGACGTGGAAGTGGACATCCTGGACGACGAATTCACCCAAAAGATCTTGGACACCATGATCGCCGAGTCCCGCTGGGTGACCCGGCTGCATCACTTCATCATCATCGTCCGCAATCTGGAGCGCATCGCCGATTTGGCCACCAACATCGCCGAGGACATCGTCTTCATCATCGAGGGCAAGGTCATCAAGCATCGCTGCGAGGAGTGGATGTCCCTCGCTCCGCCTGCCTGACCTGCAAGCCGGCCATCTTCTCTTCCAACAACCTGAGTTCCCGGGCCACCCGGGGGTGCGTCTGGCGGTCCCGCTCCAGGGTCTGCAGGGCGTGCACCACCGAGGCGTGGCTGCGGTGGAAGAGCCTCCCCAACTCCACCATAGTCTTGTGCGTGTACAGCCGGGCGAAATAGAGAGCCGCCTGCCGGGCCCGGACCAGCTTGCGCTGCCGCGATTTTCCCAACAGGTCCGTGACGCTTACCTGAAAAAAATCCCCGATGAGCTTCTGAATCTGGCTGACGCTGAGGCGGGGCTCCACGGCCTTGAGGTCCTGGAGCACCTCCTGGGCCAGAGACAGATTGGGGGGCTCCCCCAGGAGGGTGGCCCGGGCCGCCAGACAGTCCAGGGCGCTCTCCAGGAGACGCACGTCCCCGGTGAGGTTCTCCGCCACGTACTCCAGCACCCGGGGCCCGGCGCTGACGCCGCGCTCTTCGGCCCTCCGGGCCAGGATCTGCCTGCGGGTGGGTAGATCGGGGGGGGCGATGGGGGTGATGAGCCCCCCGGTGAGGCGGGAGCGCAGCTCCCGGGAGAGATGGGCGATCTCCCCGGGCAGATAGTGGCTGGTGAAGACGCAACGCTTCCGTTTGCTGAGCAGGGTGTCCAGGGTGTAGCAGAGTTCGGCCTGAATCTTTTCCTTGCCGCTCAGGAACTGCACCTCTTCCATCAGCAGGATGTCGCATTCCCCCCGGTAGCGTTCCTTGAAGGCGGGCATCTGGCCGGATTTCAGAGACCGCACCATGTCGTTGGTGAAGTCCTCGGCGGTTACGTACAGCACCGGAGAGCGGGGGGCGGTGTCCGCCAGGAAATTGCCCACGGCCTGGGAGAGGTGGCTCTTGCCCAGCCCGGGCGCCGCGGCCAGGAAGAGAATGCCGTTTAAGAAGGTGTCGTTGCGGGCCAGGGCGGCGGAGGCGTGGAAGGCCAGGCGGTTGGACGGGCCCTCCACGAAGCGCTCAAAGGTGAAGCCCCTCATTAAAGCCCGGCCGCCTGTGCGGGTCCGGGGCGCCAGGGGCAGCGCGGGCTGCGCCGGCGTCGCCGCGGCCGGGAGGTGCTTGGCGGCCTGGGCCGCCGCCAGCTTCACCACCGGCGGCTGCCCCAACTCCCCCAAGGCATGCTGAATGAGCGGCAGATAGTGCGTCTTCACCCAGCGTTGGGCAAAGGCGTTGGGGGCCACCAGCATGAGCTCACCCTGGGGCCCGGTCTCGGCCGCCAGGGGCTCAATCCAGAGGAGAAAGCCGGTCTCGGAGATGCGGGTCTTGAGGATGGCTTTGGTGGCGGACCAGATAACCTTCATAGAACCCCTGCTCATTGGTGGCCGAAGTGTAGCCGCGACCGCCGTCACGGTCAACGCCAATGAAGGAGATTGAGAGTTACACTCCACCTGGCCGAAAAAAAGCCGGAAAGGCCGCCAGGCTGCATCCCACGGGAATTTTCTGGAAGCGGCCCTGATCAAGGAGATATGGGTTTTCGTTGTGAACTCTAGGGTTTTCCGCAGGGCTTCGGCCGGTGGTCAGGCCCCCTCGGATTGGGGGCGAACTCTCCCGTTCTCCCCTTTTCAGGGATTTTTGCAGGGGGGAAAAATAGTGCCCTGGAAAAAATCCGACGCTCGTTCCGGTAACTGAACAATTTTAAATAAATGAATGCTATCCATAGTGTACCAATTTTCACAAGATAACGCGCCGAGACCTACACCTTGAGGGCGGGTTGTCTAACCGTTGCGGCGTCCAAGCTTCAGGTAGTTTCCAACAGGCGGCGCACCAGGTCCAGGGCTTCCTCGCGGCGGGTCACCCGCCCCTCCCACTGGGCTTCCTCCACCGCGGTGAGGAGTTCTTTAAAGCGGGGGCCCGGGGTGAGGCCGAAGACCCGGGTCAGGTCGTGGCCGGTGAGGAGGCGGGGGGCCTGCGCCAGGGGGTCCAGGCGCTCGGCCCGGAAGCGGAAGGCCTGGGCAGCCAGGTCAGCCAGCGCGGTTTCGGAATCAGGCGGCTTTAAGGGGCCCTGCCCGGCCAGGCTGTCGGCCATGGCCAAGGCGAAGCCCCCGGCCAGATCGGCCCCGGCGGCCTTGACCAGGCGGCCCAGGGCCCGCACCGTGAGCTCCCCCCGGCGAAAGAGGGGCAGCAGCAGAAAGGGGCGCATGTGCCAGGCGATGAGGCGTCCCACCACCTTGGCTTCGGCCTGACTGAGGCGGAGCCGCTGGGCCAGCCCGGCGAAGATCTCGCCCCCCACCCGTTCGTGCTGATAAAAAGTGTAGCGCTCGGGGTGGGGGCGCTCCTCCCGCACCAGAGGTTTGCCCGCGTCGTGGTACAGGGCCGCCAGCTTGAGGAGGGCGGGGCGGGGCGGGGCGGCGGCGTAGGCGGCGATCTCGGCGGCGGAATCCGGGAAGAACCGCCCCGGCTCGGCCAGGACCGCCTCCAGCTGCTGCACCGTCTCCAGAGAATGGTGAAAGACGTCCAGATGGTGAAAGCCCTTCTGTTCCACCCCCTTCAGGTCCGGCAGTTCCGGAAAGACCCGGCAGAGCAGCCCGGCCTCGTCCATGGCGGCCAGTACGGAGGCGGCCCCGGGTGCGGCCAGCAGGAGAAAAAGTTCATGATGCACCCGCTCGCCGGCCACCCGGGGAAATTCGCCGGCAAAGCGCCGGACGGCCGCGGTGGTCTCCGGGGTGACGGCAAAACCCAGGGTGGCGGCGAAGCGGTAGGCCCGGAGCAGGCGCAGGGGGTCCTGGGCCAGGTTTTCCGGGGCCACCATGCGGATCACGCCTGCGGCCAAATCCTGGAGGGCGCCCGTGGGGTCATGCACCGTGAGGGGGGCGCCGGCCACCACCTCGGCCAGGTCCAGGGCCAGGGCGTTGATGGTGAAATCCCGGCCCTGCAAGTCACCGGTCAGGGTGGGGGCCCGGAACTCGGTCAGGTCCAGGATCTGCTCCCCGGCCACCACCCGGGCGGTGCGCTCCCCTTCGTCCAGGAGCACAAAGGCGCCCCCCAGGACCCGGGCCAGTTCCCGGGCCAGCTCCAGGGTGTGGGCCGGGACGGCCAGGTCCAGGTCGGGAGAGGCCCGGCCCAGGGCCAGGTCCCGCACCGTGCCCCCCACCAGATAGACCTGGACGCGGCGATCGTGGGCCAGGGCCAGGAGGACTTGCAAACCCGGGTGCCCGGCCAACCGGGCCGCGCCTGCGGTGAGATTTTCCAGAAGATTTTTCGCAGCCATGGGACGTAAAGGCGAGCCAGGGGAAGGAGGCCGTGGGTCTCGTGCCTTCCCACCACATTGTCACCTATCCATATCATCATTGGCAAGGACGTTCATTTGCAGTAAACTCGAAGCCGGTAACTTGAGGCAGAGGGCCGGTTTTCCGTTCCCCTCCCTCGCCTCCGACAACCACACCATGGGGACCCTCCATGACCAGCCGGAGCGGCAAGACCGTTTTTACCTGTCAGAGTTGCGGGCACCAGGTGGGCAAGTGGCTGGGGCGGTGCCCCCAGTGCAGCGCCTGGAATTCCCTGGCCGAGGAATATCTGCCGGCTGGCCCCCCGGTGCAGGCCCCAGCCCCGCCGCTCAGGAGCGCGCCCCAGCCCCTGGTGAGCCTCATCGTGCCGCCGGAGATCCGCCGGCCCACAGGCATGGGCGAGTTCGACCGGGCCCTGGGAGGGAGCCTGGTGCAGGGCTCCGTGGTGCTGGTGGGGGGCGACCCGGGCATCGGCAAGTCCACCCTGGTGCTCCAGGCCCTGGACCGCCTCTGCCAGCCCGACCAGGTGGGGCTCTACATCTCCGGCGAGGAGTCCGAGGGCCAGCTTAAGCTGCGGGCCGACCGGCTGGGGCTGTCCGCCCCGGGCCTTCTGGTGGCCACCGAGACCTGCCTCGAAAACATCATCAAGATGGTGGAGACCGCGCGCCCCGCTTTCCTGGCCCTGGACTCCATCCAGACCCTGTACACCGCGGCGCTGCCCGCCGCGCCCGGGTCCCTGGCCCAGGTGCGGGAGACGGCCTTCCGGCTGGTGCAGCAGGCCAAGCTGCTCAACATGGCCACCCTCATCATCGGCCATGTCACCAAGGAAGGTTTGATAGCCGGGCCCAAGGTGCTGGAGCACCTGGTGGACACGGTGTTGTACCTCGAAGGCGACCGCTCCCACGCCTTTCGCCTGCTGCGCACGGTGAAGAACCGCTTCGGCCCCACCCAGGAGCTGGGGGTCTTTGAGATGCAGGAGGCGGGGATGGTGGAGGTGGCCAACCCCTCGGCCCTGTTCATGGCGGAGCGCTCTCTCGACGTGCCCGGCTCCGCGGTGGTGCCCAGTCTGGAGGGCTCCCGGCCCATCCTGGTGGAGGTGCAGGCCCTGGCGTCGCCCACCTCGCTGGCCCTGCCCCGGCGCCAGGCCATGGGGGTGGATCCGGGGCGGGTGTCGCTGTTGGTGGCGGTGCTGGAAAAGCGGGTGGGCTTCGGCCTGGGCGGCCAGGACCTCTTTGTCAACGTGGCCGGGGGCGTGCGCCTCACCGAACCCGCGGCCGACCTGGGCGTGGCCCTGGCCGTGGCCTCCTCCTACCTCGACCGCCCCGTCCCCGGCGACACCCTGATCTTCGGGGAGGTGGGCTTGACCGGCGAGATCCGGGCCGTGAGCCAGCCCGAGGTGCGCCTCAAGGAGGGCCGCAAGCTGGGCTTTACCAAAGCCCTCCTGGCCCGCCGCCAGAAGGAGCGCCTGGGCGACTTCGAGGGCCTCACCCTGATGGGCGTGGAGACCCTGGCGGAGGCCATCCGCAGCCTTTTCCCCAAGGAGAAAACGCAGAAGAGATCTTTTTAGAGATAAAGGGCGACCCAGGGCTGTCCGGCACGATATTTGCTGACAAGGCATCACTGACCAGGAGATTGCCTTCCAGCCTTGATGTTTCATCCCTGAGAGAAGAGGAGGGGCATATCAAAAAGGCCTCCGGACATGGAAGAGCCTTCATCTCAGGCTCCCTCCCCCTTGATGGGCATAAGCGCTAACTTAAGCGCTTGCAAAATATGGTTAAGCTATTATAATCGTCACCCAAGGAGGTGGCGATGAAAAAATTGATTTTTCCAAGACATGCGGATGATTGGCAATTTCTTCTCACCTTTT
>VGSQ01000115.1 GCA_016874975.1 Deltaproteobacteria bacterium
GGGGACTTCGGGTCACCGACTGCTCATTCCCCCCTTTGGCAAAGGGGGGTAAGGGGGGATTTATCTTGACTGTTCAACAGGTTACCCTTGGCATACCCACTGCTTGCTTAAGTTAGCGCCAATGCCCACGGTGGGAGGGGGTTGGTGGAGGGGGGGAATCAGACAACTCCTCGTCATTATGAAAAATGTCGCCACCCCCACCCCAGCCCTCCCCCATCAAGGGGGAGGGAGCCGGAGATGAAGGCTATTCCATGTCCGGAGGCCTTTTTGATCTGCGCCTCCTTTTCTCTCAGGGGCGAAACATTAAGGCTGGAAGGCAATATCCTTGTCAGAGATTGATTGTAGGCAAAAATCGTGCCGGACACCTCTGGGTTTGCCGGAGGATAACCGGAGGGGCGAGGCCTCCGTGGCGCAGCCGTCTCTGGCCCTGGGCCCCCTCCTCAGGAAGTGGAACCGCCGGCTTCGTCAGAGGGCCAGGAGGCGGGAGAGCTCGGTCAGGTCGTCCCGGACCTGGCTCAAAGCCCGCTTGAGCCGACGCGCGGAAGGCAGCTCGGCGGGCAGGGGGGCGGGGGTAAAGGGGGCGACCGGGTCGGTGGCCCAGGGGAAATCGCTCCTCAGAGCCTGGAGTTCCTGGATGAGGAGGAGATAGGTGGCGGCCAGAAGTCCCGCCGCCCCCTCTTCCACCCGCTCCCAGGAGAGGGGCAGCTGCCGGGTGGAGTTCTCCACGGCCGGCGCCTCAGCCTCGGACGCCGGCTCCCAGGAGCCCTCCTCCGCCATCTGCTGGGTCAGCGCCTTGGTTAGAGGAAGCTTTGCCAGCTTGGTCTTTTTCCCGGTAAGTTGTTTTTTCTTTGACATATTTCCAGAAACTCGGTAGTGAGCTGGCGGTAATCATGGGCCCCGGAACTCCTGGGGTCGTAGTCGAAAATGGCTTTCTGGGCGATCTGCGCCTGATTCAAAGCTTCGTTCTTCATGATGAAGGTGGCGAAGGTCTTATCCCGATAAGGTTTGAGCTGCTCCAAAATGTACTCATTGGTCACCCGGTTGCGCCGGTCGTAGGTGGTGAGCAGGATGCGGAAGAGGTCCTGCTCGAATAGCTCTTCGGGGCTCAGGTTTTTCACGGTTTCCACGGTGGTGAGCAGGTCCGCCAGACCGTCCAGGGAATAGCGGGAGATCTGGCAGGGGATGATAATGAAGGAGCAGCTGAACAGGGAGTTGGTGGTGAGCACCCCCAGGGACGGCGGGCAGTCGATGAGCACGAAGTCGAACTCCAGCCCCTCCAGGGACTGGGCCAGGATCATTTCCCGGAAGACCCGGGTGTAGCACTGCTCCGCGGCCCGGGCCAGACGGATGTGGGACGGGGCCAGATAGAGCCCCGGAATGTAGGTGGCGACTATGACCTCGGCAATGCGCTTGCGGGGCACGCTCAGCACCTCGGCCATGCATTCCTGGAAGGAGTCGGGCTCCACCCCCAGGCCGATGGTGGTGTGGCCCTGGGGGTCCAGGTCCACCACCAGGGTGCGGTAACCCTGATAGGCCAGCCCGGCGCTCAGATTGATGGCGGTGGTGGTCTTGCCGGTGCCTCCCTTCTGGTTGATGATGGCGACGACGGTGCTCATGCAGGTCAGGCGGTCCTGGGTGATTTTGTCAATTTTTTCGAAATGATAATGGAAAGAGGGTCAGGCGTCAAGGATTATCTCAGCCACCCCCGACTCAGCCCGCTCCCATTGCGGATGGCATGAGAACTGCATGTGGAGGCAGGAAGCCGGGGCTGCTCTGAAGGAAACGCCCATCAGTCGGCGTCGGCAAGGAGGCAGGCCCGTGGAAGTCCAGGAAAGACGTCGCTTTGCACGGTTTTATCTCCCCCTTGCGGTGGCTTTTCAGACCAGGTGCGGGGCCACCGGAGACCTCCTGGAAGGCGAGGCGGTCACCCGGGACCTGGGACTGGAGGGGCTGAGCCTCCTCTGCCCTTTTCCCAACTCCTTCCACTACGGCCAAGTGGTGGACCTGGTCATCACCTTGCCCCTGCCTCAGCTGCATCACCACGACACCCCTCTGCTCAAGGCCCGGGGGGAGGTGGTGCGCCTGGACCCCCCCACCGGCCCCCGCGGCCTGGGGGGCGTGGCCCTGTGGTTCCGGGACGGCCTTTGTTTCGATGAACCCTCTCCTCCCGAAGGGTGAAGGCCCCCGTTGTTCAGCCCCCTAAACATGGAACCCCCGGAAAATCCACTAGGTTTGCACATGTGTAAAAAAATCAATATCTTAAATATCGGAAAGCAGTTTTATGCCGGGCTCAACACAACTTTAAGATTTTTAAACAAATCCGGACCAAAAGGGGTGGGAGAATAAACAGGGGGCCGGAATATTCTGTAACCGGGTTCTTATGTGCAGAATTTCGAATTACCCAGCGCATGTCAGGAAAATCTAGATGGCCAGCACCAATTGCGACCAGGATGCTGAAATTGTTTGCCGATTGACCCGGCGGGAGAGATTGAGACATTGATTTTTTTGAGGCTTGGATTATAATTCGATTAAGTCTGCATATCGGGTCTTCCCGAATCGGGTGGCCTTGCTTATCTTGCCCGAAGCTAGATGAATATAAATGAACTAACTTTCTGATAAGGTTACCATTTCTCATATGCTGCCTTTGGTCCTGCACTGGGTGAATGTCGTCATCCTCGCCAAGTCTCATAACCCATCCATATTAAATCCTGATTTTCTGAGGATAAATGACATAGTTTCCTCGGATTGGGAAGCTAACGAGATATTGACCACTCCTGCATTTGCTACCGTGAGGTATCCCGCAGGCGTGGTTTTCCTGCTGGACCAGGAACGGCTTGAGATTAGGAAAGAATGCGCCGCCTCATTCCAGGATAATTACGATGTTCACAATTTTGCCGTCCGTTATGCAAAAGTTCTCCCCCATGTCTCTTACACCTCTGTAGGGCTGAACTGGCATATTTCCGCGGAGATGGCTGAACCGGGTATGTTTATCACAGATAGATTTGTGAGACCCGAGGCTTGGAAAGAAAGCGGAGCGAAACCGATGCAGTCCTCCGTCAAGCTTTCTTTCAAGATGAAAGACACCCTTTGCAACTTAAATTTCTCACCCGGCAAAGCTAAAATTCCTGGCAGAGAATATTATCCTGCAGTAATAATTAACGCTAACTATCACTATGATGGACCCTTCACGCCGGAGCAAATTGAAACCATCATGAAGGAATGGAAAAATAGGGAAAAGTGCCTTGTTCAAATTATTCCTATATTGCTTGGAGAACATAATTAAATGTGGAATACAGCAATACATGAACAAGATGGAACTGCATACGATTCTGTTTCTACAGGTTACTGGTCGCAGCGTGAGCGTAGGGGAAAAGTTAAAGCTTTCAATCAGTTTCGAGATGCACGATTTAAGACTGAGCCATCCGCAGCCTCATTTGATAAAATTCTCCCCGCAATAAAAAAACTATCCATACCAGAGGAAACGTGCGAAGGACAAAGGCAAGAAACACTGCTTCTTAACCCACAGGTCGAAATTGAATTTTTAGAATCGCTTGAGGAATTTGGTATCAAAGAAGCTATCGCGATTGCGCGGCTTGCCGGGTTCGAATACACGGCTTACAGATTGGGGGAGATTTTATCATTCCAAAAAGAATTAGAATCTGATGAACAGCCGCTTTCATCGTTTTCATTAAAGCAGTTCTTACTTTTTCTTATGGGGCATATAGGCTTGCGGGAACCAAGCATTGTGGTAACAGATAGAGGAAATGTGAAAGCGATATGGGAATGTTCAGAAAAACAAATTTTCTGGATAGAATTCTATCCATCTGGTGATGTCCGATATCTTGCCTTTGTGCCTAATGAGAGACGTTCAGACGGCATTGAACGAACGGCTGGATGGTCGACAGCGTCAGATGTTTTTGATCGAGCCAATAACCTCGGTGCAACGGTCTGGATGATTTCGTGAATCCGCAACCCCTTCCCAATGAACACCACACCAGCCGCTATATAGGACCTTTAAAAATCTACCAATCTTTTGACGGTAAGCGCAGGGTAGAGGGCGAAAGTTTCCTTCCGAGAGCGGACTATCCTCCAGGCACCGGTCCCGAAGAATTCGTCTCGGTAGACTGGCTTGAACACTTTACGGGGACCAGAAGGCAACAACTTGACCAAGTTCGTAAGGCTGTAGAAGATCGCGGAAGAAAAGCATCCCGCTCAGGGGGATTTGCCGTTGTAAATGTCCTGGATATAAAGACCGCAGGATTCAATAACGGCCGTAAGCTTTTAGTACATACGACAGGTGAACTTTATGATCCATCGCATAGTGGTATTTATGGATTAACCCCGGAAGATGAGTTCATCGCTCAAGAAATCGCCTTTAAAGCTACAATAGAAAATGCTTTGGATTAAATAATTATGGAGATTTATATCTAATTGGTGGATAAGTTAAGCAGTTCTTTAACATTATCAAATGATGCTTTTACGCAATGAAAATAAAGAGCGGCAAAGGGCGCATCGCCGTGGCGCTGAGCGGCGGGGTGGACAGCGCCGTGGCCGCCCTGCTTCTGTCCCGACAGGGATGGGAGGTGGTGGGGGTGCACCTCCGCCTGGGGGAGGCCGCGCCGCCTTGCGGGCGCTTGGAGGCGTTGGGACGGGCCCTGGGCATCCCCGTGCTCACGCTGGAGGCCCGGGAGGCTTTCGCCCGCCTGGTGCTGGACTACTTCGCCGCGGCCTACGCCCGGGGCGAAACCCCCAACCCCTGCGTCCGCTGCAATGAAGCCGTGAAGTTCGGGGTCCTGTGGGATTTCGTCCGCTCCCAGGGCCTGGAATTTCTGGCCACCGGCCACTACCTCCGCCGGGAGCGCCTGCCGGACGGTGAGATCGCCGTCTATCGGGGCCGGGACCGGGGCAAGGACCAGGCCTATTTTCTGCAGCGGCTGCCCCGGAGCCTCCTGCCCCATCTGCGCTTTCCCCTGGGGAACCTGACCAAGGCGGAGGTGCGGCGGAGTTTTGCGGACCCCACGCTGCCTTCCCTCTCTCCCTGCCCCGAAAGCCAGGACCTCTGCTTCGTGCGGGAAGGGCGCTACACCGATTTCCTGCGGACCCGCCGCCGGCTGGGCGTCCCCGGGGATTTTGTGGACCGCCGGGGTCGGGTCCTGGGGCGCCACCGGGGGGTGGACTGCTACACGGTGGGGCAAAGGCGGGGTCTGGGCCTCCCTGCCCGGGAACCCTATTATGTCCTGGAAATCCTCCCCGCGGCCAACCAGGTGGTGGTGGGCTCCCGGGAAGAACTCCTGGCGCCGGGGCTTTGGGCCCGACAGGCCGTCTGGCTGGCGGCTCCTCCCACAGGGGAATGGACGGCCACCGCGGTGATCCGCTACCGCCATCCCGGCGTCGCCGCCACCGTCATCCCCGCGGGGGCAGACCGCCTCCTGGTCCGCTTCGCCATCCCGCAAGGGGCGGTCACCCCGGGACAGGCGGTGGCTTTTTTTGATGGGGACCGCCTCCTGGGCGGCGCCTGGATCGAGGGCCGCCTGTAGAGCCCCGGAAGAGAACTGCATGCCTCGCTGTCGTTTCGTCACCTTCGGGTGCAAGGTCAATCAGTGCGACACCGCCGCCCTGGCCCTGGCGTTGGGCCTCCGGGGATGGGTGGAAACTCGCCCCGGCGAGGCCCCGGACCTGGTAGTGGTGAACACCTGCACGGTCACCGCGCGGGCGGACCAGCAGGCCCGGCAGGCCATCCGCCGGGCGGCCCGGGAATCTCCCGGCGCGGCCCTGTGGGTCACCGGCTGTTATGCCCAGCGGGCCCCCGGGGAACTGGCGGCCCTGCCCGGGGTGGCGGGCGTGGTGGGGAACTTCGATAAGGCATCCCTGCCCCGGCTCATGGAGACCCGCTCCCTGGCCCAGGTGGTGGCGGTGCAAGGTCATGCCGGCGGTCAGAGGCAGACCTGGCCCGATATTCCCCCGACTTCATTTTCTGGCCGCACCCGGGCCTTCCTCAAGGTCCAGGACGGATGCAGCCACTCCTGCAGCTATTGCGTGGTCCCCCAGGTGCGGGGGCCGGCCCGCAGTCTGGGCCCCCCCGAGCTGGTGGCGGCGCATCTCCATGCCCTGGCGTCGCAGGGGTGCCGGGAGGTGGTGCTGACCGGGGTGGACCTGGGCCAATACGGCTCTGACCAGGGCGCCGACCTGGCCGGACTGCTGCGGAGGCTGGCGGACCGTCCACCGCCGGGCCGCCTGCGTCTCAGCTCCCTGGAGCCCCAGGAGGTGACCGCGGACCTGCTGGCGGCCTGGGCCGAACTCCCCGGGGCTTGTCGGCATTTCCACCTGCCTCTCCAGAGCGGCTCTGCGGAGGTGCTCAGGGACATGGCCCGGCCTTATGCCCCCGCCGACTTCCGGGAACTGGTCATGGAGATCCGGGGCGTTTTTCCCCAGGCCGCCATCGGCCTGGACCTGCTGGTGGGGTTTCCCACCGAGACGCGGTCCCACTTTGAGGAAACCGTGGCCCTGGTGGAGGCCCTGCCGGTGGCCTACCTGCACGTTTTTCCCTTTTCGCCCCGGCCCGGCACCCCGGCTGCGGCCCTCCAACCCCTGCCGCCTGCGGAGGTGCGGGCTCGGGCGAGCCGGCTCCGGGAACTGGGGAAGCGCAAACGGCAGCGCTTCATCCAGGACCAGGTGGGAGGGATGGCGGACGTCCTGGTGGAGGGGGGGTCCGGCCGCCGGGGCTGGCTGCAGGGCCTGAGCAGCAACTATCTGCGGGTTCTCCTGCCCGGCCCGCCCACCTGGCGCAACCGGCGTCTCCGGGTGCGGCTGACGGGGGGCGACGGCGTCCTGGCCCGGGGGGAGCCGCTGGAGGGTTAGGGCGCGGAGCGGCCTCCCAGCAGGAGGCAGAGGAGGGCGGCAATGGAAGAAAGCATAAGCATCGACGGCGTTGAGGTTCGTCTGGAAGGGCGCTATCAGGCCGGGCAGGGGCCGGGCGGGGTGGTCATTGCCCATCCCCATCCCCTTTATGGCGGCGATCTGGACGATAATGTGGTTTGGATTGCGGCCCGGGCTTTTCAATTCAGGGGATGGGCCACGTTGCGTTTCAACTTCCGGGGGGTGGGGCTGAGCACCGGGCATTATGGCGAAGGCCTGGCGGAAGCCGATGACGTGGCTCAGGCACTGGCCTGGCTGAAAGGGCGCGTCCCCGGGCCCCATGTGCTGGTGGGCTATTCCTTCGGCGCGGCGGTGACGGCCCGGGCTCTGTGGCGAGGGCTCGCGGCGGACGGCGCCGTCCTCATCTCCCCCCCCATCGCCTTCATGGACCTGGGCTTTCTGACCCGGGTCCCCGGCGTCAGGCTGGTGGTGGCCGGAGACCAGGACGCCCTGTGTCCCCTGGCCGACCTCCGGGAACTTATCCGGCAATGGCAGGCCGCCGACCCCCGGCCGGGAGAACATCCTTCCCCGGAGTTGGAAGTGGTGCCCCAGACCGACCATTTCTTTGCGGGCCGGGAGAAGCGACTCTTCGAGATCCTGGCCGGATATGAATGGACCTGAGGGCGCCCCGCCGGATCGGCGCCCACGGAGAAGAACGGTTGACAAGTCCAAAAAACCAGATATCTTTGAGAGGAATACTTGGGAATAACTTGACAAATGGCCGACTTCACGAACCTGGCCGGCACTCCCGGTTGTTTCCGCGCGCCAACCGCCTTATGCGTTCTTCAGGGGCCGCAAAGGGAGGTAGGGCCGCGGCGGCGTCCGTACCCAGGGGAGGCCTTCCCGCCATGACCGAATTTCCAGGACCAGGCAGCCCAAATCCGTATTGCGGAGAGTTTTCATGAGCATCAAGATCATCATTGCCGACGACCATCAGATTGTCCGCCAGGGGCTGCGCACCCTCCTCGAAAAAGAACCGGACCTGGAAGTGGTGGCCGAGGCCGAAGACGGACGCAAGACCGTGAGTCTGGTGGAGGAAATGCACCCGCAGGTGGTCATTATGGATGTGAACATGCCGGAGCTGAACGGCATTGAGGCCACCCGCCAGATCCTGACCCGACATCCGGGCGTCAAGGTCATCGCCCTGTCCATGCACACCGACCGGCGCTTCGTGCTGAACATGATGCGGGCCGGCGCCTCGGGTTATCTCCTGAAGGACTGCGCCTTCGAGGAGTTGTCCCAGGCCATCCGCCTGGTGTTGGCCAACAAGACCTACCTCAGCCCCGGGGTGGCGGAAATCATCATCCAGGACTATGTCCGGGGCATCCCCCAACAGGCGTCCTCGGCTTTTTCGGTGCTCACCCGCCGGGAGCGGGAGGTGCTGCAGCTCATGGCGGAGGGCAAAAGCACCAGCCAGATCGCCGAAGCCATTCACGTCAGCGTCAAGACGGTGGAGACCCACCGCCAGCAGATCATGAACAAGCTGGGCATCCGCAGCATCGCCGAACTCACCAAGTACGCCATCCGGGAAGGCCTCACCTCCCTGGAAATCTGAGGGCGCCCGCGCCCGCGGCCGGGGCCCCCGGAGTCCGCCGAATCGACTTTCCGCCCCGGAGCGGCGGCGTCGGCTCAGGAAATCCGACCATAAAAATCAGGCTTCTCCTGGTTGTCTCCTTTATTCCATCATCATAATATGGGCATGGGATGGGTCCGCCCCCGCCCGGACCGGCCGGGGCGCTTAAAGGCATGAACATTTCCCCCTGAAAACTTTGGCAATCCCGAAGCCTTTGCGGCTGCCGGGGACATCACGCCATCCCCGGAGGTTCCGCCTTGCTAAAACTCTGCCCGCAGACGGCTGCGGGGAGAGACGCGTAGCCGGGGAGGCCGTCATGGCACGTTCCAGGAACATCAGGGTGAAGATGGAGCCGCCCAAAGAAAAGTTTCTCCCGGAGGCGTTGCGCAACCTCCAAGGAGTCTACGTCTGGGTTTCCCATCTCGCTCCCGACGTCGAAGGGCTGGGGCTCAGCCGGGAACAGTTGCGCCGGGAAGTGACGCAGAGGCTCTCCCTGGCGGGCATCACCGTCCTTAACAGCCGGGATCTGCTGACCACCCCCCTCTTTCCCTGCCTGGGAATCCTGCTGCATGTGGACCGGGGCCCGGGCGAACCGCCCCATCACCTTTACAGCCTGGAGGTTTTCTTCGTTAAGGCGGCCAACCTCCTGGCCGACCAAAGCGCCAACTCTCTGAATATGGTCTGGTGCCGGGAAGCCATCGGCGACGTGAGGCAAAACCAGGCCCGGGAAACCGATTGGACCGCCCTGTTCGGCAGCCTGGGGGAACTGGTGGGTCTGTTCATCGACGATTACCTGGAGGTCAATTCAGGGGGACCCGGACTGCTCAACTGAAGCGGCCTGATCCGCCGCCCCGCGCCACCCGAGAGCCCTCTCGGGCCTCGCCTCTTCTCATTCTGAGAAAAATTCCCATTCCCGTCCGACCGGTTCTCTTATTTAGGCGCGGTCGGCCTTCGCCTTCTCACAGTCCTTTTCCTCGGGACACAAAAACGATATGATGTGGGGGGGGCCGGAACCGCAGGAGAAGACGGGAGGACGCCGGCGGAAGCCGGGGCAGGGGACCGCCCCGGCCCGATTGCTCTATCCGGCGAAGGAGAAGGGGCCGGGCGGTCCGTGACGACCTGCAGATGGTCGCGCCAAGCCGGCCGGGCTTGTCACGGCGCAGGTGCCAGCTCCGGCTTCGGCGCCGAAAGGTTGCAGGCCCATGGGGCCGGCCGCCGAAAATCTGCCAGGGCGGGCGCCAAACAGTTCTGGCACACCGGTGGCCTGAAGGTGGGTTTTTCCCCGACCGACCGACCGGGCTCTGGCTGAAGGTTTTTACCTGTCGGAACCGGACGCTTTGTCCAACCGGGCGGCCGGGTAAGCCTCTTCAAAGTAAGGCTGGAAAACGTCTTCGTTCAGCCGCAGCATGAGACCGTTGCAATTCATACAGATGGCGGTGTGATCGTCCAACCCGGCCACTCTTTGGTCCTGGCCGCCGCAATCAACACATTGGTATTCGTAGAAAGGCATGACTTTTCCCCCTTTGCTTTTCAATATATGCAATAATCATGCCTGGAAAAAATTGCAATAGTGTTTGAAAAGATTAACGGATTTTATACGAAAAATTATAATAGTGCTGAGGAATAACCCCTTGTTATGATACAAATGCACGATCGCTGCATGGTTATGCATGACATAATTCTGACTCCCATTGGGGAGAATTTCCCCACCCATACGTAGGTAAGCCCCATGCAAAGTCACAAGCGGAAGCGACGCACCAAAATTGTTTGCACCCTGGGTCCGGCCACCACCGAAGCGGTCCTGGAAGAGATGTTTCTGGCCGGCATGGACGTGGCCCGCCTCAACTTCTCCCACGGCACCCACGACGACCACGCCCGCCGGATCCGCCAGGTGCGGGCCCTGGAGCAGGTCCACCAGCGTCCGGTGGCCATTCTCCAGGACCTGGCCGGTCCGAAAATACGGGTCGGCGAATTCCCTGAAGGCCAGGTGGAGTTGGTGCGGGGACAGGAGTTCACTCTAACCTCCGTCCCCCATCCGGGGGGGCCGGACCTCGCCTCCGTGTCCTACCCGGAAATCATCGCCGAAACGCCGGTGGGGGCCACGGTGCTCCTGGCCGACGGCGGGATTGAGCTCCACGTGGAGGCGAAGGGGCCCCAGACCCTCACCTGCCGGGTAAAGGGGGGAGGGGTGGTGCGCTCCCATGCCGGTCTCAATTTTCCCGGGCACTCCCTGTCGATCCCGGCC
>VGSQ01000116.1 GCA_016874975.1 Deltaproteobacteria bacterium
TCCAAGCCCTCGCCCGGCTTCTTTGATCTCCACGGCCGCGGCAATACGGGCCTTTTTCAGACTCTGTCTCCCTGCAACCTCCGGCTCTTCGCCGCCTATAAAAGCGTCGTCAATCTGAACTCTACCGCAGAGCTTCTCTCTTCCGGCTCGAATCATTGCTCTTCTCAGTTTATGGAGCCAGGTCCAGGCAGTTTGTGTGCTTTTCAAGCCCAAGATACGTTTCAAGCCTGCGGCGCTGACTCCGGGTTTCTGGGTGCAGACCCACCACATGGCGCGAAACCACATAATCCGACTACGTGGAATTATTGATTAACCCTTAACAAATACTGACAAATCCCCCCTGACCCCCCCTTTAGCAAAGGGGGGAAAATGAAAGGACTTTTGGACTACTGAACGCAGTAGCAATAAGCAGCGGTTTTCTGGTGCCATGCATGATGGTTCCCGCAGTCAAAGAAGTTTGTTGGTGACAGTTGGAACATTCCATGAGCCATCGTTTGTTAAGCCATCCGTGATCATGGCCACATTGAGGACAACGAAATCCCTCCGGCCATCGCTGCGAAAAAAGATAGTTTCGGCACGCTTCTTCACTATGAAATCGTTCTTCAAACTCCATCAAATTCTTGGGGAAATCTGGACGATTGGCATCTGACATGCCTATATTTTACAAGCGTATTCAACATGAGTAAAGTGGAAAAGCCCATCCCGCAATACTGGCGCGCCACTCCCGCCGACTCTTCCCCCTTTTTCGGAAATCCCGTTTCATCAAAGATCAAGACGCCGGCCGCATACCCCAGGTCTTCCTTGAGGAGGGTGTGATATTTCCTCAACATCCTGGCGTCATCCCAGGCTACATAAATTCTTGGACATCACGTTTTTCTAGGCTAATTTTCGTAATAGGATATTCTCCTCCGTAAGTGCGACATTCAGGCAGCATGACCAGCCCTCCTCTGTCGATTTTGGGCCATATTGCGCTAATAGTTTACTCTTGCCAAGCTATTATTGACGTTGTATGGTTAATTCGCTGGGAAATTCATGGCGGTTTCGTTATCGGCGCGTGATTCCCCTGAGTCCAGGGGCAGCAGAGTCCTCTTCTCCGGTGGGGCCCCCGGCGCTGGCGGCGGGTAGCGAAGTCCGCTCCCGCAATTTTTCACTGGAAAGTGCATCAGTTGCGGCAAGGCTCTGATTGTGAGATAATAAAAACGAAGGGGTGACATCATGCACCGCAGACGATGGTGGGCGGCGCTGTGGGGAGGCCTGTTGGCGGGCCTGCTGGTTTGGCCGGGCCACGGGTTGCTTTTCGGTCAGACCAAGGGCACGGGGACCACGGGCGGCATCACCGGCGAGACCGGGAGCACCGGCGCCACCCGGGACATCGAGGATGAGCCGGGGACGCCGGGGACCTTCCACCCGAAGACCTCGCCCTTCGGCTGGGGGAAAAATAAGGGGAAGCCCCCGCAGGGGTCGGCCAAACAAGGCTGGAGAGGCCTGCAAAGCAACCCCTCCGGGTCCGAAATGCAGACCTGGGCTCCCAAGGGTAGCCGTTCCAAAACCAAGCCCGGGCCTGAGGCGGCCGCCGACCAATCGGGCCTGCAGGGAGGCCAGCCGGAGACCCCCCCGCCCCACAGCCCCAAAGGGCCCAAGGGACCCAAAGGCCCTTCGGGACCTCTGGGGAAGCCCTAGTGGTTCCACCCGAACAATTCGCCAGGTTATGACGACAAAAGATGGCCGGCAAAACTGGTTCCCAAACTTCCGCCTGGGAACCCCCTTGCCCGGCAGGCTCTGCTTCGCCACAAGTGACTGAAATTGATTTCTTTTTAAGATGACGAAGGAAAGTCACCCGGCAGTCGCGCCTGGGCCTTGGACCTACCCCAAACCTCGAAGGTTTGCTGGGGGAAGGCGGGGGCGGCTCCCCAAACCCTCACCCCAGCCCCCCAACCCCCTCCCACCAGGGGCTGAGCATTACCCACAAATCTTTACGTTCTTCTAGCCGCAGCCTTCAGGCTACGCCGGGCGAACCAGGTAAAATGAAAGGAATGGTGCGCAGGCTGAACCCTGCGGCCACATTTCCTGGCGCGTTGTTGTCCGAAGCAGGAGCTTCGGGGGCACAGGCGCGTCCCCAAGCAGGAGCTTGGGAACGAGGGGTTTGCTGCTCCTCATCCCTTCCCCCACACTTGTTGGTAATGCTCAGCACCAGGGGAGGGGGAGTTTCCGGATGAGAATCAGCTGGCAATCGGCCACCTTAGCCGTAGTGCCGGAGCATTGACGCGCCACCTTTAACCGACTTGTGGCCTTTTTGGGGAAACCCCGTATCGCCAACGATCCAGGCGCAGGCAAGGATCGGTTCCCGGGCCGACCGCTCTGCCGCCTCCTCCGCACGGCCTAAAATCGCTGGGACTCTGATCTATAGGTTGCTGCAGGGCCTGGAGGTTGCCCTCCGGCATCCGGTCGGCCATGGCCTCAATGAATTCCCCTTCCCCGTCCAGGAGCAGACCCCGGACGTAAAAGTTTGCCCGGCGCCTGGCGCCTGACACCTGCCTTCACGGCAGCAAAGCTTCGGCCACGGCGAAGTGGGCGCCCACGTCCCGGCGCAGGTCCAGGCGGTTGCCCGCTTCGTTTTCCCGAGGGATGACCCGCACCTTGCCCAGATCGAAGGCGGTGAGAAGGCGCTGCCGCAACACCTCCGCCGCCGCGCCCCGCTTCTGGCCCGCCTTCACCGTGGCGTTGGCCACCAGGAAGGCCACCCGGGAGCCGTCCGACTTGAACACCCCGTCCTCGGTGCAGTCCATGGCCGAAGGCACCAGGGTGATATTTTTTTTGTCCAGATAATCGAAGTCCATTTCCAGGACCTCCCCCTTGGTGAGGGACCAGGGGTAGCCCTTCTGCTGCTTGGGGCCGCCGGGGCCGGTGACCAGTGCCAGGCACAGGGAAACCTGGTCGGCCCGCACCTCCGGGGCCACTTCGTGGAGGCGGGACGCCGCCATGGCCTGAATAAGGGCCCCCAGGTTGCGCAGGCGTTTCACCACCGGCTGGAACTCCGGCTCCCCGGGGCGGATGTTGATCTCGCAGACCCGGATGGCGGTGGGGCGCCAGGCAGCGTCGAAAGACACAAAACAGCCCGGATACAGGACGCAGGGCCGCAGGATGCCCCGCTGCGCCATGGCCTGCACCAGGGGCCGGGCGATGCTGGTCGCCGCCATCTCCAGCAGTTCCGGCGACTCAAAAGGGTGGGGAGAGATGGAACCCATACCCCCGGTGATGGGGTTGTTGAGGCCCGGCGGGCCGGGGAAGCGTTCCGGGTAGTCCATGGCCGTGGGGAGAATCTGAAAATGGCCCTGCGGCTCCACCAGGATGGTGAAGCTGATCTCCACCCCGGACATGCGGGCCTCCACCAGCAGGGGCCAGGGGCCCTTTTTGCCGTGCCGTTGACTGTAGTCCTGCTTATAATCGGCTATCAGCGTCTCATAGACCTCCCGCACCTCCCAGGCGTTGAGGATGAGGCGAGCCCCTTTGCCCCCGGCGCTGTACGGGTATTTGAGCACCGCGCCGCCGTGGTCGTGCAGGTAGGCCAGGGCCGCGGCCAGCACCGCCCGATAGTCCCGGGCGTCCACCTCACACCAGGACGGGGCCACGGGGATGCCCGCCTCCCGGCAAAGCTGTTTGCAGGCCAGCTTGTCCGCCTCCAGAAAGGCGCCCCGCTCATCCAGGCCGATGATGCGGCTTCCGAAACCGGCCTCGGCCACCCGGTCCACCAGCCCCTGGAAGATGAGCCCCTCGGGCATGACCAGGGCCAGGTCCAAGGTCCCCTCCCGGAAAGCCCGGACCAGGGCCTCGCCGTAAGCCTCCACGCTGTTGTCCGCCACCGGCACGAACTCCACGGGCCATCCCATCTTCCGGGCGAAGGGGGGCATGGCCGGGGTGCCCCGCACCACCACGCCCTGGTAATCGCCGGGGTGGAATTCACTGGTGGCCCGGCTGGTCTCCAGGGCCGCCAGAAAACTGCGCCCGTCGGTGCCCACATAGCCGATCCTGATCCTGGACATGCCCGCCATCCTCTGTCCTGAAAAGTCAGTGACCTTCTCTTTGCGCCCTTTGCGCCTTTGCGAGAAATTTTTCTCACGCTCAGCCTCCAAGTTCTGTAGGGTGCGCACCGCGCACCATGCCCGGGGGCTGGCGGCGGCCAGGGACGCCCGCCCTGCCGAACTTTTCATGCTTTGCGGGTGAGCCCCAGGCTCATGAGTAACTGCTTCGAAAAGTTTTGTGTATGGTGCGTTTTGTGATGTATTATCAATTGGTTGTGGTTGATACAGAGGCCCACCCTACCGAACTTTTCATGCTTTGCGGGTGAGCCCCAGGCTCATGAGTAACTGCTTCGAAAAGTTTTTTGTAGGGTGCGCACTGCGCACCATAAGGATGCTTAACTTTTCATAATTTATGGGTGAGCCGGAGGCTCATGAGTAACTCTCTTGAAAAGATGTTCCGTAGGGTGCGTCTCACGCACCATTGCCGCTCAACTCAGCAGGAAAGTTGCTCAATCCTGGCCCCCGAGATGCTCCCCTTATACCACAAGACCGCCCCTTTGCCAGCAACTTTGGCGCCTCCTGCCTTGGCTGTCTGAAGAGGCTTCATTATAATGAAGCCGGGGGAGGGGTCTAAGGTCCCCGGCCCTTCCCCCAACACATCCTCGAGGTGTCTTCATGTCCCTGGCTCTGGAGTTGACCGTTTTTCACAAGCTCTTTACCGCGGTGGCCGAAGAGATGGGCATCGTCCTGGGCCGGAGCGCCTTCTCTCCCAACATCAAGGAACGCCGGGATTATTCCTGTGCGGTGTGCACCGCCGGGGGCGAGCTGTTGGCCCAGGCGGCCCACATCCCGGTGCATCTGGGGGCGCTGCCCCACACCCTGGCCGCGGTGCTGGCCCGCCACCCCCTGGGACCGGGGGACGTGCTCCTGCTCAACGACCCTTACTGCGGCGGCACCCATCTCCCCGACCTCACCGTCATCGCTCCCTTCTTCGCCGGGGGAAACCTGCTCTTTTACCTGGTCAACCGGGCCCACCACGCCGACGTGGGAGGCTCGGCCCCCGGCTCCATGCCCCTGGCCCGGGACCTGCGCGACGAGGGAGTGGTCATCGGGCCCACCTATCTTTTCCGGGACGGCTTGGAAAACACCGCATTTCTCGAGGATTTTCTGGCCCGGGTGCGGGTTCCCGGGGAGCGGCAGGGGGATTTGGCGGCCCAACTGGCCGCCCTGCGCCGGGGCGGGGAGCGGCTGAAAGAGCTGGTTCACCGCTACGGCGCCGGAAAATTGGCGGACATGGCCGCCGCGGTCCTGTACTACGCCGAGGCGGCCATGCGGGAGGTGCTGCGGGAAATCCCGGACGGCGTCTATCGTTTCCAGGACTGCCTGGACGATGACGGCTGGGGCCACCGGGACCTGCCCGTCCGGCTGGCCCTGACCGTGGCGGGGACCGCGGCCGCCCTGGATTTCCGGGAAACGGCGGACCAGGCCGAAGGCGGGATCAACGCGGTCCCGGCGGTGGTGGAGGCGGCCTGTTACTATGTCTTTCTGGCCCTGCTGGGCGACGACTACCCCATCAACCAGGGATGCTTCCGCCCCCTGACCGTGCTCACCCGGCCGGGGAGTCTGCTGCAGCCCTGCTATCCCGCCCCGGTGGCGGCGGGCAACGTGGAAACTTCCCAGCGCCTGGTGGATGTGATCCTGGGGGCCCTGGCCCGTGCTCTGCCGCAGCGCATCCCCGCGGCCAGCCAGGGCACCATGAACAATCTGGCCTTCGGCGGGCGGGACCCCCGGCGGGGGTCCGATTTCACTTATTACGAAACCGTGGCCGGGGGCGCCGGGGGCGGCCCCGCCGGTCCGGGAGCGGACGGCGTGCACACCCACATGACCAACACCCGCAACACGCCGGTGGAAGTCCTGGAGCACGATTTCCCGGTGCTGGTGGAGCGCTACGCCCTCCGGGAGGCATCGGGCGGCGCCGGCCGCCACCGCGGCGGCCGGGGTCTGGTGCGGGACTTCCATTTCCTCACCGACGTCAGCGTCAGCCTGCTGACCGAGCGCCGTCGTCATGGACCTTACGGCCTGGCCGGGGGCGGCTCCGGCGCACCGGGGGAAAATCTGCTCATCCTCCCGGATGGCCGGGGAAACACCCTCCCCGGCAAGATCAACCTCACTCTCCCGGCGGGGAGCCGCCTCTCCGTGCGCACCCCCGGCGGCGGGGGCTGGGGGGCGGCGGCTCCGGAGCCGGAGGCGTCCAGCCTGTGCGGACACCTGGGGACGGGCGCCCTGCGCCAACAACGGGAGTAAGACGTGCGACGGGAAAGGGCCGCGCCTCCTCCCGGAGCCCCGATTCCTGCTGTAGACCCCAAACCGCGTCATCGACTGGGCGGTAAGGTGGGAGCCGGTTTAAAGATTCGCACTCCTGGGGATGGAGAAAAGCCTGAAGTCTTCCTCTTCGATGCGGAAAGACCGGAGAACCGAGCTGTGGTTTTCTTGCAGCCGCAGGCTTCAGCCTGCGCTCCGGCCAAACATTTTCATCATTGGGGGCGGCCCAGATTGGGCCAGGCACGTTTCAAGACAGTTCCCCCTGAGCCTGCGGCTCACTCCAAAAGGGTGAAAAATTAGTCAACGCATGGTGTCAGCTTTTTTCTGGCGACCAAGCTCTGCTTGGCTGGAAGACCGCTACCTAAGGCGGGGCCAAGGCGTAGGGGCTAAGGCACCCAAGCAGGGCTTGGGGGAACTTTCCGTTCGCCCCCGGCCCCCTTCCTCACCCACGCCTCACTCCTCCCAGCCCAGCAGCCGCACCACCTGGTTGGCCGTGTTTTCGTTGTTGAGGTAGAGCTTGTGGCTCTCCAGGGTCCGGCAGCGGAAGGGCGCCGCGCCCCTCACCCCCTGGAAGGCCGCCCCCGGCGGGGCGGCATGGAGAATGACCGCGGGGTTGGCCCCGTCGTAGGAGATGGCGCACTTCACGTCCGCGCCGCCGGTGGCCGCGGCGTACCCCTCCACCAGGCGGGCGGTGGGGGGCGCGGCCAGGGCCAGGTCAAAGAGGGTGTAACCGTTGACGGCCCCGGAGACCAGCTCCCGGGAAGTGCGGTAGGCGAAGGCGCGGCCGCCCTGCCAGAAGGGGACCAGGTCGCCCGCGGCGTCGTTCAGCACCATGCCCAGGTGGCGGAAGTTGGTCTTCGGCAGCACCACGAACCAGTCCCCCTGGGCCAGAGTCAAGGCGCTGCCGCCGTAGGTGATGGCGCCGCCCGCGCCGTTGTCGCCGTTGTTGGCGGTGATGGGCCGGATGAGGCCCCGGGAGGCCCCGGTGAGCACCAGGATTTTGGCGTCCACCAGTTCATTGACGGTGAAGCCGTAGCCGATGTCCGCGCTGTTGGCGTTATTGCGCAGGGTGATGACCTGGGTGCTCTGGGAGGAGACCCGCATCACCGGCATGGCCTTGAGGCTGAAGGTGGTGTCCGCCGCCCCCGCCAGGGCGTAGACGCCGTACCACTGGTTGGCCTTTTCGGTGCCCCACAGGCTGCCGGCCACCACCAGGTCCAGGCTCGCGGTGGCGGCGTTCTCCCGGTAGCGCCCGTCGGCCAGATCGCCGTCCACCCACAGCCCCCGGCCCAGGGGAGAGGGAAAACCCAGGAGCATGACCCGGGCCCGGGCGTCCGCCGTGGCCGGCGCCCGCACCTGGGAGGCGCTCACGTATTCCAGGGAGGGCGCCTGGGTCAGCTCGAAACTCTCCACCAAGGCCCGCTCGATCTTCTCGAAGTCGCCCTTGAGAATGACCTGCCGGCCGGTGCCGGTGCCCCACTTGGATTGGGGAAGATAAATCAGGGACATAACACCACCTCGCTGTTATGGAAAGTTCTTGGTGGCACCGGCATCTTGCCGGTGCAGCGCACAGGCTGGAAGCCTGTGCTACTGAATTTGAGTTTCTGGTTTTTTCAACAAGATTTTATCTGTATCTTATTGATTTGGCAAAGTAATTGGATCATTTTTCGGTTTGGTTCCGGCCTCCAGGCCGGGATGTGCCACCAAAGGCGGCGGGCACGCAGGTCCGCCCTAACGATCTTTCTTCTGGTTCCCAAGCTCCTGCTTGGGAACCACCTTGCCCGCCAAGCTCTGCTTGGCCGGGGCGCCGTTGCCTAAAGCTTGATTGCGAAAATCAGCGTTGGCCGGAAAAAAGCCTCATCCGAAATCAAGAGGGCAGAAAGTCCCCCTTTGGAAAAGGGGGGAATAAAACCGCTTCTCGAATAATTCGCGAACTTATGCAATTAAGTACTAAGGTGCCCAAGCAGAGCTTGGGCGGAAATTGGCGTTCCCAAGCAGGAGCTTGGGAACGAGGGCGGGCCACCCATAACTCATGAAAAGGCCGGTGGAGCGGGCGTCCCTGCCCGCCGCCGGCCCCCGGCAATGGTGCGCAGTGCGCACCCTACGGGAAAACTGCCCGCCGCACGCCCCGGCAATGGTGCGTAAGACGCACCCTACGGGATAACCGCCCGGCACCCACCTCCCCCCACCCAAAACCCAAAACCCAAAACGCAAAACCTAACCCCTAACCCCTAACCCCTAACCCCTAACCCCTAACCCCTAACCCCTAACCCCTGGCACCTGGCACCTGGCACCTGACACCTGACACCTGACACCTGACACCTGACACCTGCCTACCCCGCGTAGGCCCGGGAGTTCCAGTTGGCGTCATACGGGCTGGCCTGGTCGATGGCGTAGTTGTCATAATCAGTCCCGGCCGCGTCCACGGCCAGGGCCCAGGGCCGGTTGAGGGGCCGCCCCAACTCCAGGCGCACCCGGCGCCCGCCCAGGTCCACGGTCTTGCCGAAGACGGCGTATTCCTCGGCCTCCAACCCATGAAAGGCCGAGGTCACCGCCACGCTGTCCCCCACCTCCACCCGGGCCCCCTCCAGCCAGGTGTCCAGGGAGAGGTGGTCCCAGGGAGAGGCCAGGCGCTGCAGCAGCCGGTCGGCCAGCAGTTGGGCCAGGTCCGGGTTTTCCAGGATCACCGGGGCGCCGTAGCGGCAGTCCAGGTCCAGGGCCCGCTCCCCCCAGGCCTGGAGCGCCTGCTGGTCCACGGCCTCGGCGTACCGGGCATTGTCCTGGTCATAGTCGGCATACCGCAGGCGCACCCGGTTGACGATGCCCGCAAAATTGACGTTGTTGGTGAGGCTGCGGATCCGGTCCTCCCCCAGGCGCACCAGGTTGTCCGTCAGGATGAAGGCGAGCAGGCGGTGGAACCAGACCCAGTCGCCGTCGGCCCGGGCCTGTTCCAGGGCCACGCCCAGCATCAGCACCAACGCCTCCAGGGACCCCATCTGCCGCATGAAGACGTAGTCCGGGGCGTAGTCCCAGACGTCCACGGCCTCCAGATACGTGAAGGGAATGAGGTCGGCGTTCAGCAGGTTGGGCTTCACGTCCCCGGCATGGGCGAAGAGCCAGGCGAGGAGACCCTGGAAATGGGCCGCGTCATCGGGGGTGGCGGGGAAGGGAAAGGCCTGGCCGCTCCTCCCCTGCACCGCCAGTCCGAAGGCCTGCATGACCAGGGCGTTGAGCCAGGCGTAGTGGTGGTCGCTCCGGTAGCCGCCCCCGAAGGTGGCGCTCTCACGGTTCTGGCGCAGGTCGTCCAGGATGCGCCGGGCCCAGACGGCGGCCCCGGCGTGGCCGTTCCGGAGATGGACATACAGGCAACCCAGGGCCAGGGAGGCGGCCGCGCCGGGGTCATAGGCGCCGTAGGTGAAGCCGTAGTCGGAAAACCAGACCGGGAATTTCCAGCCGAGGCCGTCCGGGGCCCCCACCGCGTCCAGCCAGGCGAGCCAGTGCTCCAGAATCTCACAGGCCCCGGGGTCGTTGGTGGCGAAATAGTATTGGGCCAGTCGGTAGAAGGCCCAATACTGCCCCAGGGCCGAACCCACTTCGGGGTAGTCGCTGCCGTTTTCCAGCCCCTGGATGATGCGCCAGCGGGAGGCGATTTCCGCGGCGGACATGGCACGGCCCCGGTGCACCGCGGCATAGTCTACGGCGCCGGCCAGGGCTCCCGGCCACCCTCCTTCCGCCGCGCCCAGGCGAAACGAAGCAGTAGCGGCGAATAAGGCCGAGCTGCCTATGCTTGCGCTCCCCGCCGGCTGGCCGTTGACGTAAAAGGCCAGGGTGCTCCCCGAGCGCACCGCGACAAGATGATAATAGGTGTCGGGCAGGGTGATGGCCGCCCCGCCGGTCGCCGACACACTGTTGGCCCCATTGGTGGAATAAGCCAGGGCCAGGCTCTGCCCGTCCCGGTACAGGACCCAGGAGCGCTGGTCGCCCGCGGCCTGCCACACCCCCATGAGGGCCTGGGCGCCGGTCAAGGCGCTGAATTTGGCCACCATCTCGAGGGTGAAATCCCCGCTCCACAACAGGAAGTCCGTGCCGGGCGTATGATGCGCATGGGCCCCGCCGCCGTCGAACGCCAGAGCCGTGGGGCCGGGCTGGCAGACCCCGGCGGTGTACGCCGGAGAA
>VGSQ01000117.1 GCA_016874975.1 Deltaproteobacteria bacterium
AGGCGCCTCCTTGTCATCACTAATAATTTAGCCACCCCCACCCCAGCCCTCCCCCATCAAGGGGGAGGGAGCCTGAGACGAAGGCTATTACAGGTCCGGAGACCTTTTTGATCTGCGCCTCCTTTTCTCTCAGGGCCGAAACATCAAAGCTGGAAGGCATTTTTTCACCGAGACCCTGAAACGGTGCCCCCCTGATCTTATGCCTGCCGGCGGTGCGCTCGGAAATGGTCGAAGCCCCCTCCGGAAATCTCCCGGTCGCCCTGGGAGGTGCGGAGCGTGACGCCGCTGCCCGCGGTGATTTCCCCGATGAGCACCGGCGGGCTCAGGCCGGCCCGGAAAAAGGCCTCGAAAAGACGGCCGGCCCTCTCCGGCGGCGAAGTGAAGAGCAGCTCATAGTCCTCCCCGCCCTCCAGGGCCAGGGTCAGAGGGTCGGCGCCCAGCAGGCGGGCCACTTCGGCCACGCCCACGGTGATGGGCACGGTGGCCCCCAGCACCACGGCTCCCGTTCCCGAGGCCCGGCAGACGTGGTTCAGGTCGCCGGCCAGTCCGTCCGATAAATCAATGGCGGCGGAGGCCAGCCCCTCATCGGCCAGGAGGCGGCCCGCCGCCACCCGGGGCCGGGGATGGAGGTGGGCCTCGATGAGGGGAGCCGCCAGCACGGGGTTGAGGGTCAGCCCCCGGCGCAGCACCTCCAGGCCCGCGGCCGACTCCCCCAGGGGGCCGGTGACGTACACCTGGTCCCCAGGCCGGGCGCCGTTGCGCCGCAGCAGCGCCCCGGGCTTGCCCCAGCCCAGCACGGTGAGGGTCACCGTCAGGCCCTGGGGCGAAGCCACCGTGTCGCCGCCGATCACCGCCACCCCGAACTCCCGGCCCGCCGCCGCCAGCCCCTCTCCGAACTCCAGGGCCTCCTCCAGCTTCCGGGCCGGCGGCCATCCCAGGGACAGGAGCGCATAGGCCGGCTCGCCCCCCATGGCGGCGATATCGCTCACGTTGACCGCCAGGCTCTTGCGGCCCAACTGCGCCAGAGAGATATAAGCGAGATCGAAGTGAACCCCCTCCACCAGGGTGTCCATGGTCAGAACCAGCAGCCGGTCCCCGCCCGCCGCCAGGGCGGCGCCGTCATCGCCGATCCCCAGCGCCACCTCTGCCGGCGTCGGACCGAACAGGCGGGCCAGATTCTCAATGAGCCCGAACTCCCCGACCACGCGGTTCATGGAATGCCTCGCGGGGACGACCTTTGTCTAGAAGAGATTTTCGTGGGGAAGGTTCCCCCAGGCGGGACACCTGCGTCACGGGAACTGCCGCTCCCCCGGCCCTCCCCTCAGACGCTGCCTTTCGTCCTTTGGGAGAGAGCCGCAGGCTCAGGCGCCGCGGCGCCGAAACGTTGGGGCGGGAACACCGCAACCCAGGAGGGTGTCGCCGCAACCTGGCGACACAGTATCATGGTTCCGGGGGGGTTACAACGGTATTGACTCGCCTCTCCGGAAACAGCTCCTCATGGGCCGCCGGCCCTCCCGTAAAGCAGGAAAAGCTTCTGTGGGGGGAGGAACGGGGGAACACGGTTCCCCCGCCCTCCCCCCCCACCCCCCTTCCAACCCCCTTTATTGGGGGCCGGGAGCCCGCCTCCGGGGTTTGGTGAGGCGGACCGCCCCCTCCGAGGCGGCTCCACCTCTGGTTCGGCGCGCCCCCTCGTGTCCCCCTGATCGGCCGTTCAACGGGAACCGGCCAGGTGGGTCCCCCCGGGCGGCGGGGCGACCGGCCCGGAACGGACGATCCGGCCGTGAGTGCCCACCTCCACCAGATTAAACAATTCCCGGGCGTGGTCGGTGAACATGCGGATGCACCCTTTGGAGTCCGGCTCCCCGGGGAGGACGCCCCCATGGATGAAGTAGGGCCCGTGCACCTGCAGGGAATAGGGCATCCAGGCGTCGTAGATGCTGGACCACTTGTGCTCCGCCTTGGACTGAATGGTGAAGCGCACCAGGGGGGTGCGGCTGCGGTTGCCGTGATTCAGGGCCCCCGGGGAAATGGGATAGACCCTGACCAGGACGCCCCGCTCATAGAGCGCCAGATAGCACTTGCCGATATCGATGAGGAGATATTGGGGATAGGCGGCCAGTCCCTCCTGGTATGCCGGGAAAATGACGGGGTCCCGAGTAAAATCCAGGGGAATCTTGATCGTCGGGAGCCGGAAGTGGTGGGGCCGGCCTTCGTCGTGCCGCACAAAAAAGGGATTGAGGTTGTTGAAGGCGGCGATTTTGTCCCGGGCTTCGAAAAAGCGGGCGTTCAGGCTGGGTACCCGCCGGCACAGGGTGTAAATGGCCAACCCCGGAGGGGCGGCGATCTCCACAAAGGGCGCCTGGTATTCTTCCCCTGTCCGCACAATGGAAAACCCCGCCTGGGCCAGTTCCCGGACCATGGGGTGCCGCTCCAGGTCGGCGGCCGGGGTGGAAAGAGGAGCGCTAACCAGACAACAGAACGTTAAACACCACAGCAACGAAATCCTTTTCGACATAAAGCATCCTGCCTTTCTTTAAATATTTATTTAAATAAAAGCCATGGATGTTAAATTGCCTTAATAAAAAATGTAAAACTCAACAGAAATATAGTTAGCAGTGCACGCAACTATAAGAATCACATGCAGGGATGACAGGTTTATCGGTAATTACGGGGGAGAAGATTATGGATATGGTGAAAAATATGGAGAGGTAGGCAGGTAAAATCTCTTCCGGTTCCCGAGCTCTTAATCGGCAACCGGATCGCCCGCCGGGGTGCGCGGGGCCGCAGCCTCGCCGGAGGTCGGAAGAGGCCGGAGGGGGAGGCGGGGGTAGTGGTCGGAAAATTTCTGCGCCGATTCTTAAACCTTGGGGGGATTACAGCCGATAAACCCGAGAGGAGGAGATGGTATGGCCTGGATCATGTTTTTCCTGGGCCTCTTGCTGGGCTCAACCATGGGGATTATGCTGATGTGCCTCTTCTTTGTGTCCAAAGAAAACGACTTTTCCTGCCCTTATGCCGAGGATCCGGCCCATCAGGTCCGGCCGCAGGAGCCGGTGCCTCATTAAGCCCACCTGGCGAGTATTTCGGGATGGCGCCCAAAGATCGTTCTGAGCCGCTGCCCGGCTGACGGAAGGCTCCAAGCCGCCTTCGCCAGCCGGCCCAGGGGCAGGATTTACGCGGGAAAAATTCGCCGGCAGAGCCCGGCTGTCAGCTTCCAGAAAAAAAAGGCGGGGGGGGGCTCTGCCCGCCGCCACCCCCCTGCTGTTTCATAAACATTCCCGTCTACTGACGGGTCAGCAGGTAGCCCACCAGCGCGCCGATGACCATCCCTGACCAGGGATTGGAGGCGAGTCTTCAGGCGGTGCCTCCCGCGCAACGGCCAAGATAGCCGATGAGAAACCCCGCCAACGCGCCCGCGACGATGCCGATAATCTGCTTGCTACCCATGCCGTCCTTCTCTGGAGATGGTTTTACCTCCAGGGAATGCCCCGTTACGGGCACCCTGGCCCTGCTCGCCCGGCAAGTTGTGTCATGAAAAGACTGTCGTGGGGAAGGGGGCCGGAGGCCACAAACCCCTTCCTTCCCCCCGGCAAACCCTTTTCATGGTTAGGGTGAGTCAACGTTCCGTGCGCGACTGATCAGTTTTTTAACTGCCGGCGGCAAACGCGCCGGACTACTTCCACCATCGCCAACCCTTTTTTTCCGGGGCCGACGGCTGATTTTTCAGGGCCTTCAGCTCCTCCTCCTTTTCAATGAGTTCGGCAAGGCGGGCTTCGATTTCTCTGTTGCCGGCCCCGGCGGGGAGTCCCAGGATTTTTTGATCCGTTCAATCTCGTAGAATTTCATAGAATCCTCTCCCCCCTTCGACCAGATCATGATGATTATTTTCCGGAAGGTATTCCCCGCATCGAACGGTCAAACGGGGTTGATGGATCAGTTCACCCTGGGTCTCGGACAACTTCCCGGTCGGGGGAAAATCCCCACAACTCTGTTATGGGAGCCTGCTCAACGAACCGGCAGCATGATAGCACGAATATCTCTGCAAACAAACTTTTCCCTTGATCAAAACCCTCCCATTTTGCCAAAAAGCGGTAACCTGAGGCGCCGGTGAAAGGACTCCGGGGACCACACCGGGCCCCGGGGTCCCAAGATATGAGCCGGCCGGCTGGGGTTCATGCCGGCGCAGGGCGCGGGCGCAACACCGGTGCGCCGCAGCCGGCGAGGTGGGCCGGCGTCACTCCGCCGGAGATTCGGCCGAGGCGAGTTTCTCCGCCTCGGCCTCGGCTTCCCGCAACTCCCGCTTGATCCTGAGGACATGGCTGAACCAGCCGGCCAGAAAACCGATGACCAGACAGGTGTAAATAATCAAAGATTGGGGCAAAGGCGGGATTTCCAGGCGCAGCAGCCTGAGGGGAGGATTGGGGTAATGCCAGTTTTCCACGGCGAAGACCAGCAGCAAACCCAGGACCAGAAGCCACAGTACGAGTTTGATCTTGCTCACGGGACCCCCTTTACTCTCTCAAATGACGCCGCACCGCCGCCTTCAAGTCATCCAGGTCGGAGGACTTCACCAGGTATTCATCGGAAGCCCAGGTGGCGAAATCCTGTTTGTATTCGCCATAAGCGGTGCTGAGCAATACGGGCAGGTCCGGCCGTTTTTCCTTGATCTGGCGCAGGGCCTCGATGCCGTCCATCTCGGGCATTTTGATGTCCAGAATGACCAGGTCCAGGGGGATCTTATCCACCACCTCCAGAGCTTCCTGGCCGTTGGCAGCCACGTAAACCTCGTAGCCTTCCTCTTTCAGCTCTTCACTATACAGGAGGCGAATAGCCATTTCGTCGTCGGCTACCAGGATTTTCTTCATCGCCTTCCTCCTGAAGGGACGTTGACAGCGGATGCCAAGGAGGCTTTCTCGCCGGCATCCTTCACCAGACAGTATTTGGCGATGGGCAGGGTGACTACGAAGGTCACCCCGTAGCCCAGTTCGTTCTTCACTTCAATCTGCCCGTAATGGCGGGCGACGATGCGCTGGGCGATGGACAGCCCCAGGCCGGTGCCGTAATCCTTGGTGGAAAAGAAGGGGTTGAAGATATTGTGGAGCACCTCCATGGGGATGCCGCCGCCGGTGTCGCTGACCGAGGCGGCGGCATAGATGCCGTCTTCCTTCTCCACGGGCTGGGTGCGGATGGTGAGGGTGCCGCCGTGGGGCATGGCCTGGCGGGCGTTCTGAAACAGATTGTAGAAGACCTGCTTGATCTGCCGGTCGTCGCAGTGGAGCCGGGGCAGAACGGCCAGGTGCTTTTCCACCTTGATGTTGCCGGCGTCCAGGTCCCGCTGGACCAGCAGCAGGGTGTCTTCGATGAGCTGGTCCAGGTCGTGGTCGCCGAAGTAGCTGAGGTTTTCTCCGGTGAAATCCAGAATCTCCCGGAGCAGCTTTTCCAGCCGGGTCACCTCTTCCTTGATGACCTCCACGTAGCCCCGCAAAGGGGAGTTCTGCTCCACCATCTTTTCGATGCGCCGGGCGAAGCCGCCGATGGAGACCAGGGGGTTGCGGATTTCGTGGGCCATGCCCGAGGCCAGGCTGCTCAGCGCCGCCAGGCGGTCGGATTCCAGCATGCGCTCCCGGATGAGCATCAGCTCCCGGTTGTTGGCATCGATGGTGGAGTAGAGGTGGGCGTTTTCCAGCACCAGGGCGGCCTGGGTGGCCAGCATCTGCAAGGCGTGCAGGGGCTCGGGCTCCAGGGGGCGGGCCGAGGTCTGGTTGTCCACCACGATGAGGCCGGTGGCCCGGTCTTTCACCATGAGGGGGACCACGAAGAATTCCTGGGCGTCGAAGGCGGCCTGCCAGGACGGGGGAATGCCCGGGTCCTTCGGGGGCTGGCGCAACAGTTGGGGACGCCGCTGCAGCACCGCCTGGGCCAGCGCCCCCTGGTCCGCCCGCACGGGCACCTGCCAGTCGGCCAGGGAGAGTTCCAGAGCCAGAGGCATGGCCAGGGCCTGGGCCAAGATGGGCGAGGTGGGCGAGGCGGGGGGCCGCAGAGCCCCCTTTATTCCCTGCAGGGTCCGGGTGGTCTCATCCACCGTCAGCAGCAGGGCCCGGTCGAAGCCCAGGCCGTTCTCCAGGACGATGCCCTGGAGCAGGATGTCCAGGAGGCGGTCTTCCTGCACGGTGCTGAGCATGGCCCAGGAAATCTCCTGGAGGGCCGTCAGGTGTCGCACCATGCGTTCGTTGCGCTCGGCCAGATTCTCCACCTGCTGATAGGTGAGGGCGTTGTCCAGGGCGCTGACGATGAGGCCGGCCATGGTGAAGAGCAACTGGCGGTTTTCCGGGTCGAAGGGGCCGAACTGGCCGGTGGCGGCGATCTTGTCGAAGACGCAGAGGGTGCCGCTCAATTGCCCCTTGAAGGTGAGGGGCACGGCCAGGTGGTAGTGCAGGACGCCTTCGGCGTTGGGGGCCTGTCCCTGGATATAGGGAGGCTCGGGCAGGGTCCGGGCCTCGGGGGCAGTCTCGGAAATGGGGGGGCAGACCAAGACGCCCGGCACCTTGCCGTATTTGGAGGAGACCCGGGTTTCGCCGCTCACCCGGTCGATGATCTGCAGGGCCGCGCCCCGGGCGTTGATGACCTTGGCGGTGGTGGTGACGATGCGCTCCAACAGGTCGTCCAGCTCCACCGTGGCGCTCAGGGCCTTGCCCACTTCGAAGAGCACGGAGAGCTCGGCGATGCGCTTCTTGGCCTCCTCCTGCATCAGGGCCTGGCGCAGCGTGCCCGCCAGCATCAGGGTGGAGAGACGGACTTTCTGGCGCTCGGCGGCGGTAAAATGCCGCTCCGACTTGTGCACCAGGAGGAGCACTCCGTAAAGGAAGTTGTCGTCGGCCACCGGAAAGGCGGCCAGGGTGTGAAAGGCGGGATGGATCTTTTCCAGGGGGGCGTTGGCCTCGGCCACGCCGGGCTGGCGGCGGTCCACCTGGATGTTGCTGCGGGTCTGGGCCGCCTCCCCCACCGTCCCCCGGCCCCAGGGGAATTCCAGTTTCAGGTGGGGGGGCACGGGAGCCTTGCTGCTGATTTGCAGGGAGAGGGCTTCCTTATTCTTATCCAGACCGAAGTAAAGGGCCAGGTCCACCTTGAGGTGCCGGGCCAGGAGGTGAACCATGTTGCCCAGGCGCTCCCCGAAGCTCACGGTGGAGGTGTTGATCTCCACCATCTGTGCCAGGAAAGCGGTGCGCTCGGCCATGATTCCGTCACCCCCCCATCAGGCGCCGGCGCTTCTCCTGGGCCCGCTGATAGAGGTCCACATACTTGGGGGCTACCTGCTCCCAGGAGAAATCCAGGGCCATGTTGCGGCGCATCAGGGCCTGCCAGGCGGTCTGGTTTCCGAAGAGCGCCAGAGCCCGTTGCACGGCCCCCAGGAATTCGGCGGTGGTGTAGCCTCTGAACTTGAAGCCCTGCCCCTGTCCGGTGGCAGGGTCGTATTCGCCGATGGTCTCGTCCAGGCCGCCCGTGGCCCGCACCACGGGAATGGCGCCGTAGCGCAGGCAGTAGAGCTGGTCCAGACCGCAGGGCTCATAACGGGAAGGCATCAGGAAAAGATCGGAACCGGCGATGACCTGGCGGGCCAGTTCTTCGCTGTAGCCGATGGTCAATCCCATGCGGCCGGGGTGTTTTCGGCTGATTTCCTGGAGCAGATACTGGTGGCGCTCCTCCCCCGTGCCCTGCAGCACGAAGCCCACCTCCAGCGTCATCAGGTCGTCCAGGATCTGCTCCACCAAGTCGATGCCCTTGCGTTCGAATAAGCGGGTGGTCATCCCCAACAAGGGGGCGGTGAGGGGCAGGGTAAGGCCGAAATGCCCATATAGAAAGGCCTTGCAGGCCTGCTTGCCTGCCAGGCGGTCACGGTCATAGGCGGCTGCCAGGCACCGGTCCCGGGAGGGGTCCCAGCGGCTGTAGTCCACCCCTTCGGTGATACCGAAGAGCTCCTGGGCCCGCTCCTGGAAGATGCCCTCCAGGCCGAAGCCGTATTCCGGGGTGAGGATTTCCTCCCGATACTTGCCGCTCACCGTGCTCAACAGGTCGGCGAAGACCAGACCGCCTTTCATCAGGTTGAGCCGGCCGTAAAATTCCAGGGTCTTGGGGGACAGGAGCTCCCAGCCCAGGCCGGTAAGGGGAAAATCGTAGGAGGAAAAGATCCCCTGGTAGCCCACGTTGTGCACCGTGTAAACCACGGGCAGCCGCTGCAGCCGGGGCCGCTCGTGGTAGAGGGTGCGGCAGTAGACGGGCACCAGGCCGGAGTGCCATTCCTGGCAGTGGCAGACGTCCAGGTCCAGCTCCAGGGCCTCGATCATCTCCACCACCGCCCGGCTGAAGAAGATGAAGCGCTCGGCGTTGTCCTCGAAGTCGCCGTAGGCCGTGCCGTAGAGGCCGTCCCGGTTGTAGAGGGAATCCTGGGCGATGAGATAGAATTCCAGCCCCGGCTCCACCTCTGCCCGGTAGATGTCCGCGGGCAGCGTCTTCCAGGAAAGGGGGATGGAGAGGGAGCGGCCCGCGGCCTGGAGGGGAATCCCCGCCTCCCGGGCCTGGCGATACAAAGGAAGGACGATCTTCACCTCGTGTCCCTGTTGCGCCAGGGCGCCGGCCAAGGCGGAGGTCACTTCCGCCAAACCGCCGCTCCGGGCGAAGGGATTGGCTTCCGGGGTGACCATGAGGATGCGCATAGTGGGTCCTTCTGCCCCGCTCACAGCTCCAGTTCCCGCAGATACTGGGCCGCGGACTCCGGAGGGGTGGGGTTGATGAAAAAGCCCGACCCCCACTCAAAGCCCGCCATGAGGGTGAGTTTCGGCATGATCTCGAAATGCCAGTGGTAGTGGGCCAATTCCGGCTCCCGGATGGGGGCGGTGTGCAGGATGAAGTTGTAGGGCGCTTTGCCCAGGGCTTTCTGGAGGCGCTTCAGGGTTTCGGAAAAGATTCCCGCCAGCAGCCGCACCGACTCCGGCTTCATGTCGATATATGACGAATAATGCGCCTTGGGGAGAATCCACACCTCAAAGGGGGAGCGAGGGGCGAAGGGGCAGAGGGCCACGAACTCCTGGTTGTCCAGCACCACCCGCACCTTGTGGCTCAGCTCCTGGCGGATCATGTCGCAGAAGACGCAGCGTTCTTTCCATTTGTAATGAAACTTGCTGCCGTTGAGCTCCTCCATCACCAGTTCCGGCACGATGGGCAGGCTGATGAGCTGGCTGTGGCTGTGCTCCAGCGAAGCCCCGGCGGCCCGGCCCTGGTTCTTGAAGATGAGCACGTAGCGCAGGCGCTCGTCCTGGGACAACGTGCGGATCCGGTCACCATAGGCGATGAGGACATCCACAAAACCTTCCAGCGGAATGTCGGCCAGGGTGGCCCGATGGTCGGGGCTTTCGATGATCACCTCGTGGGTGCCCACCCCCGCCATTTTGTCGAAGATGCCTTCGCCCTCCCGGTCCAGACCGCCCTCCGGGACCAGGGCCGGGAATTTGTTGTGCACCACCCTGAGTCGCCAGCCCGGGGTGTTGGGAGCCGTACCCGGCTCCCGGATGGCGAAAATCTCCGGCGGGGTGGTGTGTTCATTGCCCGGGCAAAAGGGGCAGAATCCCCCTTTCACCACTTCTTCTTCAAAGACGAAGTCATGGGGACGCTTGCCCCGCTCCGTGGCAATGATCACCCAACGGCCGATGATGGGGTCTTTGCGTAACTCCGGCACCAGCTTCTCCCTCATGATGGGGTTGCAGAGGTCTCCCCCGCCGGCGGCCCGGCCCCCGGAGGGGATTTCTTTCGTCCAGTATACAGGGATGACCAAATTGTTCAAGGAATTTGCCGGGCATGAGACCGGGCCCCTTATTTCCGGAAGAGGTAAAAGAGCAGAGTGAGAACCACACTCACCAGTATGCTGGTGCCCAGGGGAAAGTAGAAAGTGAAGTTGCCCCGCCGGAAGGTGAAGTCCCCCGGCAACCGCCCCAGCCAGGGTATTTTCGGGGCCAGCATCAGGGCCACTCCCACCGCCGCCAGGACCAGGCCGATGATAATCAAGAAGCGTCCCAACTCCGACATGGCGCTCCCTTTCTTGCCGGCAGAAGCGGTATGGGGTCAGGTCGCCCCCATCCCCACTCTTCCTGCTCCTTCCCTCATCTCTTATCGGATTTGCCGCCGCTAACCTGAGTTCCCGGTATCATTTGACCAGGGAAATCCGCTTGTTTCCTTTGCGCCTGGGCGTCTTTTCGTGGAAATAAGCATCACGCCGAGGCGCAAAGACGCAAAGAGATTTTATCATGACCTCATAGCGTATCATTCCAGGCATATCCCACAGAATAAGGGACGCTCCCTTCTCCCCCTCACCTGGTGGGAGGGGGCTGGGGCATAAGCGCTAACTTAAGGATCAGTGTTCAACTGACAATTTCTTTAAAATATCTATTTGTAACAGCCTCTTGCGTGGAGGCTCCCTTAAATCCAGAGAGATTTGATGCCAATTTTTCCAACA
>VGSQ01000118.1 GCA_016874975.1 Deltaproteobacteria bacterium
TCTTCCGCCTGAAGCATGAGGTCGGGGTCGTAGACCCGGCTCAGGTCCGGGAACCGCAATCCCCACTCCTCCACATTTTCCCCTGCCAGGGGGTTGTCTCCCATGAGATTGATGTGGTCGCAGATGAGCATCAATTCCCCCCCCCGAAAGGTGGGATTGAGCCCGCCCGCGGCGTTGGTGAGGATCAGTTTCCTCACCCCCAGGTTCGCCATCACCCTGACGGGCAGGGTCACCTGGTGCAGGCTGTAGCCCTCGAAAGCATGGACCCGGCCCTGAAGCACCAGGATGGGCACCCCTTCCAGGCGGCCCCAGACCAGGCGGCCATGGTGGGTGGGGCTGGTGGCTGCGGGAAAATGGGGCAGTTCCCCATAGGACAGAGACCGGGGGTCCTCCAACTGGGAAGCCAGCAGCGTCTGTCCGGTTCCCATGACGACGGCCCACTGCGGCAGGGGATGCAGCCGCCCCGTCAGGAACCGGACGCATTCCGCCACCTGAAGACGGAGTTGGGAAGCAGGGATCATAGAGCGTCGAACCTTCCAGAGGGATGGGGCGGGCCATTGCCGCGGCGCCCGCCCATCGTTCTAACATAAGGTTATTTCTTCCTGCGGTCAATCCCTGCCGGCCGGCCGCCGTCCGGCGGAGGGAGGCGTTTATTCTTGACAGATGCCGACCTGGGGATTAAAAATCATTTAGGACAATACCTTAACGGCCAAGCCATGCCACGACCGAGAAAATGCCGCTGGATCGAACGGATACCCGGAATCACGTTTTTCAAACCTCAGGGCATTCCCCTGAAAGTGTTGGAACAGACGGTGATCACGGTGGACGAACTGGAGGCCGTGCGCCTCGCCGACTACCTGGGGTTGAGCCACGAGGAGACCGCCCGGCAGATGCAGGTGTCCCGTCCCACGGTGACCCGGATGCTGGCCCGGGCGCGCCGGAACATCGCCGAGGCGCTGGTCAACGGCAAGGCCATCCGGATCGAGGGGGGTGATTACCGCCTGGCGGGGGACGAACCGGGGTGCCCCTGTTGCGGCCGGGGACTCCAGGAGCAGGAGGCCGGCTGCCGCGATTGCGGCAGGCAGGAGGAGAAAGTCACCGAACCCTGAAAAAACCGGGGCCGCTTCATGAGGTGGGGGGAGAAACGGCCCAGCGATCGGTCCCGGCTCCGGGGTGGAGGGGCCAAAAACGGGTGACAGGGGGGGATTGGGGGCTATGACCGGATCCACTACGTACCAGGATGCGGGGGTGGACATCGACAAAGCCGAGGCTTTCGTGGAAAGCATCCGGCCGTTGGTGAAATCCACCTATCGCACCGGAGTTTTGGGGGAGATCGGCGGGTTCGCCGGACTGTTTCATCTCAACATCACCAAGTATCGGGACCCGGTGCTGGTGTCCGCCACCGACGGGGTGGGGACCAAGATCAAGATCGCCGCCCTGATGAACCGCCACGACACCATCGGCATCGACCTGGTGGCCATGTGCGCCAACGACATCATCGTGCACGGGGCCACGCCGCTGTTCTTTCTGGACTACCTGGCCATGGGACGGCTGGAGCCGGCCACGGCCACCCAGATCATCGAGGGCATCACCGAGGGCTGCCGCATGGCGCGCTGCTCCCTCATCGGCGGTGAGACCGCGGAAATGCCGGGCATGTACCAGCCGGGCGACTACGACCTGGCCGGTTTTGTGGTGGGGGTGGTGGAACGGGACCAGCTCATCGACGGCTCGGACATCGCCGTGGGGCACCGCCTCATCGGTGTGGCCTCCAATGGTCTGCACGCCAACGGCTTTTCCCTGGTGCGCAAGGTCTTGCTGGAGCGCCATGGCCTGACGGTGTCCGACCACCTGCCGGAGTTGGGCCTCAGCCTGGGGGAGGAGCTGCTCAAACCCACCCGCATCTATGTGGAAACGGTACTCAACCTGCTCCGGGACTTCCCCCTGGGGGGCATCTGCCACGTCACCGGAGGCGGCCTCACGAACAACCTGCCGCGCATCCTTCCCAAGACCTGCCAGGCCGTGGTCAATCTGGACAGTTGGCCGGCGCCGCCCATCTTCCGACTTTTGCAGGAAAAGGGGAACATCAGCCGGCAGGAAATGCTGCGCACTTTCAACAACGGCATCGGCCTGATCCTGGCGGTGGAGCGCCGCCTGGAGAGCGACGTGCTGCTGCGCCTCCAGGGACTGCAGGAGGAAGCCTACGTCATCGGCGAAATCTTGGCCCGCAAACCGGAGGAGCCGCCGGTGGTGTTTCGGTAAGCGGAACCGTGGGAAGGAGAGGACGATTCCTGCCGCCCGGTCCTCGGTCATTTTGCCGTCGAAAGGCGGCAGAGCGCCGCCTTGAGGCCGCCGCCGCAGGGAAAATCCCCTTGATTCCTGGCACCCACCAAACTTATGAAGTTCCGGTGCCAGCGCTTTTCTTCCCTCTCACCCTGACCCTCCCCCGCATCGACCTGAGCATGGCCCATAAGCAGGTGTGTCGGGTTTCGCACTCGAGGATTGCGGCGCCGGTCTCTCCCGAGACGGCGGGGGGCCGCCCCCGAAGGCGCCGCCCCGGCGCCCCCCCAATCCCCGGAGCGGCTTCTCTGCAAACGACTATGTTCATGAAATCGCCGCTCAAACCTTGTATAATTACCTGAGAGCCCCCCGGCTTTGGAGAGAGGGTCTGCGGGGTCGGTTCCGTGAGTCGCGCGCGGCGGTATGCCCGGCGACATCAATATGACGGATATCTAATGAGTTGCGAGGGGGGCCAGGGGCCCGAACTCCCTCCGCAGAAAACCATTCCCACAGGTTCAGGAGAGATGCCGCGCTCCCGCCTTGACCGCTCCTGGTGGCGTCCCGGCCGGGACCTGCAAACCTTTAAGCTGGCGAAGTTTTTCTCCCTCACCAGCTTTGTGGTGATCCTCGTCTGCACCGTCATTTTGACCCTCCTGCTGACGCACCGGGCCCAGGAGATGGCCCTGCGGAAAAGCGAGGAGTACCTGAAACTGCTCTCCGCCAACCTCAACCACCAGGTATTTCAGCAATTTCTCATTCCCCTGGCCATCGAAAAGGCCGGCGAAATCAAGATCGCCGACCCGGAGCAGGCCAAACGTCTGGACAAGGTGGTGCGGAACACCATCCATGGGTTCCACGTGGAGCAGCTCACCGTGTACGACCAGTTGGGCATCCGCTCCTACAGCACCAGCCGGCTGCCTCTGGGCCAGGACTGCTACGATGTTTACGGGGTGCGCCAGGCCCTCTTCGGGGAGCACCACTTCGAAAAGCCCAGCCGCAGCCTCCTGTGGGGATTCCTGGGCCGCTGGGGCGCCGGGGAGCGGCGCCTTACCGGTTTCTTTCCCTTCCGCCTGGAGGCCAAGATGGAACCGGGGCTGGGTCCGGTGGTGGGCGTCTTCGAAATCACCCAGAACATCTCCGGCGACCTCCTGGAGATCGGCCGGTTCCAGCTTCTCATCCTGATCACCTCCGCCCTGATCATGGGAATCCTCTTCATCATCCTGCGGCAGATCGTCAAGCAGGCGGAGGTCATTCTGGAGCGCCGCCAGGAAGTGCAACGCAGCCTGGAGGCCCAACTCCACCAGGCCGAGCGCCTGGCCGCCCTGGGGGAGATGACCGCGGGCGTGGCCCACGAAATCAGGAACCCCCTGGGGATCATCAGCTCCACGGCCGAACTGCTGCGGGAGCGGCTGAAGAAATATGAGCCCGACAACCGCCTGGCCCAGATCATCGTCGAAGAGTCGAACCGCCTCAATGACAAGGTTACGGAATTCTTGGATTTTTCCCGGCCGCGCATCCCCCATGTGCAGGTCTGTCGCCTGGAGCAGGTGCTGGACCGCAGCCTGGAGTTCCTCCAGCCCGAAATCGACCGCCTGCACATCACCGTGACCCGGGACTACCAGGCCGACGGCGGGACCCAACAGGCCGATCCGGACCTGCTGCACCAGGCCTTTTTGAACCTGCTGCTGAACGCCATCCAGGCCATGCCCCAGGGCGGGGAGCTGAGAGTGGCCGTTTTGCCTGGCGGCAACGGCCAGGGCACCCGCATCCGCATCGAAGACACCGGCGACGGCATCGACCCGGAGACGGCCAAAAAGATATTCAACCCCTTCTTCACCACCAAGGAGAAGGGCAGCGGCCTGGGTCTCCCCATCGTCAAGAGCATCATCGAGAGCCATCGGGGGGCCATCAAAATCGACAGCCGGACGGGGAAAGGCACCGCGGTGATCATCGACCTGCCCCCGCTGGCCCAGGGTAAATAACCGCCGCCGGCGCGGGCGCGCGGCCGAGGGAGGGGGCATCCCGGCGCTCTCCCCTGCCCTTCGCGACCACCGCCCGCTGCTGCTGACGGACACCGCCGAGACTTATGGACACCATTCTCGTAGTTGACGACGAAGCCAATTACCGCACGGTGATGGAGGCCCTGCTGACCGACGCGGGCTACGAGACCCTCACCGCCGGCAGCGGCGCCGAGGCTTTGAAGACCGCGGCGCAGACCGATCTGGACCTGGTGCTCACCGACATGAAGATGCCCCGCATGAGCGGTATTGAACTGTTGAGCGAGCTCAAGCGCCTCCATCCCGAGGTGCCGGTGGTCCTCATGACCGCCTACGGCACCGTGGAGAAGGCGGTGGAGGCCATGAAGAAGGGGGCCTTCGATTACATCCTCAAGCCCTTCAAGAACGAAGAGATCCTGGTGACCCTGGCCAAGGCCCTGGAGCACCGCCACCTGCTCCTCCAGAACCGCCTGCTGGCCCGGGACCTGGAGGGCCGCTACGGCCTGCCCAACATCGTGGGCGACAGCCGGGCCATGCAGGAAATCATGGCCCTGGCCCGCCGGGTGGCCGCGTCCAAGGCCACCGTGCTGGTGAGCGGCGAAAGCGGCACCGGCAAGGAGCTCATCGCCCGGGCCATCCACCAGTTGAGCCCCCGGGCGGACCGGCCCTTCATCTCCGTAAACTGCGCCGCGCTCACCGAAACCCTGCTGGAGAGCGAGCTCTTCGGCCACGAACGGGGCGCCTTCACCCACGCGGTGGCCATGCGCAAGGGCCGCTTCGAACTGGCCGACGGCGGCACCCTGTTCATGGACGAGGTGGCGGAGATGTCCCCGGCCCTGCAGGTGAAGCTCCTGCGGGTGCTCCAGGAAATGGAGTTCGAACGGGTGGGCGGCAACCGCACCATCAAGGTGGACGTGCGGGTGGTGGCCGCCACCAACCGCATCCTGAAGGAGGAGGTGGAGGCCGGCCGCTTCCGGGAAGACCTCTTCTACCGCCTCAACGTGGTCCACCTGGGGCTGCCGCCCTTGCGGGAGCGGCCCGAGGACATCCCCGCCCTGGCGGCCCACTTCATCCGCAAGTACGCCCAGGAGAACGTGCGGGGCGAGGTGCGCATCACCCCCGAGGCCATGAAGGCCCTGGTCTCCTACCCCTGGCCCGGCAACGTGCGGGAGCTGGAAAACGTCATGGAGCGGGCCGTCATCCTGTGCGCCGGGAACGTCATCACCCCCCAGGACCTGCCCGGGGAATTCGCCGCGGCCCCGGGTGAGCCCGCCCTGGATGTGGACCGACTCATTCCCCTGAACACGCCGCTTACCGAGGCCCTGGAGCAGATCGAGGAGCAGATGATCCGCCGGGCCCTGGCCCTGAGCAACAACGTCCAGGTCCGGGCCGCGGAGATGCTGGGCATCACCAAGAGCCTGCTGCAATATAAGTTGAAGAAATATCAGTTGACGGGGTAAGGTGGACCAGCAACACCAACCAGGGAGCGGCGGCCCGGGACGCCGACCATCCCCCATCAGCCGACGAAGGGACCAGATGATGCCGAAAAAATGGGTGCTTCTCTCGCTGTGCGTGTGCTTCCTGTGCCTGGCCGTTCAAGTGAGGGCGGTCGATAATGACAAAAAGAAAGAGATTTTGGAACAGCTCCCCCAACTTGGTCCGCCAGAAGATAAAAAACCGATTGGAGCCCAAGATTTTTTCCCCCTCAGCCAGGGCTGGGAATGGGTCTATTCGGTGACGGCCTATGACCCGGCCGGCAAAGAAGTGTCCAAAGAACGGTTGACCATCAAGAACCTGGCTTCCGTGGAACTGGAAGGCAAAAAGGTCTACCCCCAGGAATACCGGCGGAAAAGCGTCAATACCTTTTATTACGCCCAGGAAAGCAAGGGCATCGCCGCCATCGCCGTCAAGCAGGGCGCGGAAGGGAAGCCCAACAACTTCGAGCACCCCCTCTATATGTTCATCACGCCCCTGGCCAAAGGGACGGAGGTCACCAGCGGCGAGCTCAAGCTGGTGATTGACGACCTCAAGGACACGGTCACGGTGCCGGCCGGGACCTTCAACAACTGCGTGAAGATCACGACCATCAATACCAAGAATAACGAAGAAATCACCGCTTGGTTCGCCGAAGGGGTGGGCCGGCTCAAGAGCGTCATCAAACGGCCCGACGGGAGGAAGAGCGAGATCTTGCTGGAGTCGTATAAGAAATAGCGGAGGGCCCGGCACCGGGTGGCCATCACCTCTGGTTCCCGAGCTCCCGCTTGGGAACCAGAGCGGCCGCAAAGCTCTGCTTGCCCGACGCTTCACGGCACATCGCCCGAGGGCGGGAAAATACAAGGTCCCCAGAATGAGATTGAGAACAAGGGATAGGGACCCGGTTGAGGTAAACGTGCTTTTCCAAGATAAGTGAAGTATGCCGGAGAAGCTTATGGATCACTGGCGCAATCAACTGTTTTTCGGGGATAACCTGGAGGTGCTGCGACGGCACATCCCGGTGGAGTCAGTTGATCTCATCTATCTGGACCCTCCCTTTAATTCCAACGCTACTTACAACGTCCTCTTCGCCGAACAGAACGGCAGCAAGTCCGGCGCCCAGATCACAGCTTTTGAAGACACCTGGCACTGGGGGCTGGAGGCTGAGCAGGCCTTCGACGAGGCCGTCAGGTTCGGCCCCCGCAAACTGGCCGATTTAATGGTGGCTTTGCGCGGCTTTTTAGGGGCCAACGACATGCTGGCCTACCTGGCCATGATGGCGGTGCGCTTGGTGGAGCTGCACCGGGTGTTGAAGGCGGCTGGGAGTTTGTATCTGCACTGTGACAGCATGGCGCATCCATATCTTCGACTTATTCTTGATGCTATTTTTGGTACCAGGTATCGAAGAAATGACATTGTGTGGTGGTATCCAAATAAATTGCCCACAGGCGGAAGGCTTTTTGATAGACAGCATGATATACTACTCTACTATGTAAAAACTAATGTATTTACTTATAATGAAATCCGTATCCCAACCGAATATGAAGGGACACAACTTGTCACAAAAAAGGTGAGTGGGAAACGGATCCCGGTTTATGATCCTGAGACAGGAAAACAATTAAGAGTACAAGCAACAGATAAGCCGGCTGGTGACGTATGGCGAATCAATATGATCCATCCACAATCCAAAGAACGTCTGGGGTATCCTACTCAGAAGCCTGAAGCCTTATTGGACCGCATCATACGGGCCAGCAGCCGGGAAGGAGGTGTGGTGCTGGACCCCTTCTGCGGCTGCGGCACTGCGGTGGTGGTGGCCGAACGCCTGAAGCGCCGCTGGATCGGCATCGATCTGACTCATCTGGCCATTAAGCTCATTAAAAAAAGGTTGGCCGACACCTTCCCCGCAGAGCCTCCGGTTTATGAGGTAGTGGGTGAACCGGTGGACCTCAAAAGCGCCGAGGCCCTGGCCCAGCAGGACCGCCATAAGTTCGAGTGGTGGGCCCTGGATCTGGTGGACGCCCGGCCGGCCCGGGACAAGAAGAAGGGCGCAGACCAGAGTATCGACGGGGTCATCTATTTCCAGGAAAAGGAAGGGGGACCTTACCGCAAAATCATCGTGCAGGTGAAGAGCGGCAAGGTGGGGGCGGCCCAGATTGTGGAATTAAAGGGGGCCATGGCCCGGGAAGAGGCCGACCTGGCCTGCTTCATCACCCTGACGCCCCCCACCCGGCCCATGCGGGAGGAGGCCGCGGCCGCGGGTTTCTATGAGTCCGAGCATCCGCCCGGCGTGCGCTTTGCCAGGCTGCAGATCCTGACCATTGCCGAACTCTTCGCCGGGAAAAAGCTGGAATACCCTAGTTGGAGCATTCAGGCCACTTTTAGAAAGGCAGCCCCTAAACGGAAGGGTACTCCTCCAGAAGAAAATCAGGGCAATCTGTTGTAGTGTGTCAGAAAACCATGACAAACAGGAGGAGTTGTGAAAATCTCTGAATTTCCGGAGGATCTCCGCCCCCACCTCATCCCGGAACCCACCGGCCGCCTGGTCTACCGCTGCCTGGAGTGCGGCCGGGAGTACGGCATCGACGAACTGCTTTACACCTGCCCAAACTGCCGGGGCCTCTTTCTGCTGGTGGATCTCCATGAAGACCGGCTCAAGGAACAGCCGGGCTCCTTCTGGCGGCGGCTGTTCGATTACCGCAAACTGCTCAATGTCCCGGCCTTAAAGGGCATTTTCCTCTATTACGAACTCATCGCGCCGGTCATTCCCCTCACGCACATCGTCTACCTGGGCGAAGGCCACACTCCCCAGGTGGCGGCCAACGCGGACCTGGCCGGCACGGTGGGCCGGGCCTTCGCCTTCAAGAACGACGGCCAGAACCCAAGCGCCTCCTTTAAGGACCGGGGCATGGCGCCGGCCTTGAGCTATCTCAATTTCCTGGCATCCCAACCCGGGGCGGGCAAAATCCTGGCCATCTGCGCCTCCACGGGGGACACCTCCGCGGCCGCGGCCCTGTACAGCAGCTATCTGGGGGACAAGATCGCCTCCGCGGTGCTGCTGCCCCACGGCAAGGTGACGCCCCAGCAGCTGGCCCAGCCTCTGGGGGCCGGGGCCCGGGTGCTGGAGATCCCCGGCGTCTTCGACGACTGCATGAAGGTGGTGGAGGCCCTGGCCGACGGCTATCAGGTGGCCCTGCTCAATTCCAAGAACTCCTGGCGCATCCGGGGCCAGGAGTCCTACGCCTATGAGGTGGCCCAGTGGTTCGACTATGAGACCGCGGGCAAGGCGGTGGTGGTGCCCATCGGCAACGCGGGCAACATCACCGCGGTGATGCAGGGCTTTCTGCGCTTCCATGATCTGGGCCTGATCGACACCCTGCCCCGCATTGTGGGGGTCCAGTCCCGCCACGCCAACCCGGTGTTCCGCTATTATGCAGAGCCGGACCGGGGCAGACGGGTCTTTGTGCCGGTGGCCGTGACGCCGTCGGTGGCCCAGGCCGCCATGATCGGCAATCCCGTGTCCATGCCCCGGGTCATCCGCCTGGCCGACGAATACACCCGCCGGGCCGGCGAGGCTGCCGTGGCCGTGGTGGAGGTGAGCGAACAGGAGATCATGGACGCCATGCTCCTGGCCAACCGCCACGGCCACATCGCCTGCACCCAGGGGGGCGAGTCCCTGGCCGGGCTGATGGCTGCGGTGCGGGCCGCGATTATTGACCGGGACGAATACGCGGTGCTGGACGCCACTGCGCACCACCTCAAATTCGTGGGCTTCCAGCAGATGTACTTCGACGACGCGTTTCCGCCGGAGTTCGAGGTCACCCCCAAACCCGAATACCAAAACCGGCCGCAGCTCATCACGCCCAAGACCGATAAGCCGGAGGAGAAGACCGGAGACCTGGCCGGGCAGATTGCCCGACTCCTGGGCCTCACCCCCCGGCCCCGCTGACAACCGCAGGGCCGTAAGGCTGTAAGGCGGGAAAGCGGAGCGCATCCCGCCTTTTCAGTTCTGGTTCCCAAGCTCCCGCTTGGGAACCGGCTTGCCCGCCAAGCTCTGCTTGGCCGGGGAGCAGATGTATGAGTTGGCGGGATAATGGCAGGGCCACAAGATCCCCAAGAACCGTAGCGACTGTATTCCCTGTCAAGCTGCCTGGGCCGGGAATTGGTTCCAGGGTTGCTGTTTTTTGACCATGGCGTTGAGGATCAGGACCAGTTTGCGGGCGCAGGCGA
>VGSQ01000119.1 GCA_016874975.1 Deltaproteobacteria bacterium
AAAGCGCTCTTGCGGGCGTCGATGAAGACCGCTTCCTTCTTCTGGTAGATCTCCAGAGCGCGCTCCAGGGAAATCGCCGGCACATCGCTTTTGACGCCCCAACCGTGCACCAGGGGGATCTGGTTGTCGTTGTATAAATTGAAGACCAGGGCCAGAATCACGCTCAGGCCCAGCATCAGGAAGTAGTCGAACCAGGAGAGCTGCCGCTGCTTGACCTGGTGCACCACTTCCTTTTCCACCCGTTTGTCGCTGTCCACCAGCCATTCGGAAATGGTCTGGATGAGACGGCGGGAAAAGAGGGGGTTCTGATCCAGCACCGAGTCGAATTCTTCCTTGGAAACCTGCAGGAGCCGCACTTCTTCCATGGCTTCCACGGAGGCGCTGCGGGCGCGGCCGGTGACCAGGGCCACTTCGCCGAAGTACGCTCCCGGCCCCAACTGGGTCAGCTCGGTGCGGATGCCCTCCGGACTGAGCCGGAAGACCTTTACCTTGCCGCTGCGGATCACATAGAAATAGGTGGGCGGCTCGCCCTGCTTGACAATACAGGTGCCCGCGGGGACCGTCACCTCCCGGCCCACATGCTCCAGGCGCAGCTCTTCCACCTCACTCTGCGGCGGGGGCCCTTCCGGATCGGCCATGCACAAGCTCCTCCCTTTCTCCAGGGTGGGTTCGGTACGGATGCAGAAGTTTCGGCGTTTTCCCCTTGTATCACACTTGGCCTGCAAAGTGAAGAGTTACCGGCCTCAAAGGAAAAAAGGCGCCGCCCCCGCCCCCCACCTCGGGCTTTTTATCAATTTGAGAAAACTTTTGAGGTTTTTTCAAGCCGACTCTCAAGGGGAGAAAATTTCGGCCACAGGGTCGTCAGGCCCTGTCGCCGGCAAAAAATAAATGAAGCATATCAGTGAGTTAAAAAATTAAAAGCCGGCGCCGATTGGCAAGGCCTTTGCATAACATTAGACCCGGTGAATCAATTGCCACGTCGAGGTATGCCACACCCATGCGCGTAACCGGCAACACCCTGACCTGGACGCCCCAAAAATGGCGCCGCCAGGAAGAACAACGTCTGCAACTGCTGGATCTCGCCCTGAAGATCCTGGTGCCCGCCTTTCTCCTGCTCTGTCTGGTGGCGGCCCTGAAGTTCGGCTCCTTCGACGGCTATCTCCAGCTGTTGAGCAAGCAGAGTTTCACCACCCCCCTGTTGGCCCTGGGGGCCATTTTCACCTTGGCCCTGCTGGCCTTCCAGGTGGTGCGCACCGTGCTCTGGTGGCGCTACCGCCCCTATACCCCGCCCGCCGGGCCGTTGCCCCTGGTGACGGTGATAATTCCGGCGTACAACGAAGGGGCCATGGTGGAGAAGTCCATCTACTCGGTGGCGGCCTCGGATTACCCCCATGACCGGCTGGAGGTCATCGTCATCGACGACGGCTCCAGGGACGACACCTGGGACTATATCGACCGCGCCCGGAAACGGTATCCCCGACTTATCCGGGCCATCCGCTTCCCCCGCAACCGGGGCAAGAAGGAGGGGCTCTACGCCGGCTTCACCCAGGGGCGGGGCGAGTTTTTTGTCACCATCGACTCCGACAGCGTCATCACCCCGGACACCATCCGCCAGGTGGTGGCCCCCATGCTGGTGGACCCCCGGGTGGGGGCGGTGGCGGGCAACGTCAAGGTCTTCAACCGGCTGCGCAGCCTCATGGCCCGCATGCTGGCGGTGCGCTTCGTGCTGGCCTTCGACTTCCTGCGGGCTTCCCAGTCCATGTACGGGGCCGTCACCTGCACCCCGGGGGCTTTGTCCGCCTATCGCCGCAGCGCGCTCCTCCCCATCCTGGAGGACTGGCGGCGCCAGACCTTCCTGGGCCTGCCCGCCACCATCGGCGAAGACCGGGCTCTCACCAACTTCGTGCTGCGCCAGGGCTTCTACACCGTCTATCAGCGCAGCGCCCTGGTGTACACCGTGGTGCCGGAGACTTACAAAGGCCTCTGCAAGATGTACCTGCGCTGGGACCGCAGCAATTTCCGGGAGTCCTGGGTGCAGCTCAACTTCCTGTTCACCAGGTACCGCCGGCAGGACCGGGTGCTCCCCGTCATCGACTTCTTCCTGACGGAGCTGGAGTTCCCCCTCACCTACCTCTTCCTGGGACTGCTGGTGGCCGCCTGCTTCGCCTACCCCCTGCTGATGCTGAAATTCATCGCCGGCCTGGGCGTCTTCACCCTGGTCTGGATGTACTACTATATCCAGCAGGAGCGGGACCTGGAGTTCATCTACGGCATCCTCTACTCCTACTTCGCCTTCTTCTTCCTCAACTGGGTGCGGCCCTATGCCTTCATCACCCTGCGCAACGGCCGCTGGCTGACCCGCTAGGGAACCGCGGCTGCCGCCTACAGCACGCCGGAGGATGGGATGCGCCTTCATCCCGTCCTCTATTTTTTTGCGGCGTCACCTTTTTTTCATTAAATAAAACGACTGATGGTAGAATCTAAGAAATGAGGGCGTCAACAGGTAAGGAGAGATTATGGCCCGAAAAATGATTATCCTGGTCCTGGCACTGGCCTGCGGCGTCTTTGCGCCGCTGCCGGCCCTGGCCCGGTCCCCTGTGGTGGGGGTCTTCGATCTGCTGCCCACCAATGAGGTGCCCGCCACTCCGGAGTTGGCCAAGCCCGAGGTGGAGGGTCTCAGCGCCCGCTTCCGCTGGCGCACTATTCAACCCAGGCCCGATGAGTATGACTGGACCCTCATCGACGAGGCGTTGGCCCGGGCCCGGGAGCACGGCAAGAAGGCCATGATCCGGGTGACCGCGGGCGTGCACACACCGACCTGGGTTTACGACCTGGGCGCCGCCTCCGTGACCGTCGATGACAACACCGTCCCCGTGGTGTGGGACCCCATCTATCTGTTGGCCTGGAAAAATTTTATAAGCGTCCTGGGCAGCCGATATGGGAACCATGCCGACCTCCTCAGCCTCCACATGACGGGGGTGGGCATGTTCGGGGAAATGTCCATCTCCTTGCCGGGGGTGGATTGGCCTTCATACGGCTATACGGACGAAAAATATGTGGCGGCCTGGATAACCGTCATCAACGCTTACCGACAGGCCTTCCCCCAAAAACCCACCCATCTGGCCATCAACCCGCCGTTCCCAGGGATGGTCGCCGCCATGGTGGGGGTGGTGCATTACTGTCTGTCAACCTATCCGCGCGAGGTGCTCATTCAGGCCAATGATCTCCGGGAGTCCGGCTCCGCTTACAGCAACGCCATTCGCCAGGCCGGTCTCCGGACCTGGGTGGGGTACCAGATGTTCGGCGGCCGGGAATGGCAGGACGCGGAAACCGGCGACCGGGCCACCGCTTTCCGGAAGGGGCTGGCTGACGGCATGGTCTATACAGAAGTCTATCAGGGCGACCTGCAGGATGAGACGCTGGACGCAGCCGTCCGCAAACTGGCCGCCGGCTTGATTCTTAACTCCCTGCGGCCTCTGGGGAGGATCAGCCTCAGTCCCGCTATCTTCCTGTTGTTGCTGGGAGATTGACAAACACCCCGAAAACTGCGGCATCCCGGGAGGGCCGGAGGAGCAGGTTCCGGGTTCGGATGACCGGAGTGGGCAAGTGCGGGAAGATGGGCATCAACTTCCCGGGCCTGAACTGGTAACAAGTACGGCTACACGGATGAGAAGTGCGTCAACGCCTGAAAGACGGTAATCGACGCCTACCGGCAGGCCTTCCCCGACAAGGTGACTCACCTGTGCATTCCCAAGCCCTTCGGGGATAAATACAATGTGATGATGCGGGTGGTGAACTACTGCCTCAGCACCTATCCCTATGAAGTCTACATCCAGGCCAACGACCTCAAGGAGGCGGGCTCGGAATACAGCGCCTGCATCCGGCAGGACGTGGCCGCCACCAAGGTGAGCTGCCAGATGTTCGGCGGCCGGGAATGGCAGGACGCAGAAACCGGGGACCGCCTGACCGCGTTTCGCCGCGGCCTGGCTGACGGCATCGTTTACGCCGAGGTCTATCAGGGGGACTTACAGGTTGCCTCTCTGGACGGAGCCGTGAAAACCCTGGCCACCGGCTTGTTGGCCAACTCTCTCTGCGCCCAGGGAAGCGCCTCGCTCAATCGTGTGGTATTAATGCTCCTGCTGGACTAATTCCCGCGCCCTTATCAGGGTGGGGATGACACCCGTCTCTGCCCGGAATTCAAGCTCTCGGACTTCACCAGGGCTGGCCCTCGGGATGAAAATCTTTTTGGAGGGGCGGGTTTCACACCCTCCCCCATGGGGTGATGTGCTCACCTGTTGCCTTCCTGCCACAACATCTAGTCTTTTTGCGGTATCTCGGTTTCACTCAATCCCGGCAAGGCCTTCTGACCCCCAGGGGCGCCGCCGCCATACTCTCTTATAACTAATTGCTATCATTGTCTAAATTACTGCTTACCCCGTAACTCCTTTAAATAGTGTGGGGAATAGCTATCTAGACGATATTTTTTCATATTGACATTGAGAAATTGTCCACTATTGTGTTTTTCACGGAATTCCCGGGAGTTCTGTTGCGGCGAGATCCTCCTCTGTCGCTATTCCTCCTCTCCTCCTTCGGTCTGTGCCGCCCTGGGAATATCATAAATCTGCTGTGATATTAAGTGTTTGCTTCATAGATCGGTCCGCGGCCGCCGCCAGCGGCGTGCACGGCGCGCCCTAGGAACTGTTCCCCGCGGCCGCTGCCCTTCGGCTCCCCATCCCCTTCCAGGACGGCAGGGGATTCAGGCAGTATGTCAATCTTAAGGAGGAGAAATCATGGTCCGGTTCTTCGCTCTTCTGGTCCTGGCAACAGCTTGCTGCTTCGCCGCCCCCCCTCTGGCGCAAGCGACGCCGCCGCCCGTTTTGGGCATCTACGACCTCCTGCCCACCAATTCGCTCCCTGACACCCCGGAGTTGGCCAATCCCGAGGTGGCGGGTCTGAGCGCCCGTTTCCGGTGGGATTCCATCGAAGCCAAGGAAAACGTCTACACCTGGACCATGGTTGACCAAGCCGTGGCTCGGGCCCAGGCCAGCGGCAAAAAGGTCATCCTGCGGGTGGTGGCCGGCATGCACACCCCGGCCTGGGTTTACAAGAAGGGAGCCAAGTATGTGCGCATCGCCCTGATTTACAAGATGCCCATCGTCTGGGACCCTATCTACCTGCAGCACTGGTGCGACTTCATCAACGCCTTCGCCCAGCGCTACAAGGACAACCCCCACGTCCTCAGCATTCAGATGACCGGAGTTGGCAAGTACGGGGAGATGGGCATCAACTTCCCGGGCCTGGACTGGACCAAGTACGGCTACACGGACGACAAGTACGTCAACGCCTGGAAGACGGTGATCGACGCCTACCGACAGGCCTTTCCCGACAAGGTCACGCACCTGTGCATCCACAAACCCTTCGCGCAGAAATATGATGTGATGATGCGGGTGGTGAACTACTGCCTCAGCACCTATCCGTACAAGGTTTACATCCAGGCCAACGACCTCAAGGAGGCGGGCTCGGAATACAGCGCCTACATCCGGCAGGCCGCGGCCTCCACCAAGGTGGGCTACCAGATGTACGGCGGCCGGGAATGGGATGACGAGGCCATGGGAGACCGGCAGATCGCCTTTGAGAAGGGCCTGGCCGACGGCATCGTCTATGCCGAGGTCTACCAGGGCGACCTCCAGGACGAGCACCTGGCCGCGGCGGTGAGCTTCCTGGCCGCGGGCCTGGAGGCCGATGCCGGCCCCTGAGAGCCGCGCCATTGACAAACGGGGGCGCCGATGCTAAAAATGGCGGAGAGGGAGGGATGGCCGAGTGGTTTAAGGCGGCGGTCTTGAAAACCGCTGACCGTAAGGTCCGTGGGTTCGAATCCTACTCCCTCCGCCATGTTATGCAAAAAGCCGAGGGGGTTGGGAACTCGAGACCCCCTCCTTTGCTGTTCCGAGGCTGTCCGCGGCGCCACCCGGAGAGATGACCGAGTCGGCCGAAGGTGCTCGCCTGCTAAGCGAGTGTGGGGGGAAACCTCCACCGAGGGTTCGAATCCCTCTCTCTCCGCCATCGCTTCTTTGGCCACGCGTAGCCGCCAGGTGAAGGAAAGGGAAGACCTTCCCCCTTCCCTCATTTTTCTCATCCCGCCCGAGGAGGACCGTCACCGTGCCCCACATCGGCACCATACTGGCCATTGTCGGCCTCATCCTCCTGCTGACCACCACCCTTTCCCGCCAACAACATCGCCGCTCGCGACAGGCGCCCACCCGCAGGTTCGTGCAGTGGCAGCAGTGGGGCACCATGGCCGCCTACTTCTGCCTGATGTTGGGCCTGCTCTTCCTGTGGCAGTCAAAATAATCGGGGGAGAAGCGGCCCCTCGCCTCCCCCCGAAACCTTCCGCCCCTTGCCAGCCGCAGAAAAATGGCCCGGACTCCCCTTGCGGGTGGCCCGGGCCTGAGGTGGAGGGGTCTTGGGACTCATTAACCTTATCGGCCCATCCCCCCTCCGGGTTAAATTTTCCCGGGTTCCCCGGCGGGACACCGGAGGTTTACCGCGGCAATATCCTCGGGGGGGTGGAGAGCACCCGCCCCCGGTTGTTCCCGCACCGGCTGGCAACCTGCGCCCAGAGATCTTTTCCTTATGTGGTTGGGAGAGGTAGTTTTAGAGGAATCGGTCTCGGTCCCCCGTCCCCCCTCCTCTGAAAGACCTTTTTCAACACCCTGCCGGTGTGCTATGGTTCTATCAGGCAGGTGCTCATCCGTCTCGGGCTCATCCTGGAGGCAGCAGCATGAAGGGGGGTCGCCCCCGGGGGTGGGTGTCATAAAGAAACCTCACAGCACCTTTGAGGACACATTTTACCCGAAGCGAGGCCCAGACATGCCTGCGAGGCGAGTTCTCCTGGTCCATCCGGCCAGTGAGCCCAACTTTTGGCAGCTTCCTCTCATCTGCCGCACTCATGGCTGCAAGGCCGCCTTCCCGCCCCTGGGCCTCATCACCCTGGCGGCCCTGCTGCCGGAGGACTGGGAGTTGCGGCTGGTGGACCAGGATGTCCGTCCTCTGCAGGAGGCGGACTGGCAATGGGCCGACCTGGTCCTGGTTTCGGGCATGCTCAGCCACCGCGCCGGCCTGTTGGCGCTGGTCCGGGAGGCCAAAGCCCGGGGTCGGACTGTGGTGGCGGGGGGGTTCTATCCCAGCGGTCTGCCCCAGGAGGTGTTGGACGCCGGCGCCGATTTGGTGGTGCGGGGGGAGGCCGAAAACACCGTGCCGCTCATGTTGGGCGCCCTGGCTGGGGGGCGGCGGGGCCAGGTTATCGAACACCCGGAAAAACCCGCCCTCACCTCATCGGCGGTGCCTCGCTTTGATCTTCTGGAACTCTCGGCCTACAAATCGGTGGCCCTGCAGACCAGCCGGGGTTGCCCGCATGATTGCGAATTCTGCGACGTCACCAGCCTGCTCGGCCGGCGCGTCCGCACCAAGGAGGTCCACCAGGTGCTGGCGGAGCTGCAGTTTCTCTACCGTCTGGGTTGGCGGGGCTCCATCTTCTTTGCGGACGACAATTTCATCGGCGATCGGGCCTATGCCCGGGAGTTGCTGGAGGAGCTGATTCCCTGGAACCGGAGCCGGGGCGAGCCCTTCAGCTTCTGGAGCCAGGCCTCCCTGGAATTGGCCCGCCATCCGGATCTCATTGACCTGATGACCGCGGCCAACTTCGACACAGTCTTCGTCGGCATCGAATCGCCGGACGTGGAGGTGTTGACCCGGGCCGGAAAACATCAGAACGTGCGGCACCCGCTGGTGGATTCCCTGAATAATATTACCAAAAACGGCCTGGGGGTCATGGGCAGCTTCATCGTGGGCATGGATGGGGAGGAGGCGGGGGCCGGAGCGCGCATCACGGCCCTGGTGGAGGCCGCCGCCCTGCCCCTGGTGATGCCCAACCTGATGGTGGCGCTGCCCCGGACGCGGCTCTGGGACCGCCTCCAGCGGGAAGGGCGCCTGGCGCCGGTCACCCGAACCATGGACGCCCTGTTTTATTGGCCCACCTTCAGTCCTGCCCGACCGGAGCGGGAAATCCTGGAGGAGTATGCCCAACTCTGGGAGGACCTTTTTGAACCCAGCCGTTTTCTGGCCCGGGCCGGCCGCTACTTTCTCCTCATGCGCCCAACCCGAGCCGCTCTGGGGCAGGAGGCCCAAACCGCGGTCAACTCCCGCCCCTCAGCGACCCGGTTCGACTGGAGACGGAGGTTGAACGAACTCCGCTGCCTGGGACTGCTCATCTGGCGCTGGACCTGGCAGCGGCGTCAGGGGCGCCAGTTTTTCCGGCAACTCCGGGAGATCCGGCGGAAGAACCCCAGCCGTCTGCACAAATTCGTGGCGGCCTGTTTTTTCGGGGAAGAAATGATGGGCGTCAGCGAGGTCATCCGCCGGCGGGTCAGGGAATATCTGGACCGTTCGTAAGACAAGCGAGGCACCCGGTGATGCGCCCGGTCCTGCAATGGTTGGTCGGCCTGAACGTCATCATCTGTCTGCTGCTCTTCGGGGCCGTCCTGGTCTCCCAATGGGGGCCGGCCCTGATCTCGGGGCAACCGGCCGCCTCCCCCCAGGATGACCCCGTGGGGGCAGATTATGCGCCCTTTCACAGCGCCGCCTCACTGGCCTTGGCGGGCAAGGCGGGGGAGGCTTATCACCCGAAGGCCCTCCAGGGGGAAATCAAACGGCTAACGGGTGGCGAGAGTGGGGCGGTCTGGCCTTATCCTCCCATTTTCCTCCTGATGCTGCTGCCTCTGGGTTTCCTTTCTTATCTTCCCTCGCTGCTGCTCTGGCTGGGAGTCTCTCTGTGCGCCTTTGTGGGGGTGTTGCGGCGTCTTGTCCCCCATGTCTGCACGGTGTGGCTGGCCCTGGCCTTCCCCGGGACCTTTCTCAACCTGCTGAACGGCCAGAACGGCCTCCTGTCGGCCGCATTGATGGGGGCCGGCCTCGTTCTCCTGGAGCGGCGTCCGGGATGGGCCGGGGCAGTCTTGGGCCTGATGAGCTACAAGCCCCATTTGGCGCCCTTGATACCGTTGGCGCTGGCCGCAGGCGGACAACGGCGGGCCCTGGCCGGGGCTGGCGCCACCCTGCTGGGACTGATACTCATCACCTCACTCTCATTGGGATGGGAACTCTGGGCCGACTTTTTCACAGGTCTCTCTAAGATAGTGGGTGCCCTGGAGCATGGGAGCTTCCCCAGGGATAAGCAGGCCTCCCTGTTGGCCGCGGTCCGACTGGCCGGCGGCGGCCCCGCCCTGGCCTGGACCCTGCAGGGGGCGGTGATGCTCCTGGCGGTGCTGGCGGTGGTCTGGGCCTGGCGCCGCCCCATGCCCCATAACCGGCGGGCTGCGGTCCTGGTGCTGGCCACCCTGCTCTTCTCCCCCCACCTCTTTTATTATGACCTGGCGCTCCTGGCCCTGCCCCTGGCCTGGCTGGGCCAGGAAGCCTTGGAGAAGAAGCCGGCGCCCCTGTTCTGGCTGCTTGCCCTGATCGCCTGGTACGTCCCCCTGATGACCTATCCCTTCCGCCAATTCCTGGGCCCCGTCCCA
>VGSQ01000120.1 GCA_016874975.1 Deltaproteobacteria bacterium
CGATTTAATCGCCGTTTTTGGGCGCGCCAATCTTTCCATCGGTTACTTAATGCCTGTGCATCAACTAACACTATTACCCGAAACGAACTTATGGCCCCGAAAACTGCTGAGCAGAGTCAATAGGCCATTTGGTAAATATCCGAAAAAGACCCCAAGCAGAGCTTGGGCCACAATAGCGTTCCCAAGCAGGAGCTTGGGAACGAGGAATGGGTCCCGACACCGACTCCCTGACCATCATCTTGCGTCAGGAACGGATCAAAGAGAGCGATGAGGTGCACCCGGGGGTCATCGCCGACTTCGGCTATGACGGCGGCATGCTCCGCTTTGAGATTCTCCAGGCCTCCAAGGTGGTGCAAATTACCCGGGAGATTCAATTCGCCGTCAATGCCGGGGGGTAGGGTGCGCACCGCGCACCATAATCATTCCTCCATTGAACCGCATCTCATCTAATGAACAATAGAATAGGAGCCCAAGCAGAGCTTGGGCCACAACAGCGTTACCAAGCAGGAGCTTGGGAACGAGGAGCAGTGCTAAATGTCAGATGACATACTTCTCGAAGTATTTGTAAATCCTCTTCAATTCACTGAGGTAGATGAACCTTGGGCGTCTGTTTTGAATCAAAAAGTCACCGCTCAATCTATATTAGACTTCATATGCACTCCCGGTATCAGTTCAGATATAGAAAGCATTATATCCCGATATAAAGCTATCAGCATAGAGAAAGAACGTATATTTGCGGCACCTAATGAACAGAGAATACTTGACAAACTCATTTGGCCGCTACGGAACGCAAAAGCAGGATATATGTGCGGAAATTATTTGGGTACTATTGCCCTTTGTGGCATGGTTGCTGAAATGGTTGCAGTTTTTCTTTTCGATATTAATAAGTTTGCTATAAATAAAAAGGAAATGTCGGAAAAGCATCAGAGGGCAGTTTTTGGATATGAATTTGAGAAGCTTGGTCAAGAACGTAGAGTTAGTATTCTATACGCATTTGGCGTTATTAATGATGAAATAAAGAAATGCTTTGATGATATTAGATCTATTAGGAGAAGATATTTGCATTTATGGTCACATTACCATGATAATTTATCGTATGATGCTGTAACCTGCTTTAGATCTGCAGTAATGTTAGTTGTGGCATCAATTGGACAAGATTTGAGGGAAGGAAAGTTGGTCTTGAATAAGAAGATTATTCAATACCTTGATAAACATGGTCCCCATGTAAAAAATGAATAATATATAATTTATTGCAACCTTAGTAACCGTAGGGCGGGCTCTGCCCTCCATTAGTTATATATTGAAATGATCAAGGCGGGCAGAGCCCGCCCTAAATCTGAAACAGATAATAATGTAGAGCAGGCGCCCTCGCCTGCAAAAAAGGACAGCCGGGGGCGGCTGTTCTACATTTCCATAAGGATTAAACATTTTCGGTTTTTAGTCCTACTACGTGGGAATTATTGATTAACCCTCAACAAATACTGACAAATCCCCCCTGACCCCCCTTTAGCAAAGGGGGGAAATTGAAAGGACTTTTGGACTACTGAACGCAGTAGCATTAGGGAATGGTTAAAGGATATGACCATGTCAAAGGTTAAACTCCTCCCCGGCGCGGGCGACCAGCTCACCCCCCGGGAGATCGTGGCGGAGTTGGACAAGTACATCATCGGGCAGGGCGAGGCCAAGAAGTCCGTGGCCATTGCGCTCAGGAACCGCTGGCGGCGGCAGCAGGTCCCCGAGGATTTGCGGGACGAGATCGCGCCCAAGAACATCATCATGATCGGGCCCACTGGCGTGGGGAAGACGGAGATCGCCCGGCGGCTCGCCAAGCTGGCCCAGTCGCCGTTTCTGAAAATCGAAGCCACCAAGTTCACCGAAGTGGGCTACGTAGGCCGGGATGTGGAGTCCATGGTGCGGGACCTGATGGAGCTGGCGGTGGCCCTGGTCAAGGCCGAGGAGCGGGAGTCGGTCCGGGCCAAGGCCGAAGAGGCGGTGGAGGAGCGCCTGCTGGACCTGCTGCTGCCCCCCGCCCCCGCGGGCGCGGCCACGGACACGGGCGCCACCCGGGAGAAGCTGCGGGAGAAGCTCCGGGCCGGCAAGCTGGAAGACAAGTTCGTGGAACTGGAGGTGACCCAGCGCGTCGCCCCGGTGGTGGAAATCTTCTCCCAGTCGGGTCTGGAGGAGATGGAATTCAACTTCAAGGAGATGATGGGGAACATCTTCCCGGCCCGCTCCAAGCAGCGCCGCCTCAAGGTGGCCGAGGCCCGGGAGATGCTGCTCCAGGAGGAGGCCGGCCGCCTCATCGACATGGACCGGGTGGTGGAGGAGGCCCGCCGCAAGGTGGAGCACCACGGCATCATCTTCCTGGACGAAATCGACAAGATCGTGGGCCGGGACCACGGCAAGGGGCCGGACGTCTCCCGGGAGGGCGTGCAGCGGGACCTGCTGCCCATCGTCGAAGGCACCACGGTGACCACCAAGTACGGCATGGTCAGGACCGACCACATCCTGTTCATCGCCTCCGGGGCCTTTCACCTGTCCAAGCCGTCGGATTTGATCCCGGAGATGCAGGGCCGCTTCCCCATCCGGGTGGAGCTGAGCTCGCTGGGGGCCGGCGACTTCGAGCGCATCCTCACCGAGCCGGAAAACGCCCTCATCAAGCAGTACCTGGCCCTGATGGAGACGGAAGGCGTGCGCCTAACCTTCACCCCCGAGGCGGTGCGGGAGATCGCCGCCCTGGCGACGAGGGTGAACGAACGCACGGAAAACATCGGCGCCCGGCGGCTCCACACGGTGATGGAAAAGCTCCTGGAGGAGATTTCCTTCACCGCCCCGGACCTGGAGGACCAGGAGATCACCATCACCGCGGAGTATGTGCGTGAACGGCTGGCAAATCTTATCGAAGATGAGGACTTGAGCCGGTATATTTTATAAGATGGTGGGGGGAGGGGGCAAGGGTCTACGACTCTTGGCCCCCTCCCCCACTTATCCGGAGTTCTCATGACCCAAGAGTGGATCAAAAAAGCCGAAGTTCTCCTGGAGGCCCTGCCTTACATGCGCAAGTTCCAGGGGCAGACGGTGGTCATCAAGTACGGCGGCGCGGCCCAGCAGGAGCCGGAGTTGAAGGCCGCCTTCGCCCAGGACGTGACCCTGCTCCAATACCTGGGTCTGCGCCCCGTGGTGGTGCACGGCGGGGGGCCCCAGATCGGCCGGCTCCTGAAGAACCTGAACATCCCCACCCGCTTCGTGGAGGGCCTGCGGGTCACGGACGCGGCCACCATGGACGTGGTGGAGATGGTGCTGGCCGGCAAGATCAACAAGGAGATCGTCAACCTCATCAACGCCGCGGGCGGCCGGGCCGTGGGCCTGTCGGGCAAGGACGGGCGCCTCCTGGAGGCCGAAAAAGCCCACCTCTACAAACCCCGGGAGGACGAGCCGCCGGAGATCATCGACATCGGCCTGGTGGGCGAGGTGACCCGGGTCAACACGGACCTCATCCGCACGCTGCTGGAGAAGCATTTCATTCCGGTCATCGCCCCGGTGGGGGTGGGGCCGGAGGGCGAAACCTACAACATCAACGCCGACAATGTGGCCGGGGCGGTGGCCGAGGCGCTCAAGGCCGTAAAACTCATTCTGCTCACTGACGTGGCCGGAGTCATGGACGAGGACGGGAACCTCATTCCCAGCCTCAACCCCAATAGCCTGGCCCTGCTCACCGAGGCGGGGGTGGTCAAGGGCGGCATGATCCCCAAGACCCAGTGCTGCCTGGAGGCCGTGGTGGGCGGTGTGGGCAAGGCCCACATCGTGGACGGCCGGGTGCTCCACGCCGTGCTCCTGGAGATCTTCACCGACCAGGGCATCGGCACGGAGATTGTGGCGTAGGATGGTGGGGGGAGGGCCAGGGAGATGCTCTCCCTGCCCTCCCCCCACCCCCCCCTCCCAACCCGCATATGGGGGCACCCCCAAAGGCGCTAAGGGGTTGGGGGAGGGAGTTTGAGGGAGGGGGCAGGGGCCTGTGGCCCCTGGCCCCCTCCCTCAAAATGAATTTCTCAGAAGCTCTCAAGGAGGGCATGAACCTTGCGTGACTGGATGGAACGGGCCGACAAGGTCTTCATGAACACCTATGGCCGGCAGCCGCTGGTGTTGGTGAGGGGTGAGGGCTGCCGGGTGTGGGACGCGGACGGCCGGGAGTATCTGGACTTCGTGGCGGGGCTGGCGGTGTGCAACCTGGGGCACGCCCACCCCGCGGTGGCCCAGGCCGCGGCGGCGCAGCTGACGCAGTTGGTGCACGTCTCCAACCTCTACTACACCACGCCCCAGACGGAGCTGGCCGAAGAGCTGGTGCGCCTGTCCTTTGCGGACCGGGTGTTTTTCTGCAACAGCGGCGCGGAGGCCATGGAGGCCGCGCTGAAACTGTGCCGCCGGGTCGCCCAGGAGCGTCACGGGCCGGAGCGCCACCGCTTCATCTGTATGGAGAACTCCTTCCACGGGCGCACCTATGGGGCCCTGTCGGCCACGGGCCAGCCCAAGTTCTGGGCCGGGTGCGAGCCCATGCTGCCCGGCTTCTCCTTTGTGCCCTTCAATGACCTGTCGGCTCTGGATGCGGCGGTGGACGACACCGTCTGCGCCGTGGTCTTGGAGCCCATTCAGGGGGAGGGCGGCGTCAAGATGCCCGACCTGGGCTACCTCACCGGCGTGCGCTACCTGTGCGACGAGCGGGGGGTGTTCCTGGTCTTCGACGAGGTGCAGGTGGGTCTGGGCCGCACGGGCCGCCTGTTCGCGCACCAAAATTTCGGGGTCGCACCCGACGTTATGGCCCTGGCCAAGAGCCTGGCCGGGGGCCTGCCCATGGGGGCGCTGCTGGCCACCGAAGCCGCGGCCGCCGGCTTTGTGCCCGGCACCCACGCCAGCACCTTCGGCGGCGGGCCGGTCATCGCCTCTGCGGCCAAGGCCGCCCTGGCCGTCCTGAGCGATGCGGACTTCCTGGCCCGGGTCCGGTGGATGGGAGACTACGTGGATGAGAAGCTGACCGACCTGGCCTCCCGCTTCCGCGCCATCCGCGTGGTGCGGGGGATGGGCCTCATGTGGGGGCTGGAACTGACCGAGGAGGGCGCACCCGTGGTGGCCGCCTGCCGGGAGCGGGGCCTGCTGGTCAACTGCACCCAGGGCAACATTATCCGGCTGCTGCCGCCCCTCATTATCGACGTCCCGGACCTGGATCGGGGTCTGGGGATTCTGGAGGAGGGCCTGAGAGTTGCCTTTCCATGAGAGCAGCGAGTCCGGTAGGGCGGGCTCTGACCGCCGCCAGCCCCCGGTAATGGTGCGCGGTGCGCACCCTACAGAACTTGAAGTAATATACATAGCGTCATAAATAATTGGACATGCTGGCCGTCTTTTCCAACTGGTGCTGCCCAGTTTGACACCATGAGATGAAGTCGCCCACGGCGGGATGCGCTGCGCTTTCCCGCCCTACGGTTTCGACGGTTTTTAATTATGTCCATCTAATTATGACGCTATGTATAGTATAGCAGCAAGGAAATGTTCAGGGTGCGGACGGGGCCACCCCCGAAGATGGGAACTATGCCGTAGAGGCGGATTGCCGACCAGCCCCGGCACAATAAGGTTTCCTGGTAACGTGTTAAGATGGGAGGCTCGTGCAGAAAGAATTATTCCTGTCGTCAGGAATGCCATGAATAATCATAACCGGTGGTAGATACAAGCAGCTCTTGCATAATCTTTCTCTTGTCATCCGGAAGTCAGGAAACGGTCTCAAGCTTTTGGAAGTATGATTCTTTGCTTTAACTGCGTAATTCAGTTTCCTGAATGACTCCGGAGGGCAAGAGCAATTTTACCAGAGCCCCACAAGATCAGCTCTCCATGAAAATGTGGCGCCCGCGCCTTGCGGCGGAGGAGGCGGATCATGGCAGGGAACACGGAAGCCCCGCCGGCGGCGGGGGAGGACCTCGGGCAGACCGCAGACCTTGTCCGGCGCGCCATGGCCTCGCCGGAGAGTCTGTCACCCCCGGAAGTCCGCCGACTGGTCCATGACCTGCGGTTGCAGCAGGCGGAATTGGAAGGGCAGATTGACGAATTCAGGGAGACTCTGAAACGGCTGGAAGAATCGCAGCGACGGTTCGCCAGTCTGTATGATGCGTCCCCCATCGGCTACCTCACCCTGGACGAAGGCGGCGTGGTCCTGGAGGCCAACGCCACGGCGGTCCGGCTGCTGGGAGAGGAGCGGCAGAGCCTCCTCCAGCGCCCCTTTTCCGCCTTTGTCACCCGGGATTGGGAAGTGTTTTACCATCACCTCCAGCAGGTCTTCCAAAACCGGGAGCGGCAGATCTGCGAAATCCGGCTGCAGCCGCATCTGGGGCCGGAATTTTGCGTGCAACTGCACAGCCTCGCGGTGGAGGAAGAGCTGGGCAAACGGCGCTGCCGCACCGTCATCATCGACATCACCGAGCGGAAGCGGGCGGAAGAGAAGCTGAAAATCTATCACGATTCTCTGGCCCGGCTGGTGGAGGCGCGCACCCACGGCCTCTCCAGAACCGCCGCCCTTCAGGCCGCCGAGGCGGACCAGGCCGCCGCCGGCGGGCCGGTCTCCTCTCCTGAGCGGCGCTTCCCCGCCGCGCTCCTGGACACCGTGGCTGCCCTGGTCATGGTGCTGGACCATCAGGGGCGCATCGTGGCTTTTAACCGCACCTGCCAGGAAACCACGGGCTATGGTCTCGAAGAGGTAAGGGGACGGCCGCTGTGGGAATTCATGGCCGACCAGGGCGACCTGGACGTCTCTCCCAAGGTTCCGCCGAAATCTTTGCTGGACGAATGGCCGGCGGAAATCAGCTTCTTCTGGAAACGCAAGGCAGGGGCTCCCCGCCTCATTGCCTGGACCCACACTTTTCTTTTCGGCCCCGACGCGCGGCTGGAATACGTGGTGGCCACGGGGCAGGCAGGGGGGGATGAACAGTTGGCCCCCCCCTCCACCGTGCTGGCGCATCTGCTGCAGCCCTGGACCCCGAACGGGCCGATTTTTGTGCATGATCGGCAGACCGGGGAGGTGGTGGACGTGGACCAGGCCTCCCTGGAGCGCTTCGGCTTCAGCCCCGACGAGGCCTCCCGCCTGCGCTTCCTCCTGGATGCCACCCTGCGGGACATCAGCGAGCGGCGGCGGGCCGAAGAGTCGCTGCGCCGCCGCGAACAGGATTACCGCCGCCTGGTCAACGCCATTCCCGCGGTGGTTTTCAAGGGATATCCCGACTGGTCGGTGGACTTCTTTGACGACAAAATCCAGGAGCTCACCGGCTACCCCAAGGAGTTCTTCGACCAGCGGCGCCTCCGCTGGTCCGACGTCGTCCTGCCGGAAGACCTTCCCCTGATGCGCGCCATCTTTCTGGAAGCCATGAAAGGGAGCAAGGCCTATGTTCGGGAGTACCGCATCGTCAACGCCGCCGGGGAGGTATGCTGGCTGCAATCCCGGGCGCAAATCGTTTTGGACGACCAGGGCAAGGTGGACTTCATCAGCGGCGTCTTCTTCGACATCACCCCCCAAAAACTAATGGAAGCCCGTCTGCAGGAGAGCGAGGCCCGGTTCCGCAACCTCCTGGAGTACCTGCCGGGCGTGGCCGTGCAGGGGTATGAGACGGACGGCACGGTGCGCTACTGGAACCGGGCCAGCGAACAGCTTTACGGCTATTCCGCCCAGGAGGCCGTGGGCGGCAGCCTGGATGACCTGATCATGCCTCCGGATTTAATCCCCCTCTTCCGCCAGGGGCTGACATTGGGAGCCCAGGCCGACCGATCCGGGGAATTCATGCCCCCCACCGAGTGCCTGCTCCGCACCAAAAGCGGCGGTTTGGTGCCGGTTTATTCCATCCACACGGTGGTCTGCCTGGAGGGCAGCCCCCCTTTGATGTTCTGCATCGACGTGGACCTCTCCGAGCGTCAGCAGGTGGAGGAGGAGCTGCGCACCTATCGGGAGCACCTGGAGAAACTGGTGGAGGAGCGCACTGCCCAGCTCACCCAGGTCAACCGTCAGCTCCTGGAGGAGATCGAGGAGCGCCGGCGCACCGAAGAGGCCCTGCGGGCCAGCGAACTGCGCTTCCGCACCATCTTTGAGGGAGCGCCCATCGGCATCGGCTTCTACGACGTGGAGGAGCGGAACCTGGAAGTCAACCCCGCCATGCAGCACATGCTGGGCTATTCCCGGGAAGAGCTGCGGGCCATGGAGCGGGGAGAACTGGTGCACCCGGAGGACCTGCCCCAAACCAGGAGCCTCCACCAGGAGTTGCTGACCGGCCTCCGGGACTCCTATCAACATGAATCCCGCTTCCGGCGCCGGGACGGCGCCTGGATGTGGGGAAACCTCATCGTCACCCTGATCCGGGGGGGGGAGGGCGAGCCCCAGTTCATCATCAGCATGCTGGGGGACCTGACCCGGCAAAAGCAGGTGGAGGCGCAGATCGCCGCTTACCAGGACCGTCTGCGCTCCCTGGCCTCGGAGTTGTCCCTCACGGAAGAGCGGGAGCGCCGCCGTCTGTCCACGGACCTCCATGACCACATCGGCCAAATCCTGGCCCTGGCCCAGATCAAGCTGGGAGCCCTGCGCCAGGAAGCGAAATCAGCCGAACAGGCCGGAGCCGTGGAGGAGGTGCGGGAATTTGTCGGCGAGGCCATCCGCTTTATCCGCACCCTCACCTTTGAGCTCAGCCTGCCCATCCTCTACGACCTGGGCTTTGAGGCGGCCGTGGAGTGGCTGGGCGAACAGTTCGAACGCCAGCACGGCGTCAGGGTGGAAGTCCATCGGGACGAATATGCCAAACCCCTGGCGGAACCGGCTAAGGTGCTGCTCTTCCGCACCGTGCGGGAGCTCATGACCAACGTGGTGAAGCACGCCCAGGCCCGATACATCAGGATCTTCCTGACCCGGGTGAACTCCGTCCTGCGCCTGGAAGTGGCCGACGACGGCCGGGGTTTCGTGGTGAGCCGGAATGCTTATGATGCCGGGGAGTCCACCGGCTTCGGCCTCTTCAGCATCCGGGAGCGTCTCAGCCTCCTGGGGGGGCGCCTGGAGGTGGAATCGGCCCCCGGTCAGGGCACCGTGGTCACCATCACGGTCCCCCTGAGCGAGGCCGAGGGCGAGCCGCAGCCGGGCAGCATCGGGTGAGGCGCCGGCGTCTTTCCGCCCCGTGCAGGAAAAGATTTTTGTTCCGGGGACGGCCACATCGGCCACAATGGTTTCTGGACAGCACCTCATGGGCCTTCGGCCCACCCGTAACCCATGAAAAGGCCGGTGGGGCGGGGCATCTCTGCCCGCCGCCTTTGTCTTTGGTGGCACATCGCGGCCTTTAGGCCGCAACCAAATGAAAAAATTGCCGGCGTTTTCCTCTTGTTGTAAGTTTCAGGTTCACGCAACCCAAACAACTTA
>VGSQ01000121.1 GCA_016874975.1 Deltaproteobacteria bacterium
ATTCTTGGACATCACGTTTTTCTAGGCTAATTTTCGGAATAGGATATTCTCCTCCGTAAGTGCGACATTCAGGCAGCATGACCAGCCCTCCTCTGTCGATTATGGGCCATATTATGCTAATAATTTACTCTTGTCAAGCTATAATTGACGTTGTAGGGTTAAGAGATGTTGCCTCTCAAGATGGAAAGCCTTAAGTGAACCGCATTGCAATAAGGCTGCTTTATTCACATCTTGCAACTTATTGATATTACATCACCCCACCCCCTCACGGCTCCCGCTTCTTCCGGCGGGCGGCCCGGGCGCCGGTCTTCCAGGAGGGCTCGCCGGTCTTGCGGCGGGCCGGGCGGGGTTGCGGGAACAGGTCCTGGAGGCGCACCGGCAGGGTCCCCGGCTGGGGTTGGGGCCGGGCCTCCTTGGCCGGTTTGGCCGGCGCCGGAGGGGGCGGCGGCAATTCCAGGAATTCCCGGGGAATGGCCGTGGCGAGCCACAGCTCCTCGCCATACCCCTGCAAGGCCACCCCGGCCCGGGCCGCGGCCGGGGCCTGAATCTTCACCAGCAGGGGCTTAGGGTCCCGCCGCCGCCCCAATTTCAGGGCCGTCTCCGGGGTGCGGGCCAACACCAGCTCCCGGTCGGCGGGGGCCTTGAGGCCGTCGGCCCAGACCTTGTCGTGCAGCCGGGGCGGGATGGCCAGGTAGAGGAGGGCAGGGGGAGGCTCGCCGGGCGGGCGGCGGAGCTGCGCCGGACCGGGGTTGGCCCCCCGGGCCCGGTCGCCCATGATTTCCAGAGGCGCCGGCGCGGCCAGAGCCGCCACCTCCAGCAGGTGCCGGTGGCGCACGAAGCCCCAGCCGGGCTCCCCGGCCAGGGCCCGCACCAGGTCCTTGAGCGACACGGAGCCGTCTTCGGCCAGCACCAGGCCCACCTCGTCGGGCCGGTGGCAGAGCACATAGGCGAGCATCCGGGCCAGGCCTTCCAACTGGCGGGGCAAGCGGGCCATGATCCCCCTCTATCTACCGTTTATCCTGGCTTTTCAACAATCCCTAAAAGATTAGTCCCGAGAGGCAAAGAAAAATATTTTAGAAAATGGTATTCAATCCTAACGAGAAAATGCAACAAACGATTTACAATCGGTTTCACTTGAAAAGCATCTCTCTTCTGTTGGCCTTTCATTTTTTTTAGCCGCCGCGAAACAAACAATGGGAAAAAGAATATAAATTGAGCATACGTCAATTTAAGTAAATTAAATCCAGGGGTCTGCAGGAGACGTGAAAATTCTTTCTTTTTATATCTCCGAAAATGGCCTGACATTTCATCATGGCTTCCCCAAAGTATGGGCAAAGCAGGCACAGTGATCAGGGCCCGTCCTCCAGGCTTGAGAATCCGGTAAATCTCGTCAATGATTTTCTGGTCATTTTCCACATGTTCGCAAACTTCCAGGCAAAAAACAAAATCATAAAAATTGCTGCGAAAAGGTGAAGACTGCATGTCTCCCTGGATCACGAGTTGTTGTCCTTTGGAACGGGAATAAATTAATGGCCCGAGTTCAGGATCAAGACTGACCAGAGTACCCTGGGCGACAGCTTCAACCCATGGCGTGAAATGACCAGGACCGGCCCCGGCGTCTAAAAACCAACGACCGGTAGAGGAATAATCCAAGAAGAGCCTTTGATATATTGCATATTTTCCGGTCCGCCACCAATAATTGCGGGTAAAGGTGTAACGGGCTTTTTCCTCTTCAGTGATCATAAAAAAATCTCCTCAGAATTATATCCCACGAGAGATTGCCATGCCGGGGAGCCACCATGAGGCAGGAGAAAGCCTTCCCTCTAGATCGCTTGCCGCACCGGCATTTCCCGGGATGGAGCGACAGCGTATCCGGTCCCGGTAGGCGGGGAATTTTCGGATAGTCCTGATTCATTCGTACCAAAGAAGAGTTGACAAGGCAAGGAAGGATGTTAAATTTATAAGGTTGAAAACGGCCATGGCACAGGATTATTTTCGCGCGGACCATACGGGCATGTTGCGGGAGGCGTTGGTCATCGCCGAGGAGATGACCTCGGACTATTTCAAGCTGACCCAGGCTCACTGGCTCCGGGCCCGGTTCGACGTCTCCACCCTGGCCGGTCTTAAGCAGCAGGAGATCGCCCCCGACGCCCTGGCCGTAGTGGCCAAGTACCATGGCCGCCGCGCCGGCCGCTCCCTCAGTTCCGCCACCTTCGATTTTTACCGCATCTGTCTCCAGGACCACAATATCCTGCGTCTGCTGACGGAGCGTCGGGGGCTGTGTCTGTTGTCGCTGTTGAGCTACATCCTGACCCACGAACTGGTGCACATCGTGCGTTTCAGCCAGTTCGCAGTCAGTTTCGAGGCCTCGGCGGAGGAACGGGGCCGGGAGGAGCAGCGGGTGCACGCCCTGACCAGGAATATCCTGGCCCCCCTGCGCTTCCTGGACCTGCCGCCGGCCCATTGCGTCATCGATCATTTTCACGCGGGAGGTGCGGGCAATGCCCATCTACGAGTATGAATGCGCCGGTTGCGGCCGGGTGGTGGAGCAGTGGCAGAAATTTTCCGACGAGCCCCTGACGGCCTGCCCCCATTGCACCGGTTCCCTGAGCAAGCTCATCAGCAACTGTGCTTTTCATCTGAAGGGTGGGGGCTGGTACGTGAAGGAATACGGCTCCGGCTCCTGCGGCGGTAAGACCGAGAACAAGGCCGACGGCGACGCCGCGACCCCCGCCGGGGCGTCCGAGTCCTCCGGCACGGAGGCCGCCAAGCCCGCGCCCATCACCTGAAAAACCTGTTGAGGCTTCCCCGGGCGGGGAAGCGAGAGGTGCCCGTGGCAGAAATCAAAAGCGCCCTGGAGTTGGCCCTGGAAAAGGCGGAGCGTTACGGCAAGGCCTCCAAGGAGGACCTGCTCCGGGACCAGCAGCAGGAAAAAGGCCGGCAACTGGCCGTGCAATATCTGAAGGGTGAGGCCGACCTGGGGGCGGAATTGCAGAAACTCCCGCCCGAGGCTCTGCCCGGCGCCCGGCAGGCCGTCAAAGAGGTGCTGCTCCGCAACATCACCCTGCCCCGGGAGGGCGAGGCGGACGAGCGGCGTCTGCGCGCCCTGGCGGGCATGGCCTTCGCGGCGGGCAATCCCAAGGCCATGGCCCGGCTGCAGGCGGAGGTGGAGCAGATCTGGAAGCAGTTCCTGATGACCAGGAACACCGCCTACCAGCAGCTCAAAAACAACTTTCAGCAAAGCCTCCAGAACATGGCCCGGGCCATGGAAGCCCAATTGCGGCAGAAGGTGAAGCTGGAGCCGGAACACCTGCCCCAGTTCCAGGAAGAGTGGCGCAAATTCGAGGGTAACCTCATCGACCAGTTCGAACCCCTCCTGGAAGAGCGCAAGCGTCAGATGCTCACCCTGTGAAGCGGGAAAGCTTGAATTGACCGAAACCGGGACAGATTTGCCCCGGTTTTTTTGCGGGATGAGGGAAAGAGACTCTCGTTTAACAATAGCTTTCAGGAGTCAGCTTTCAAGTAAGGGTCAGGTTGTGGACCGTCCATTTCTCCCTCAACCCAGAACCCGGAACCTGAAGCCCGGAACCCACCTCCCGCCGCTGCCCCCTTCACCTCCCGAGGGCTGCGAAAAGACTTGATTTTAACGGCTGCTTCCGGTATGACTAGAGTGATGCCGCGAGCGGCAGCAGGGCCGGGGTTGGGCGGAAGTTCCGCTTCTCTTGGATAACCGGTTGATATTAAATAAAAAGAAAGTCCCGTCCGCCCCATCCAGGACTGGGGTGGGCCGGCGCCGTGGATTTTGGCACCTTCATCTTCTAACCGAAACCTCGAACTCACGCTCTCACCGGATCCACCGACGCTTCAGGCCCCCGTCCATGCCGAAGTTTCGACTATGTCTCCATATTCCCACATTTCTGCCTTGGTGCAGCCGCATCTGGCCGGGCTGGAGCCCTATCAGGCGGGCAAACCGCTGGAGGAGCTGGCCCGGGAATTGGGGCTCACCGACGCCATCAAGCTGGCCTCCAACGAAAATCCTCTGGGCCCTTCACCCAAGGCTGTGGCCGCCATTTCCCAGCATCTGACGACGCTGCACCGCTATCCGGACAGCCACGCCTATCATCTCACCGAAGATGTCAGCCGCCACCTGGGGGTGGAGCCCCGGCAGCTCATCTTCGGCAACGGCTCCGACGAGATCCTGGACCTGCTGGTCCGGGCTCTGGTGCCGCCGGGGGGGGAGGTGGTGAGCACCACCCACACCTTTCTGATGTACGGCCTCCTCACCCGGGCCGTGGGAGGGGTGTTCACCCCCGTGCCTCTGGACGGCATGCAGGTGGATCTGGAGGCCGTGTTCCGGGCCGTCAGCGATCGGACCCGGCTCATCCTTCTCAACAACCCCAACAACCCTACGGGCGCCGTGTTTTACCGGGAGGCCTGGGAGTCCTTTCTGGAATCCCTGCCGCCCCGGGTAACGGTGGTGCTGGACGAAGCCTATATCGACTTCGTGGATGATTCCCGGGTGCCCCAGGGGCTGGACTATCTGGCCGAAGACCGTCCCCTGGTGGGCCTGCGCACCTTTTCCAAGGCCTATGGTCTGGCCGGCCTGCGGGTGGGCTACGGCTACGGTCCCAGCGGGCTGCTGGACATCCTGCACCGCCTGCGCATGCCCTTCAACGTCAATCGCCTGGCCCAGGCGGGAGCCCGGGCGGCGCTGACGGACGGGGAGTTCTTGGCGCGCACCCGAGAGCTGGTGCGCCGCGGACGGGAAGAGCTGTGCCGGGAGCTCAACCGTCTGGGTCTGGACACGGCGCCCACCCAGGCCAATTTCATCCTCATCGAGGTGGGCCGCTCCGGGAGGGAAGTTTATCAGGCCATGCTCCAAGAGGGAGTCATCATCCGGGCCATGGACGCCTACGGCTTTCCCCGGCATATCCGGGTAAACGTGGGCCTGCCTGAGGAAAACAGACGGTTTCTGCAGGCCTTGGCCAAGGTTATGGGGTTGTCCGGGCGTACGTGAGACCGCGGCTGATCATCACCATTGACGGGCCGGCGGGGGCCGGCAAGAGCACCTTGGGCCGTCGCCTGGCCCAATCCCTGGGATATTTGTATCTGGACAGCGGCGCCCTCTACCGGGCGGTGGCCTGGCAGTCCGGCCAGGCAGGGGTCAATCCGGACGACGCCGACGGCCTGGAAGCCTACCTGGAGCACTTCGCCCCTCAGGTGGAGGCGGACCCACAGGGTTTTCACCTGTCCGTCAACGGTCGGCGGCTTACCTGGGAGCTCAGGACGCCGGAGACCACCCGGGACTCCTCCCGGGTGGCGATCCAGCCGGCAGTGCGACGGTGGGTGTTGCGGCAGCTGCGTGACCTGGCCGGCGACGGCGGGGTGGTGGCCGAAGGCCGGGATATGGGGTCCGTGGTCTTTCCCGAGGCCCAGGTCAAATTCTACCTGGAGGCCGGCCTGGAGGTCCGGGCGGCCCGGCGCAAACGGCAATGGCAGAACCAGGGCGAAGCCGTCGCCCTGGAGGGCGTCCAGGAGGAGTTGGCCCGGCGGGACCGGCGGGATGAAACCCGGAGCCACGCGCCGCTGACGGTGCCCCAGGGAGCCGTTTGTTTAGACACCTCGAATCTGGAGGCGGACCAGATTTTTCATATCTGCCTCCGCCATATCAGGAAGATCCTGGAAGGCGGCGGGCTCAATCCGGAACATTAGTCATATCGGAAACCTGTTCAAGGGGGTCAACGTTTCATGGACGGCACAGAGCGCAACGAACTCAACCAACAGCACGCCCCGGAGGGCGACCACACCACCACGCCGGAGACGGAACCGCAGGCCGCGGCCCGGCAGGAGACGGAGGCCGCCGTGGAAGTGAGCGCGGAGACCGCGGTGGATTCAGGCGTGGAGGCCGCGGAGGATTCAGGCGCGGAGGCTGCGGCTGAACCGACCGCCCCGATGGCGGAGGCCGCCCCGGAGGAGTCGGAAGAGCAGGAGATGTCCGAACTCTACGAGGAAAGCCTCCGTCGGGTGCAGGAAGGAGAGGTGGTCAAAGGACGCATCGTCTCCATCACCAAAGATTTCGTCATGGTGGATATCGGCTACAAGAGCGAGGGGCAGATCCCCATCCAGGAGTTCACCACTCCCGAGGGGGAAGTCACGGCCCAGGTGGGGGACCAGGTGGAGGCTCTGCTGGAGAGCCGGGACGATGAAGAAGGCCCCCTCATGCTCTCCAAGAATAAAGCCTCCCGCATCAAGATCTGGGAGGAGATCAGCTACGCCTATCACAACAACGGCATGGTCGAAGGCCTGGTGGTGGCCAAGGTCAAGGGCGGCCTGTCCGTGGACCTGGGGGGTGTCCTGGCCTTTCTTCCGGGCTCCCAGGTGGACCTGGTGCCCCTGCGCAACACGGACAGCCTGCTCAACCAGAAGCTCACCTTCAACGTGCTCAAATTCAACCGCAAGCGCCGCAACGTGGTGCTGTCCCGGCGCACCCTGCTGGAGAAGGCCAAAAACGAAGCCAAGGCCACCCTGCTGGCCACCCTGGAGGAAAACAAAGTGGTGGACGGGGTGGTCAAAAACATCACCGACTACGGCATCTTCGTGGACCTGGGGGGCCTGGACGGCCTGCTCCACATCACCGACCTCTCCTACGGCCGCATCCGCCACCCCGGCGATCTCTTCAAGGTGGGTGACCAGATCACCGTCAAGGTGCTGAGCTTCGACCGGGAAAAAGAGCGCATCTCCCTGGGCCTCAAACAACTGACCGCCGACCCCTGGACCACGGTGCAGGAAAAATTCCCTCTGGGCGCCCAGGTCACCGGCAAAGTGGTGAGCCTCACCGATTACGGCGCCTTCATCGAACTGGAGGCGGGGGTGGAAGGGCTGATCCACATCTCCGAGATGTCCTGGACCAGGAAAATCCGCCATCCCAACCAGATCCTGAACGTCGGCGATGTGGTGGAAACCACGGTCCTGGAGCTGGACCCCCAGCGCAAACGCATCTCTCTCAGTCTGAAGCAGGTGGAGCCCAACCCCTGGGAAGTCATCGGCGAAAAATACCCGGTGGGCTCGGTCATCGAGGGCAAGATAAAAAACATCACCGACTTCGGCATCTTCATCGGCATTGACGAGGGCATCGACGGCCTGGTGCACATCTCCGACATTTCCTGGACCAAACGCTTCAAGCACCCCTCGGAGATCTTCAAAAAGGGGCAGGTGGTGCAGGCCAAGGTGCTGCACATCGACAAGGAAAACGAACGCTTCTCGCTCAGCATCAAGGAGCTCAACCCCAATCCCTGGCAGACCATCGACCATGACTATCCGGTCAACTCCATCGTCACCGGCCCCATCACCAACATCACCGACTTCGGCCTCTTTGTGGAGATCGCCGAAGGCATCGAGGGCCTGGTGCACATCTCGGAGCTGAGCCGGGACAAGCAGAAGATGGCGTCTCTCAAGGTGGGGGACTCGATCCGGGCCAAGGTGATCCACAGCTCGCCCCATGAGCGGCGCATCGGTCTGAGCATCCGGCGCCTGGAGTCCGAAGAGGAACAGAAGAACTATCGGGATTTCATGAAGTCGTCCTCGGAAGCCACCACCAGTCTGGGGGAGATTCTCCGGGAGACTCTGGAAGAGAGCGAACTCAGAAAACAAGGAAACAAATAAGGCGGAAGGACCATGCTGGCCAGGCGCTCTCCCTTTACTCTCATGGTTGCCGGCGCCTTCATCCTGGGCCTCACTCTGGCGACCTCGTCCTGTATTGACGTGGACCACTACCTGGGGTTCGGCGAGAAGGTGGGGGTCGTGGAGATCAAAGGCCTCCTCTCCGAGGCCCGTCCCGTGCTGGAGGAATTGCGCCGCTTTCAACACGACCGGCGCATCAAGGCCATCGTGCTGCGGGTCAACTCCCCGGGCGGGGCCGTGACCCCGGCCCAGGAGATCATGCGGGAGGTGGAGAAGGTGCGCGGCGCCAAGAAAGTGGTGGCCTCCTTCGGCAGCATGGCCGCCTCCGGGGGCTATTACGCGGCCTGCTCCGCGGACCTCATCATAGCCAGCCCCGGCACCAGCACCGGCAGCATCGGCGTCATACTGCGGCTGCCCAACCTGGAGCAGCTGGCCAAAAAGCTGGGGGTGGACGTGCAGACCCTCCAGGCCGGGGCCCTCAAGGACATCGGCTCGCCCTTCCATCCCATGACCCCCGAGGAGCGGGCAGCCCTGCAAAAGCTCCTGGACAACATCCACCGCCAGTTCATCCGGGACGTGGCCCGACACCGCAAGCTGCCTGAAGACAAAGTCAAGGCCCTGGCCGACGGCAACGTCCTCACCGGGGAGGAGGCCAAACACCTGGGACTGGTGGACGAACTGGGAAATTACCAGGACGCGGTGGAGCGGGCCGGCCGCCTGGGCGGCATCAAGGGGAAGGTGGAAACCGTGACCCCGGAAAAGAAGGGCATTTCCCTGCTGCGTCTGCTGCTGGGCCTGGATGCCGAAAAAACCCTGAGGGACCTGACCATCCTGGCGCCGGAACCGGCCTTGCTGCCGCCCTGGTACCGGTGAGGGGCGGGCGCCCGGCCTTACCATCTTTCGCTTTCAGTTCATTGCGCTCGTAATCGCCGAGCGGGGGTTGTGCCGACCCCCCCTCGGTTTTTTTGATGGATCTGCCTGCCCGGCGGGTCACACTAAAAACCGGAAAAGCGGCTTTTGGGAGGAGGGCCGGGGAGCGGCGGCTCCCTTTTCCGGTTCCCAGGCTCCTGCTATGAAAAGTTTTTTGCATGGCGCAATTTATCGAGGATTATCAATTGGTTGTGCTGGTTACAGAGGCCCTCCCTACCGAACTTCTCATGCTTTGCGGGTGAGCCCCAGACTCATGAGTAACTGCTATGAAAAGTTTTTTGTATGGTGCGTTTTGTGATGTATTATCAATTGGTTGTGGTTGATACAGAGGCCCTCCCTACCGAACTTTTCATTCTTTGCGGGTGGGCCTCAGGCCCATGAGTAACTGCTATGAAAAGTTCCTTATCCCCCCTCTCCTCCGGCGGGGGAGAGGGCTGGGGTGAGGGGGAAAACTTTTCATGCTTTGCGAGTGAGCCCAAGGCTCATGAATAACTGTCTTGAAAAGTTCTTGGTGGCGCCGGCATCTTGCCGGTGCAGCGCACAGGCTGGAAGCCTGTGCTACTGAATCCGAGTTTTTATTTTTTTGAGAAAGATTTTTCTTTCATGCTGCTAATTTAATTAAAGAATCGGTGTCGGCGTGCAGGGCGGCAATGATGGCTGAGATGGCCTTGGACCCACC
>VGSQ01000122.1 GCA_016874975.1 Deltaproteobacteria bacterium
TAGTATATTGCCAAGTCTCTTTTGCCGCTTCTTTTACTGATCCAACAAAAGAAGTTGTAAGATGGGAGTGACCTTTGGAGTCCTCTGGTCAATCTTGACTAAAAAAACATCTTCCAGGGACCCGTTCAAACACTGTTGATAGGGCCGGAAGACGGGGAAATTGCAAGAAGTAGTGGTGCCCAGGAGAAATACCGAACCGGCGGCGTCCAGCCCCAGGGCAAAGGCCAGATCATCATCGCTCCCACCCAGGAAGGTGGAATATACCAGGGTATCGCCCGTGGGTGTCAGTTTGGTGAGAAAACCGTCCAACCCGCCGGCATAAGGCCGCAATGATTGTTTGGTCGGAAAGTCCGGGGAGTTGGTGGAACCCGCCACGTAAATATAGCCGGCGGCATCGAGGGCAATGCCGTACCCGTAGTCGTCCTGACTCCCGCCCAGGTAAGTGGCCCAGGTGATTCGGGCGGGGGCCGGGACGGGAGAGGAGATGGGAGGACTGATGCGGGCTGCGAAGGCGTCCTGGGGCCCTCCCTTGACCTGTTGAAAGGGATTCAGGGTGAAAAAATCATCCGACCGGGTCGCCCCGGTAACATAAGCATTTCCTTGCATATCCACGGCAATGGCAGAGCCCTCGTCCTGGTCGCTGCCTCCCAGGAAGGTGAAGTATCCCAGGGCGCCGCCGTCGGCCTCCAGCATGGCCACAAAGGCGTCCGCCCCTCCCCCGAAAGGTCGGAGCGGCGAGGCGGCCAGATCTTCGGAACAGGTGGTGCCGATGAAGTGGGCCCGGCCCTGGTCGTCCACGGTGATGCCGTATCCCAGGTCCCACAGGCTGCCGCCCAGATAGGTGGAATAAACCAGAGAGGAATTGGCGGGGTTAATCTTGGTGACAAAAACATCCAGGTCGTTTTCCGGACCCGGTTTGACCTCCTGGAAGGCGCCCACCGTGGTGGGGAAATCCAGGGAATTAGTGGCTCCCACCACATAGAGGTGGCGATTTCGGTCCAAAGCCAAGCCGAAGGCGTAATCCCGGCCGGCGCCTCCCAGGAAGGTGGAAAAGAGCAGGGAAGAGCCGTCGGCGCTGAGCTGGGCGACAAAGGCATCGTAATTGCCCAAGCCGTTTTTGAGGGATTCCCCGCCCGGTATCGGATTGACGACGGGGAAATTATCGGAGTTGGTGTAACCGGTGAGGTAGACGCTCCCCTCAGCGTCGACGGCGATGCCGTGGCCGAACTCGACACCGAGGCCCCCTAAATAGGTGATGTAGACCAAAGCGCCCTGGGAGCTGAATTTGGCCACAAAAACGTCGAACCCGCCGGCCTGTTCGGTCTGATAGGCAGAGGGAGGGCAGGTCAGATCACTGGAGCCGGTGCTGCCGATGATATAGGCATTGCCCTGGGCATCGACGGCCAGGGACTGTCCCAAGACGATCTCGGCGTTGGCGCCCCCCAGATAAGTGGCATATTCCAGGACAGGATCGATGATGAGGGGGTGGCCCCGGTCGTAAGAGGCCAAGGCAAAGCCATAGGTCGGTTGCCGGGAGTGGGAATACACCCGGAAGCTGCCCCGGACGGGCACTCTCCGGCCGGATATTTCTTGATAAATAAAAGGCTTCCGTTGCCTGATGCTTTCGCCTCCGGGCAACTCCACCAACAAGCCTCCCGTTGCCTCGCGCCTCAGCCTCTTGATGCCGGCATATCTGAATTTCACCCGGTCGGGGTTCCCCCCGGGGCGGACGATGACATCATACTCCAATTCGGAGCCGTTCCCATAGATTTTCAGGTCGATGCCGGGATACACTTCCCGGTAGATGACGCCCCGGTAAGGGATGAGGCCGGTTTGCCATTGTTCCTTCCTGTTGCCCACCAGGGCATGGACCTTTCCCTCCAGTGGTTCCCAGGGCTCAATGGCGGGATCAGAGGCCATTCCCACCAGCGTGAGGTGCACCAGGCGGTGTGTGGGCGGGAAAATTCGAGGCCCAGGCCCCACGAGATCCGCGCCGGGAGAGGGTGGATATCGACTGGGAGGGAGGTTCCCCTGTTGTTGGGCGGCAGCAATGGGCAACGCCAGGGATATTCCTTTGGCGGTGCACATGACGATCATGCCCTGGTGCCGGGTTACAAATTTCACCTCGGGGGGCAGAGCGCCCTGGTTGTTGGTGAAAAACAAAGGGAGGCGGGGTGTTGCCTGAGTCGAGGGGGCCTCTTGCGGTCCCATAATGACAGGCTGGGCCTTCAGGCCAGAGGAAGCCGTCAGGCGACTCCCTCCGAGGGGGACCTTCTCAACGTCCTGGAGCCCCGGGACGTGGCCGGACACAAGCAGGATGAGGGCGCAGACCACAAGTCCTGGTCCCACTTTCCGTCCCGATGAACTGCGGCGTTTCATGGCTGTCCTCCCTGTCCGGGGGGTGAGGATGTCCGGGGACGGGACCGCGAGTTATCGCTGGTCCGGCGATCGGCGTGGCCCCGGGTTCGCCGGAATGGCTCCACCTGACCGGTCCCGCCGGGTTGTTAAGGGTGCTTAATGCACACTCCGTACCAGCGAAATTCAGGCCATTTTGGGGAAAAGCATGGGTTTTCAGAGGGAAAGTATGGGTGTCTGGAAGGAAGTCTGGGTGAAAGTATGGGTTTATGGGAAAGGTATGGGGGAAAAGAACGAAGATCGGTTTGAGCTTGGGGACGCCCCGGGCAAGAAGCCCTGACTGCCGCTCCCGTCCGGCCGACCGCGGGGGACGGTGGGTGACGGGACAGGCCTGATTTTTGCAGGCGGCATCTTGTCATTTACAGTCCGAGTATCATATAGTTGATGCATTACTGTGATTTTCCCTGAGTTTCCCGGCTCTGTGGAGATTCGTATCGTTGATGCGCAGATTTCTTTGCTCCAGCGTTTTCCCGACATGGGTGTGCGCCCTCCTTATCATGGGGGAAGCAGGTCATGCCGCGCCCCTGGCGGCACTGGCCCGGCAGCAGATCGGGGTCACCACCTCCTACGACCCCGGTTATCGGCAGCTCCCTTATCCCGGAGGCGACGTGCCGCTTCATACCGGCGTGTGCAGCGACGTCCTGGTAAGGGCGTTTCGGGGCTTGCGCCTGGACCTGCAGCAGGCGGTGCATGAGGACATGAAGAAGGCTTTTGGGCAGTATCCCCGAAAGTGGGGGCTGAGGCGACCCGACCCCAACATCGACCACCGGCGGGTGCTGAACCTGATGACCTATTTCCAACGCCGGGGATGGTCTTTGGCCAGAAACCGACAGGGGGGTGGCTTTCACGCCGGAGACGTGGTGGCCTGGGACCTGGGAGGCGGGCTGATGCATATCGGCATTATTTCAGACCGCCGGACGCCGGAAGGTACGCCCCTGGTGATTCACAACATCGGCCGGGGGGCGCAGGAAGAAGATATTCTGTTTTGCTATCAGATCATCGGGCACTACCGGCCGCGCCTGGATTCCCGGCGTTAGTGACCCAGGCGAACCGGTGCGCCTCGGGCGCCTTCATATACCGAAATGCGCCCGGCCCGGACGGGTCCGTCCCCGAGCCTGAAAACATGGGGCACAGCCCCCCTTGTTTTGGTCATGGAGCAGGCGAGGGCGCTTGGTCCACCGAGCCGTCCGGTTCCCAAACCCTTCCCGGGGAACCGGGATGTCCGCGAAGCTTTCCGGGCGGGAGCAGCAGCGGCAACCAGGAGAGGTCGGGGGAGAGGAACCTCGCTTATGTTGCGAGATCTAGATTCATTAAGTTAGCGCTCAGGGCAGTTACTCATGAACCTTGGGCTCACCCATAAATTATGAAAAGTTAAGCATCCTTACGGTGCGCAGTGCGCACCCTACAAAAAACTTTTCGAAGCAGGTGTAGGGGAGGGAGACAGGGGTCCATGCGCCGCTGCCCTCCGGGCCGAATTATCCGGCAGAGGCGCCATGTTGCCAGGGCGCGCGGCCGCCCCAGCGGCGGCGGCGGGATGGCGGGAAAGGTGTTTGGGGGCGGGGGAGAACGCCGGGACGGCCCGGCCTCAGGCGGGCTTGGCCACCAGGCCGGACCTCAGGCAGCGGGTGCAGACCCGGAGGTAACGCACCGTTCCCTGTTTGAGGGCCCGCACCCGGCGCAGGTTGGGCTTCCAACGCCGTTTGGTGTGGTTGTTGGCGTGGCTGACGTTGTTGCCCACCTGGGGGCGCTTGCCGCAGATATCGCAGGTGTAAGCCATTTTTTTGCTCCCTTCTCAACAACATAATAATATAAAATAAGCGTTGAGAAAGGACAAGGGGTCGTGGTGAATTTTTCCCGGTGGAGAGCCCTCGGGGCCCTTTTGCTGTGCCTTCTCCTGATCCTGTCGGCGGGGGCGGGAGGCGGCACCACCATTCCTTTGACGCCCCAGGAGGAAGCCGCCCTCTATTCCCTGAAAAACCTCAGCCCCGTGGACCTCACTCCGAAGCGCGTCAAGGTGGAGGTCTACATCCCCAACGTGTCGGAGACGGCGGCCTTTATCCGTCTGTGGTCCAAGGTGTGGCCTCGGGTGCAGTCCTTTTACGCCCGCATGAATGTCTTCCCGGAGCAGGTCCCGGGCCAGCTCCGCCCCGGCCCCCTGACCCCTGCCCAGCGTCTGCGCCTGGAGGTCCTGCCCCAAAAAGAATGGCTGGCCCGCACCTTCCAGGCCTTCAACGTGGCGCCGCCCTTCCAGCTCCGCTTTCTCAAGGTGTGCGAAAACAAATACGCCTTCGCCCACCTGCCCCTGTCCACGGTGCACTTCTCCTACCAACGCTTCGCCCAGGCGGTGCTGAGCTCCGAGCCGGGCTCCGAACCAGCCAACGTCACCTGGTTGGCCAACCTCATCATCCACGAACTGGGGCACCTCTTCAGCCTCTACCACGCCCACGAATTCACCAATGACCCGGTGCAGGAATATCTCCCCGACGGCCGCACCCCCAATTTCATGAGCCACCACCTCACCGGCGACGGCGACATGGGCTTCGTGGAGTTCCAGAAGCTGATGGTGCATAGCTACCTGAGCGGCGGCAAGGTGTTCCAGCAATTGCGCCTGGTGGAGTTCGACCCCCTGCGCCACCTGGACCTCCTCAAGCGTCACAACGGCTTCAAGGAGCCCCCTGCGGACCGGCCCCCCCGCACGGCCCCCAAGGCCTTCGGCGACTATACCGAGGATGATGACGACGATGATGATGATTGACCGGCGGCTGTTGCGCTTGACGTGGGAAACAGTCACGCTTGGGCCGTCGGCCCACCCGTAGATCATGAAAAATTCGGCAGGGCGGGTTCCGTCCGCCATGGTGGACGTGGGTATTTGGCCAGGAGCGTTTCAGGCAAATTTGAAGTCGAAGGTTGATGATCGGGAATGCTGAAAATTTCCAGGGGGCGTACAGAAAGGACGTTTCCCTCTTCCTTGCAGTGGTTTATCATTCCCGGCCGATGAAAAACGCCCTGAAAGTCGTCTCGTCCCTCGCCAGGGCCTGCCGCAGCGTAACCCGCAGCCGCTCCCGGTCCTCGGGCAGGCGGCCGCTCACGTCCAGATAGTTGGTGTAGTGGTCGCTGGCCACCTCGGTGCGCGTCCGGAGGCCTTCCACCAGGGCCAGCGTCTCCCGCAGGACCTGGTGGGGCGAAAGCATCTGGAAGCGCCCGGCCAGCACGTCCTCCAACAGGGGGGTGTTGATTTTAGGCACGAAGGTGCGCAGGCGCAGGACGTCCGGAGCAATATCGTTCACCACCCGCACCGTTTCCCGGGCGTGCTCGGCGCTGCGCTCTTTGCCGCCCAGACCCAGCACGACGTAGAGATTCACCTCGATCCCCGCCTCCCGGAGCATCCGCCCCGCAGCCGTCTGCACCGCCGCGGTGCTGCCCTTGTGCACCCGCCGCAGGACCTCGTCGTCCCCGCTTTCCAGACCCAGATGCACCCGACTGAGTCCGGCCTCAGCCAGCATCCTGAGCTTCTCCGGCCCCTGCTGCACCACGTACTGGGCCGAGCCGTAGACGGTGATGCGCCGCAGGCCGGGAAAGAGGCGCCGGGCCGCCCGGCAGACCTCCGCCAGGGCCGGGGCCGGCATGGCGATGGTGTTGCCCGCGGGGAGAAAAAGAGTTTCCACCCCGGGACCAAACTGCCGCCGGGCCTCCTCCAGATCCTCAACGACCTCTGCCGTGGGGCGCACCTTGAAGCGGATTTTCTTATAAACCAGGCAGAAGGTGCAGCGATTGTGGGGACAGCCCACCGTGGCCTGGATCAGGAGACTGCGGGCCTCGCTGGGCGGCCGGTAGATGGGGCCTTCGTAGCGCATAATCGTAGGTTGGGCATGCAGGGGGAGGGCCGGGGGAGCGGCGGCTCCTGTGGCGCAGGCGTCCCGCCTGTGGTTCCTCCCCCCCACGCCCCCCTCTCAACCCGCTTTATTCGGGGCCGGAAATTCCACCTGGTCAGGCCGGGAAAATATGCTCTCCCTCCAGACCCCGGAAGGCCCCCCGGGTGTCCACGATGAGGGGCGCCTCCCGGGCGATCCAGGCGTAGTCGAAGGCGCTGTGGTCGGTGACCAGAACCACGCAGTCCTGCTTGTGCAGCGTTTCGGCGGTGAGGGGCGCGGACTTCATGTCCAGTTCCGGATAATGGCGCATACCCGTGCAGTGGGGAATGTGGGGGTCATGGTAGCTAACCCGGGCGCCCCGCTGCTTGAGCAGGTCGATGATCTTCACCCCGGGGGATTCCCGGTTGTCGTCCACGTCCTTCTTGTAGGCCACGCCCAGGATGAGGATGCGGGAGCCCTTCAGGGGCTTGCCGTGCTCATTCAAGGCTTCGGCCACCCGCCCCACCACGAAGTGGGGCATGTTGGTGTTGATCTCCCCGGCCAATTCGATAAAGCGGGTGGGCTGATCGTATTGCCGGGCCTTCCAGGTGAGGTAGAAGGGGTCGATGGGGATGCAGTGCCCGCCCAGTCCGGGGCCGGGGTAAAAGGCCTGAAAGCCGAAGGGTTTGGTCTTGGCCGCCTCGATGACTTCGAACAGGTCCATCCCCATCTTCAGGCAGAGTAGCTTCAGTTCGTTCACCAGGGCGATGTTCACGGCCCGGTAGATGTTTTCCAGCAGCTTGGTCAGCTCCGCCGCCCGGGTGGAGGAGACGGGCACTACGCGCTCCACCACCTGGGAGTAAAGGGCCACGCCGTGCTCCAGGCAGGCCGGGGTGACGCCCCCCACCACCTTGGGGATGGTTTGCACGTGATGGGTGGGGTTGCCCGGGTCCTCCCGCTCCGGGGAGAAGACCAGGAAAAAATCCTCGCCCACCCGATAACGCCCGCTGAGAATCGGCAGCATGAGCTCTTCGGTGGTGCCGGGATAGGTGGTGGATTCCAGCGAAATCAGCTGGCCCGGCCGCAGGGTGGCGGCAATGGCCCGGGTGGTGTTTTCCACATAGCGCAGGTCCGGCTCGCGGTTGGCCGTGAGCGGCGTGGGCACGCAGATGATGAGGACGTCGGGCTCCCCCAGGCGGCCCAGGTCGCTGGTGGCCGTGAACCGGGGCGGCCCCGCGGCGGGGCTCACCAGCGGCGCCAGGCCGGCCGCGGGGATGTGCTTGATGTAGGATTCCCCCCGGTTCAGGCGCTCCACCTTGCGGGGGTCGGTGTCGAACCCCAGCACCGGAAAGCCCACCTCGCAGAACCGGATGACCAGGGGCAGGCCCACATACCCCAGGCCGATGATGCCCACCAGGGTCTGGCGGGTTTTGATTTTATCCAGGAGCTCCATAACCATCCTACTTTAATGCTTAAAGGCCCGCTGTCCGGTAAACACCATGGTGGCCGGGGGGTCAACTTCGTTGCAGGCCTCGATGGACTCAAAGTCCCGCATGGACCCTCCCGGGTGGCAAATGGCGCCGATGCCTTCCTTGAGGGCCACGTCCACCCCGTCCCGGAAGGGGAAGAAGGCGTCGGAGATCATGGCCGCGCCGCTGAGGCCGGCCTTGGCCTGCCGGGTGGCCTGATCGATCTCCTCCTGCTGGGAGGCGGGGCGCTTCCCCTGGGCAATGTCCATCTCCAGACTCTTGTAGGGCACGCCGAATTTTTTGAAGCAAAGGGCGTCGGCGTACTTGGTGTAGGCCTTGAAGATGGCGATCTCCGCCACCCCCACCCGGTCCTGCTCGCCGGTGCCGATGCCCACGGTGACCCCGTCCTTGACGTAGAGCACGGAATTGGAGGTCACCCCCTGCTCCACCCACCAGCCGAAGAGCAAATCGTCGTATTCCCGGTCCGTGGGCTGCCGCCGGCAGCGGTATTCCTGGCCCTGGTAGGTGGTCACCGCGGGCTTGAAGTCCTCCTTCTTGAGGATGGCGTTCAGGGGCGACTGCTGCACGATGAGGCCGCCGTCGATGAGGCTCTTGAATTCCACGAAGCGGGTGGTGACCAGGTGTTGCAAGCGGTCGAAGCGGGCGATGCGGATGATGCGCAGCTCCTTGGCCTTTTTGAGAAGACCCAGGGCGCCCTCCTCAAAATCGGGGGCGGCCACCACCTCCAGGTAATTCTGCGATACCAGCTCCGCAGTGGCCTGGTCCAGGGCCCGGTTGACCACCAGGGCGCCCCCGAAGGCGGCGATGCGGTCCGCCATATTGGCCTTGTCGTAGGCCTCGGCCAGGGACCCGGCCCACGCCGCGCCGCAGGGGTTGTTGTGCTTGAGGATCACCGCGGCGGGCTTGCGGTCCATGAATTTGATGATGTTCAGGCCGTTGTCCAGGTCCGTGAGGTTGGTCTTGCCCGGGTGCTTGCCGGCCTGGACCATGGCGGCTTCGTCGATGGCGCTCACCAGGCCGAAGCCCGGTTCGATGAAGGTGCACTGCCCCAGGGTCAGGTGCCCGCCCGTCAGTTCATAGAGGGCCGCCTCCTGGCCCGGGTTTTCGCCGTAGCGCAGCCCCATTTCGATGAGCTCCCCCTTGTCCGGCAACTTCCAGGTGCGCCGCCGGTAGATCAGCTTCTGGTCGCCGAAGGTGATGGTCATCTCGGAGGGAAAATGGTCCGCCAAAACGGTGCGGTACATGGCCTTGATGTCGCTCATGGGTCAACTCCTCAGGTCTGATGTGGGGCTATTGTGCCACCTTTGCCCTGCCAAGGCAAGGCCTGCCCCGCATCTTGACGCCCTTCCCCCAAAGATAGATAATATAACAATTACAACATCAACCAGATGCGGCAGGGTCGGGTCTGCCCGGCCTTTGCCCCGAATGAATTTGCTGATGGACATCCGCGGCGTTGATTTCCTGTTGGGATTGACGGTGGGCCTGGGATTGGGCTTCGG
>VGSQ01000123.1 GCA_016874975.1 Deltaproteobacteria bacterium
GTGCGCACCCTACGCGGGGACCAGAACATCGGAGGATTCTGTAGGGTGCGCACCGCGCACCATGATTTTTCGGAAATCGTAATGCTGTCCGTAAGTTTTGCAAGAAGCTCAGCTAGTGAGAAAACGAAATGCCTTTAAGGACAAAGTCTCCTTGGGCAGGAAGGTTTTGAGGGAAGTTGGAAACTCAAAGGCTGGTGACGGCTTCAAAGCATGAGCTTTACCGTGAAAATCCCGGTTCTGTAGGGGCGGGTTTGAAACCCGCCCCGACAAAAGGTTTTTCATGCTCGGGGGTGGCCCCGTTGGGGCCATGAGCATTTCCTAGCAGCTTGGGAACGAGAAAAAAAGCGGCGCCCCGCCCGGAGGTCAAGTTTGACTTTTACTGCCCGGCGCCGGGTTGGCCCGTCCCGGACTGTCCGGCGCCCGGGGCGCCTCGCCGTCCGCCGCCCCGGAAATTCCGTCCTTTGGGGCCGGCGCCGTCGCAGGTCCGGTTGGTGTAAGCAGGACCGACGCCGGAGCCGGTCCCTCGGTCCTTCTGCCATTGTCCGCCGCCGCCCTGGGCGCCGGCTTTGTAACGGGGGCAGGCGCCGCCGCCCCAGCCCCGCCCCTGGGCAAAGCTGAAGTCGGGGGCGGTGCAGAGCACGGCCAGGCCCAGCCCGGCCGCGGCCGCCATCATTCTTAAGTTCTTCATATAATTCTCCTTTTTAGTCGTTCGGTTTGGGGGAAGCGCCAGGCGTCTCTTGAGGAGGCCCCTGCCGCAGGTGCATGGGTCTATCCAGCGGAGGCCCATGGCCTCTTCCCGGCCACAGATGACCCCGTTCGCGGCCCAATCCCCGGCGTCCCCCCATGAAGGGCGTCAGGCGCCGCTCCAACAGGGCCAGAAAGGCCTCCTTCTGCTCGGGGTTAAGGTGCTTCTGGAACTGCAGGAAAAAGTCGGTCACTTCTTCTTCCAGGCTCCCCTGCAGCAGGCTGATCTCCTTGATTTTCCCCTGAATGGCGGGCCAACCGGAGGAATTCTTCTTAATGAGCCCCAGGAGTTCCCGGCGTTTTTGCGCCAACTCCAACCGAAGCCCCCGCACCCGCCGGGAATGCTCCGGCCACAGGCCTTTGAGGGTGGCCTGCTGCTCGGCGTTCAGGTTGAGCCTGCTCCACAACTCCCTGGGAGGCAGGGGCGGCAAACCCTCCCGGGCCGCCTGGGCCGTTTTATCCAGATAACGCAGGTAGACGAAGGTGGCGATGGTGCCCACGTTCAGGGCCAGGGAGAAGATCACCAGGTAAAGGAGCCAATCCCGCTTCATGCCTGGCTGTCCTCATCGGCCGGGTAGGTGAGCAGGTGCCCCAGGGAGCCCTGGGGGAAGTCCTGGAAGGCCTCGAAGGCCAGGACCTCGCCGCCGTTTCCCTCTCCGTTAAGAGGTGCGAAGAAATTGCCGGCCAGGGCGCCGCCCAGGGTGATGCCCAGCACCAGGGAGGCCGCCAGCGACAGGCTGCGCTGCCAGCGGGACCGCCGGCGGGGCAGGCGGGACAACACCTGAGGGGCCAGCCCGGAGGGCGTCGGCGCCTCCAGATCCGCCAGGACCTGGTCCAGGCGCCGCCAGGCCTCGGCCTCCCGGCGGCAGACCGGGCAGGACTCCAGGTGCGCGGCCAGCGCCGCCGCCTCGGGCTCTGCCGTCTCCTGGTCCAGCCAGGCCGACAAGCGTTCCTGCACTTCTCGACATTCCATGACCATTCCCCTTATCTTCCTAAACCCCGCCGGGCCGGAAATCCGGCGGAGATAATTCTTGTGGCCGCCGGTTTCCTTGCCGGAACCCTGGAAGTTTTATACCAGGTTAGGTTCGTAAGGAAACGGATAATTTGGCCGGCCTCTTGACCTCATCTGGGGAGGAGGGGTTGAAAGCCGCCCCCACCCTATCAACCAGGTGTCACCCCCCAACCTGCCGGGCCCCTCTCCGACCCTTTACACCTCTCCAAATTTGGGAACCGGGTGGCAAATGCCGCGCCGGCCCTTCCTTTTGGGAAGAATCAGCCTTAATTTCTGGTAAACTATCATTTCATCGCCATCAGGAGGAGAACCATGCTATCGCAACTTCCTATCAACCTGGCCAGAGTGAGCAAAGAAAACATCGACAAAGAGGTGCTGCGGCTGGCCATCATCGCCGAACTGGACGCGGTGAGCCTGTATGAACAACTGGCCGCCATGACCGAAAACCCTCATATTCGCACGATCCTCCTGGATGTGGCCAAGGAGGAAAAGACCCATGTGGGCGAATTCCAAGCCATGCTCCTCCGCCTGGACCAGCAACAGAAGGAGGAACTGGCCCACGGCGAAGAGGAAGTGGAAGAACTGGTGGGCTCAAAATAACTCTTAATCACGCCTGGTAAAGTTTGTGGTGGGGGAGGAGGCCGGGGGTCGCAGGCCCCCGCTCCCCCGGCCGCCCCCCAGGTGAAAAATTGATTCTGCATGGGAGGGAGCCGATGGCCGGCGTCATTCCCGGTCTGGAGGTCTTCCTGGCCGACCCGCCCGCCTGGACCGAAGGCGCGGCGTTGGGTCTGCTCAGTCATCCCGCCAGCGTTTCCCGCGGCCTGGAGCACGCCCGGGACCTGGTGGCCCGGCGGCTGCCCGGGCGCCTGCGGGTGCTCCTGTCGCCGCAGCACGGCTTTCTGGGCGAGAAGCAGGACAACATGGTGTCGTCGGAGGATTTTCGCGACCCCGTGTTGGGCCTGCCGGTGGTGAGCCTCTACGGCCCCCGCCTGGACCCGCCGCATGAGGCCCTGGCCCCCCTCAGCGCGGTGCTGGTGGACCTGGCGGACGTGGGCACCCGGGTCTACACCTTCGCGGCCACGGTGGCCCGGCTCATGGCAGCGGCCGCGCCCCTGGGCGTCAAGGTGGTCATCCTGGACCGGCCCAACCCCATCGGCGGCCTCCAGGTGGAGGGCAATCTCCTCCGTCCCGAGATGGCCTCCTTCGTGGGCCCCTATCCCCTGCCCATGCGCCACGGTTTCACCCTGGGGGAGCTTTGCCGCTACTACAACGAGACGCAGGGCCTGGGCTGCGACCTTACCGTCATTCCGGCCCAAAACTGGCGCCGGGGCGATTACTTCGACGCCACCGGCCTCCCCTGGGTGCTCCCCTCGCCCAACCTCCCCACCCTGGAGGGGGCGGTGGTCTATCCGGGCCAAGTCCTGCTGGAAGGCACCAACCTCTCCGAAGGCCGGGGCGCCACGCGGCCCTTTGAACTTTTCGGCGCGCCTTTCCTGGAGCCCCGGCGCCTCTTGGCCCGTCTGGCGGATTACCGGTTGGAGGGCGTCATCCTGCGGGAAGCGGCCTTCGAACCCACTTTTCACAAATGGGCCGGTGAGCTCTGCCGGGGCTTTCAGCTCCACGTCATCGACCGGGCGACGTTCAAACCTTACCGCACCACCCTGGCCCTGCTGCAGGCCATTTTGGAGCTCTATCCCCAGGAATTTGCCTGGCGGGAGCCCCCCTATGAATACGAAACGGAGCGCCTTCCCATCGATCTGTTGACCGGCGACCCCGCCATCCGTGAGGGCCTGGAGGCGGGCCAGCCGCTTGCGGAGCTGGAGGCCGCCTGGGAGGGGGAATTGCAGGAATTTCGGGAGAGAAGCCGGGGATTCCGGCTTTATGAGGAATAACGGTTTTTGCAATTCCTTGCCGGACACTAATGCTTCCCATCCTGCATCAAAGAAAACCGAGCCAGTTCTTATTTTCTTGACAAATGGACATGAATATGCCCCCATCTAAACAATATCAAATTACCTGAGGACATCATGGATAATGTCCCCGACCTGCGGCCAGGAAATTTATCCCTGGCCTTTTTTGTCGTTTCAGCCGTATCAATGCATGCGTCCAGTCCTTCTCGTAAAGGGGGTGATATGGCCAAGATCCGGAAGAAATGGGAATTTCCAGAGTGGGTCAAGTCAGCCTGCGGTTGATGGGAGGATTAGCCTGCCGACAGGGGGCCCCTGGCGGGGCTTATCCGAAAAAAGAGGTGGAAAAATTGGTTCTGGTGATTGCCGGTTCCCAAGTCCGCTCATGATGGCGGCTTTGGTTTTGACCAAGTTGCTCGGGAAACCTTGGGAATGCCTGTGGAGGCACGGGAGGAAATCATGAAACGGCAATTTTTTATCGGCCTTCTGGCAGTGATGCTGGCAATCGGCGTGTGCGGGGGGACAGGTGAGAAGGCCCTGGCCCAAAGTTGGACATACACCACACCAATGGACCAGGCTAAAATTTCACATACGGCGACTCTCCTTGAGGACGGCAAAGTGCTGGTCGTGGGGGGGTCGGATTTGGCGGGGCTTAACCAGGGGACGGCCTTTATTTTCGACCCCGCCGACGAAACTTGGACTCCGACTGGCGAAACCGTTGCTGCTCAGGAATACGGATATCGGTTTGCCCATGCCGCGGCCAGACTTCCTGATGGCAGGGTGCTGGTCTGTGGAGGCGATTACGGGGAAGATGAGGCAGGCCGTTCGGCGGAGATTTACGACCCGAACACAGACACCTGGACTGCTGCCGCCAGCATGAACGTCTCCCGCAGCTATTTCGACCTCGTGGCGCTGAACAATGGCCGGGTTCTGGCGGTGGGGGGCGTTACGGCCGCGGGGGAATGCACCGACACCGCCGAACTCTATGATCCAGAGAAGGATGAATGGACACTGACCGTCAACAACATGGCAACAGCACGCGGCTTGCCCCGATTGACGCTCCTGAACGACGGGAAAGTCCTGGCCACCGGAGGGGTTACTGATCTTTCATTCAACAGCACTGACTCAGCGGAGATTTACGACCCAGACAACGGGACCTGGTCTTCGGCAACGCCGATGTCTGAGTCTCGGGTCTTTCATTCGGCGGTCCGCCTCCAGGATGGCAAGGTGCTGGTGGCAGGGGGACTTTTTTTTTACATGGGCAATGTTTCTGCATCCCCAGATGCCGAAATTTATGATCCTGGCGCCAATACTTGGAGCAGCGTCGGTGAAATGACCGAGGCGCGCGGTGGTCACGCCGCCGCTGTGCTGCCCGACGGCAGAGTCCTGGTGGCAGGCGGGATGTCCAATAATTTCGATATCATCGGCAGCACCGAAATATATGATCCGGACACCGGATGGAATCCAACAACACCATTGAATCAGCCCCGATTTGAGCCCACATGCACCCTCTTGGCTGACGGCCGGGGAGTCCTGGTCACCGGGGGCCAGGTTTCCGGCGACCTTTCCACAGACACCGCGGAAATTTATGGCCGGCCCTCTTCCCATATCCAGGTCAGCATCGACATCAAGCCCGAGGACTGCCCCAATTATCTGGATGTGAACAGCAAGGGCCGCCTTCCCGTGGCCATCTGCGGCGCGGCGGGATTTGACGTCAGGGAGATCGACCCGGCCAGCCTGCGGCTGAGCCGGGACGGCATTACAGGCGAGGTGGCGCCGGTGCACCATGGCTACAAAGACTCCACCTCCCCCTTTACCGGGGAGCCCTGCGGATGTGATATCGGTCTACCAGACGGCTTTGAGGACCTTACGGCCCACTTCGACGTTAAAACACTCGTCAACAGCCTGCAGTTAAAGAAAACCCGTGGTGATACTGTCACCCTGACCCTCACCGGGAAGCTCAAGGAGGAATATGGCGGCCAGTCCATCCGGGGTCAGGACTGCGTCGCCGTGCTGCCCTAACGCTCGCCGCCCGCTGAAAGCCTTACGGGGCAGTTGCTCATGAACCCTTAGGCCCACCCATAATTTATGAAAAGTTCTCCCCCTCACCCCGGCCCTCTCCCCCGCCGGGGGAGAGGGGGATGAGGAACTTTTCTAAGCAGTAACTTTTCGAAGCAGATGAGCCTCTTGCAAAACTCCCTGAAACTCTCGCTTGTCATTCTGAGCGCAGCGAAGAATCTCGCAATGACAAGGGGTTGAGATCCTTCACTTCGTTCAGGATGACAAAATCGGCAATTTTGCAAGAGGCTCAGATAATAGAACAGCCGCCCCCGTCTGTTCATTTTAAAAGAGCAGGCGGGGGCGCCTGCTCCACATAAAACCAGTGTTGGGCTAAAGTGAACAGTATTGCGTTCACCCCCCCTCCTCTTTCCCCGCCTCCAGTCCGTACCCCCTGAGTTTGCGGTACAGGTGCGAGCGTTCCAGGCCCACGGCTTCGGCGGTGGCGCCCACGTTGCCGTGGTGCTCCTCCAGTTTGCGGCGCAGGAACTCCCGTTCAAAGAGCCCCCGGGCCTCCCTAAAGGAGGGGACGGTGAGCAGCGTCTCCAGGCCGTCCGCGGGGAGGGCGGCGGGGTCGGCGGGCCCGGCCAGGTCCAGGTCCCGCCGGGTGACGACCAGGCCCGGCGCCAGGATGGCCAGCCGCCAGATGAGGTTCTTAAGCTCCCGCACGTTGCCCGGCCAGGGGCGGGCGGCCAGGGCCTCCAGGGCCTCGGGGGCCAGGGACTTGAGGGGCGCTTCGTTTTCCAGGGCCACCTCCTTGAGGAAGTGCCGGGCCAACAGGGAGATGTCCTCCCGCCGCTCCCGCAGCGCGGGCACGTGCAGGGGGATGACGTTGATGCGGTGGTAGAGGTCCTCCCGGAAGGCGCCCCGGGCGATTTCCTCCTCCAGGTTCTTGTTGGTGGCCGCGACGATGCGCACGTCCACCTGCAGAGGGCGGCTGCCACCCACCCGCTCGAAGCGCTGCTCCTCCAGGATGCGCAGGATCTTGGCCTGGGTCTTGAGGCTCATGTCGCCGATTTCGTCCAGGAAGAGGGTGCCCTCGTGGGCCAGGTCGAATTTGCCCGGACGACGGCTGGTGGCCCCGGTGAAGGCCCCTTTTTCGTGGCCGAAGAGGTCGTCTTCGATGAGCTCCTCGGGGATGGCGGCGCAGTTCACCTCCACAAAGGGGCGGTGGGCCCGGCGGCTCAGGAAGTGCAAAGCCCGGGCCACCAGTTCCTTGCCGCTGCCGTTCTCGCCGGTGATGAGCACTGAGGCGTTGGTGGGGGCCACCAGGCGCACCCGCTCCCGGAGGTGGCGCATGGCTTCGCTCGTGCCGATAATCTCCCGGAAGGGCGCGGCCCGCTGCCGCAGCCGGCGGTTTTCCTCGGAGAGGCGGGCCAGCTCCAGGGCGTTGCGCACGGTGAGGACGATCTTGTCCGCATGGGGCGGCTTCTCGATGAAGTCATAGGCCCCCAGGCGGGTGGCCTTCACCGCGTTTTCCACGGAGCCGAAGGCCGAAACCATGACCACCGGCAAGCCGGGGTGTTGAGCCTTCAGTTCCCCCAGCACGGTGAGTCCGTCCCGGCCGGGCAGGGCGATGTCCAGGAGGACCAAATCCGGGGTCTCGGCCGCGGCCGTTTTCAGGGCCTGGTCGCCGTCGGCGGCGGTGAGGACCTCAAAGCCTTCATCCTGGAGAATGCCCGCCACCAATTGTAAGATCTGGGGTTCGTCATCCACGACGAGAATGGTTGCCGGCATGGTGTCCCCGATGAGTGGGCAGTTCGATGATGAAGCGGGCGCCCGTGGGTTCGTTGTCTTCCACCCGGATCTGGCCCTGGTGGTCGGCGACGATGGAATGGACGATGGCCAGTCCCAGGCCGGTGCCGCCCCGCTTGGTGGAGAAATAGGGCTCGAAGATGCGCGCCTTGTCCCGGTCGCTGACGCCGCGGCCGGTGTCGGCCACCACCAGCCGCACCGCCTCGCCGCCGTCCACGGCCTGGACGGTGACGCTGATGGCGCCGCCGCCCTCGATGGCGGCCAGGGCGTTGTCCATGAGATTGAGGAGGAGCCGCTTGCACTGTTCCTGGTCCAGCAGCACGGAGCCCAAGGTCGGGTCCGGGGTGAAGGTCAGGGACACCCGGGGCTGCACCTCGGCGTAGAGGTGGAGCGTCTCCCGGATCAGGGCGTTGAGGTCCAGGGGGGCCAGGGACAGGTGCGGCAGGCGGGCGAAGTGGGAGAACTGGTTGACCAGATTCTTGATTTCATCCACCTGGTCGCTGATGATGCGGGTGCACTCCTCGAACACCTGGCCGTCGTCGGGAATCCGCCCCGCATAGCGCCGCTGGAGGCGCTGGGCCGCCAGTTTGATGGGGGTGAGGGGGTTTTTCACTTCGTGGGCGATCCTCCGGGCCACCTCCCGCCAGGCTTCCAGCCGCTGGGCCCGCTCCAGTTCGGTGAGGTCCTCCATGACCATCACCAGGCCGTGGTCTTCGCCCGCGTCGTCCTTGAGCATGGTGGTTTTGAGCAAGAGATAGCAGACTCGGTGGGGTAGGATGAGGTGAATGGGGGTCTCCACCGTTTTCCGGACGCGGCGCGCCTCGGCCATGGCCTCCATGAGGCGGGCGTGTTCGCCGGCGGGCAGCAGCGACTGCACCTCCCGGCCCACCACCTCCTCCAGGGCCACTCCCAGCATGCGGGCGGCGGAGTCGTTGACGTTGGTGATGCGCCCGGCGGCGTCCACGGCCACCACCCCGGCGGCCACGTTGCGCAGCAGGATCTCCAGGTGGCGCTGGCTTGCCTGGAGATCGGCGTGGCTTTGGCGCAGGCGCTCATAGGTGGCCGCCAGTTGGGCCCGGCTGAGCTGCAGGTCCTGGGTCATTTTGTTGAAGGACTGCACCAGAAAGGCGATCTCGTCCCGCCCTTCCTGCTGGATGTGGATGTCGTAATCGCCGCCGGCCACCTTGACCGTCCCTTCGGCCAACTGACGGATGGGGGTGGTGATCTCCCGGGCCAGGTAGAAGGCCAGCCAGATGGCGGCCATGAGGGTGAGCAGGGTGACCACCACCAGGGTGAGATAATGGCTCACCCTGACGGGATGGATGAGGAGCTGGGACTGGCGGACCTCCCGGGCCTGGCGGGCCAGTTCGGTGATCTCGTTCAACAGAGGCCGGGGCAGGAGCTGGCTCGCCACCAGATAGGTTTTG
>VGSQ01000124.1 GCA_016874975.1 Deltaproteobacteria bacterium
AGGATTGGCGTCGGTCCGGTCCGGGCCGGGGAGGATGCCGAGGACCACGCCGCCGGCCTCCCGCACGCCTGCCGCAGCCGCGGCCATAACCCCGCCCAACCCGCCGCAGAGGACCACCGCGCCGGCCCGGGCCAACTCCCGGCCCACCTCCCGGGCCAGCGCGGCTAGTTCGGGAGAGGCATTACCTCCTCCGATTATAGCAATATATATTCTAGAATTATTATTAGAAGCCAAATTAAACTCTATACAGAGTTATCATATCTACTTGAAAACTCATTGAAACTGCTCGAATTACTACCTTTTGTTGCTTCAATAAAAGATGTAAACTTTTCAATATCTGCCTTTATAGTAGAGTGAGTTTTTAAACTTGCCTTTAGAGAATCTTCTAAATATCTCGAAAACGCCAAGCAAATACGAACAATAGGTTTCCAAGATTCTATGGCCTGAGACAAAGTTATATTTTCTGGAAATATAAGTTCAAAAGAGTCTACAATTGCTCTTGATAAAAATATTTCGCAGCATTTAGCTATTGCGGCACAGAGTACAAATGTTGAGCCTCTTTGTCTGTAGAATGCAATCTGTTGTCTTTGCAGCTCAGTCCTTTGTTCTTCGGGAATATTTAATAGTTCAAATTTAATCTCTTCAATAGCTTTCAGTAAACTATAGCAAAATATAATATGTCTCGCGGTAGTTTTTAAATTAAAAAAACGGGAATAAATGTCGTCTGATTCCCAAATTTTCCCTTTTTCATTGTATGCAATATTCGGCTCTTGATGAAATGCTGCTAAACATTGTGCAACTGTATTAGATGGTATTAAATTTGGAGGTCTCTTGATTTTATCTTCCCCGCTACCTCTCTTGCAGCCCATATATTCAGCATCGGGTATTTTATGGAATTCGTTCCTTAACCTTTCTTGAATTTTATCGTTGCTCCTAAAATCAGAAGCTTCTATTTTATTTTGCATATTATTATACCTTACAATATCTTCAACAACTGTTTTGTTATATGATTTTACGAATCTTACTAATATGTTCGCATCACCCAATTTGCCAATTTCGATAGAGCCAATTGCTCCAGTTGTTTGTGCTCCATTTACGATTGATATGCCATCAATAATTAACATGTAAGCTTTTTTGGATTTTATTTTCTCCCAATTATTGACTAAGGCTGTTATTCCATTATTATAAGCCCAGAAACGCCCAGGATTATGCTGTGCGGTTTCTTTAATATTGTAATTTATGTTTTTATCGCTTTTGCGACTTCCTAAATAAGCTCGAACATTTGCTGAAAATAGTTTCATGCCATATTTATTATAAAGTTCATGGAGCCACTTTGCTGATAACGAAGTAGTGAATGCTTCCCATCCATCTCCAGATGTTTGAAATCCACCAGTAATAGGGATTTCTAGACGGTCGCTTACGTTTATCGGAGCAAGAATACTTTTAAACCACTCATCTAAAATGTTTTTTCCAACTTCTATGGTTCTTATATCTTCAATTCCTGCCTCTGAATAATTTTTCTTAATATAACTTTCAGCAGTTTTCTTAACTATAGATAGTTCTTTTTGAACATTTGGTGATTCTAACAGATTATGGACGTACCAGATTTCTAACGTATTGAGAGCCCCATCAGAAAGTGCAGAATCTAACTCCTGTGCCGCAGGTTTAAGAAAATCAGGCATTGCTGGAATATTTTTGCCTAACAGCCAAGAAACTGCTGTATTTAGGTCACTTGCCTTATTGGAGGGAGCTTCTTTTTTTGAAATGTCTGATGAGAAATATGACTGAGCGATTATAGCCTTACCAGTATCTCTATCTACATAAAGTAGGTCGCATTTTTTATCACCAGGCCTATCAGTTAGTGAGTTGGCTGCAACTGTATCTATATCATCAATTGATAAAGCTATCTCGAGAGCAAAAAGTAATAACTTGTTGTTGCCATATTTATCGAGGTCGCTTCTTTCTGATAACGCAGCTAAGCTAGATAGAGTATTCATTTAAATTACCCCTGTTAAATTTTATTTAAAGAATTTCATATTAGCAAGTAGATTTATTTCAAACCCCCTCTCTCAAACGCCTGGCCTCGCCGACGCGCACGGTGGTGCGGGTGGTGTCGAAGTATTCCAGCAGCGGGATGGTGAATTTGCGGGAGGTCTGGGTCAGGTCCTTGAACTGCAGGACGGTGATCTCCTTGTTTTTCTTGAGGAAGTCCACCAGTTCCGCCTTCAGGCGGGCCATGGCCTCCTGGTGAAAGAAGAGGTCCTCCTTGACCTTCACCAGGGCGCCCTGGTTGACCAGGACCTTGAGGAGGGGCTGGAGCCGGGCCAGGGGGGTCTGGAGCGCGGCCTCCACCTCCTTCAGGGTGGGGGGCGAGAGCTGTCCCCGGCGGTAGAGGGCTTCCAGGGCCCGGGTCAGGTCCTCCTGGTCGGCGGCCAGTTGCACCTTGTGGGCCGCCAGGCGCACCAGGTCCTTTTCCACGGCCACCCGCCCGGCTTCGCTGAGGCGGGCCAGCAGGAAGTTGAAGAGGCGCACCTCCACCTGGGGCGGGAGGCTGCGGCGCAGCTCCTCCTTGCTGAGGCCGGGCTTCAGGGGATTTTTGCGGTGGTAGTCCGACAGCAGCCGGCCGATCTGGTCCTCCAGGCTGCGGGCCGTGGCCAGGAGCAGGTAGCGGTCGTTTTCCGGGTCGTAGCGGAGGCACTGGCCCGACTGGGTGAGGCGGGCGATTTCCTGCTTCAGTTCGTCCGGGGACCAGGGCAGGAGCGCGGCCAGTTCGGCCCCGGAGCGCCCTGCGGGCCCCGCCTCCTCCAGGTAAAAGGTGAGTTGGGCGGGCCGGTCGCCCTTTTCCAGGACCTCCAGGCCTTTCTGCACCGACTCCTGGCGGCGCTTGTGGCGGGGCGGGTTGACGTGCAGGATCTGGCCGCCGCCCCAGGTGACCGCGGGCGAGAGGTTGCGGATGACGTAGCGGTCGCCGGGCTTCAGGGCCAGGCGGTCCCGGAGCAGGAACTGGACATAGCCCGCCTTGCCGGGGGGGATTTCCTCGTCGGCCAGGAGCAGCGCCACGGCCAGGCCCTCGGCGGTGCCGGTGTGCAGGCGCACCGCCTGCCGGTGTTTCAGGGGGCGGGGGGCGCTGGGCAGCACCTCCACGAAGGCGTCCAGGCGGCGGGAGGGGATGAGGGAGCCCCCGGTGGCCACCACCATGCCCCGCTCCACCTCCTCTTTTTCCAGGCCCTGGAGGTTCACCGCGGTGCGGTTGCCGGCCAGGGCCTCCTCCACCGAGGCCCCGTGCACCTGCAGGGAGCGCACCCGGGCCTTGTAGCCCGGCGGATAGACCACAACCGACTCCCCCACCCGCAGGCGCCCGGAGATGGCGGTGCCGGTGACCACGGTGCCGAAGCCCTTGATGGTGAAGACCCGGTCCACGGGCAGGCGGAAGATGCCGCCCGCGGGCTTGGGGGGCACCCGGTGGGCCAGGTCTCCCAGCACGGCCAGCAGCTCCTCCTCTCCCTGGCGGGTGACCGCGGAGAAGCGAACGATGGGGGCGCCATCCAGAAAGGTGCCTTTCAGGGCCTCCCGCACCTCTTCTTCCACCAGCTCCAGCCAGTCCTCCTCCACCAGGTCGGCCTTGGTGAGGACCACCAGGCCGTGCTTGACCTGGAGGAGCTGGCAGATCTCCAGGTGTTCCCGGGTCTGGGGCATGACGCCTTCGTCCGCGGCGATGACCAGGGCCACCAGGTCCATGCCGGTGGCGCCGGCCACCATGTGGCGCACGAAGCGCTCGTGGCCGGGCACGTCCACAATGCCCAGGCGCTGGCCCGTGGGCAAGGTGAGATAGGCGAAGCCCAGCTCGATGGTGATGCCCCGGAGTTTTTCCTCCTTGAGGCGGTCCGGGTCGATGCCCGTGAGGGCCGTGATGAGGGAGCTCTTGCCGTGGTCGATGTGCCCGGCGGTGCCGAGTATTATGGGTGCAAAGGTCATGGCTGTGTAAACCCGTGGAGGTGTGGAGTGTGGGAGGGGGCCGGGGGCCGCCGGTCCCCCGGCCCTTTTGGCGGCATCAGTTCTCCCCCTTGGGACGGGGCCACTCCCGGGCAATCCGGCCTTGGTCCCGGGGAACCTGTGGATCGGGCTGGAGCCGCAATTCCACCTGATGTTTCTGAGACAGATGGGTGAAGACCTCCCGGCCTTCGGCCTCCAGAGCTGCCAAGACCTCGGAGTGGGCCGTCACCGTGAGGCGGGCGCCGGGAAATTCCCGGGCTTCCTCCGTCAGTTGGCGCAGAAGATCGTGGGCCACGGTGACCGCCGCCAGGATTTCCCCCCGGCCCCGGCAGCAGGGGCAGGGCTGCATGACCGTCTGGGAGAGGCTGTCCCGCAGGCGTTGCCGGGTCATCTCCACCACCCCCAGGGGCGACAGGGGCAGCACCGTGGTCTTGGCCCGGTCCCGGCGCAGGGCCTCCACAAAGGTGCGGTGGACCAGGTCCCGGTGGGCGGGCTTTTCCATGTCAATGAAGTCGATGACGATGAGGCCTCCCAGATTGCGCAGGCGGAGCTGCCGGGCGATCTCCCGGGCGGCCTCCAGGTTGGTTTTGAGGATGGTTTCGTCATGCTGGTCCCGCCCGGTGAAACGGCCGGTATTGACGTCAATGGCGGTCAGGGCCTCGGTGTTGTCGATGACCAGGTAACCGCCGCTTTTGAGCCAGACTTGGGGGGCCAGCAGTTTGCTCCAATCCAGGTCCAGGCCGAAATGGTGAAACAGCGGTTCGGCCCCGTTGTAGAGCTCCACCTGGTATTGCAGCCACGGGCTGAGAGAGGTCAAATACTCCAGGATCTGGGCGTGGGCCTCGGGATCGTCGACGATGATGCGATGCGCGTCGACGTTGAAGAGGTCCCGCACCACCCGACAGGCCGCCTTCAGTTCCTGGTGGAGTAGGGCGGGGGGGGAGGCGGCGTCCCGCTTCTGCAGGATGCCCTTCCAGAGGCGCATCAGGGCGTCCCGCTCCCGGGCCAGCCGCTCCCGGACCTGCCCCTGACTGACGGTGCGGGCGATGAGGCCGCCTTCCGGAGGCTTGATTTCCTCCAGCAGGGCCCGCAGGCGGGTCCGCTCCGCCTCGTCGGGGATGCGCCGGGAGACGCCCAGGTGCGCCATGGTGGGAAGGTACACCAAATAGTGACCCGGCAGGGTGATGTGGGTGGTGAGGCGCGCCCCTTTGTTGCCCAGGGGAGGACGGAAGACCTGGACCAGGAGTTCCTGTCCTTCGTGCAGCAGGTCCTCGATGGGAGCCTGGGAACGGCGACCGGGCCTGGACGGGGCCTCCTGCTCCTCCCCCTGGAGCCAGAAGTTGTAGAAATCATCCCACTGGTCCGCCACCTCCTCCACATAGAGGTAGGCGGGCCGTTCCAGTCCGATGTCGACGAAGGCCGCGGCCATTCCCGGCAGCACCTTGGCCACCCGCCCCGTGTAGATATTGCCGGTGGGGTCCTGCTGGAGGTGCGTCTCCACGCAATATTCCGCCAGGCGCCCTTCTTCCAGGAGGGCGATGCGGGTGTCTCGGGCGGCGACGCTGATGAGCAGTTGATGGGACATGAGGCGCCCTTATCTTACCTGCTCTCAGGCAGGGTTGCATCCCGGACGTGCGTTTCGGCCGGTGAGCCGGACGTTCCTTTTTGGTTCGCACGGCGGCGCGGGGTCCGGGAACCGTCCGCCTCCTGATAGAGGGTCTGAATTTTCATGATTTCCAGGTCTCGGACCGAATCCTCGTCCAGGGCGAAGACCGCGGCGATGATCTCGGTGATTTTCAGATTGTCCCGTTCCCGCAGGTTCACCGTGACTTCCACCTGGTCCGGGGCCGGGGCCTCCAGTCGCTCCACCAGGGGGCGGAGGTCCACTTTGCGGTCTCCCTGGGGGCGGCGCCGGACGACGGGGAACCGGTCCTGACGGAGAAAAGCCCGGACGGTTTCCGGAGCGAACCACGGCTCCGGGGCGGCCACCCGGTATTTCACCTGCCGGGGGCTGGGGGGCGGCGCCTGGCTCGCCAGGGGCTCGGCGATGAGCAACTGCAACCCCGTCGGCAGGGTCCGGTTCAGCGCTTCCACCAGGCGGACGGGACCGGGGTCGGCGGTCAGCTCCAGGTCCAAAACCTCGGCCAGACTCTCCACGCCCACGGGCAGGGCGCCGTGGAAGGAGACCCGGGGCAGGGGGTGAAACCCGCCGGTGAAGGCCAGCGCCAGACCGGAGCGCCGCAGGGCGCGGTAGAAGGCGACGAGCATCTCCCGGTGACTGAGCCAGCGGGCCGGGTCCAGCTTGGCGTAGGTGAGGCGGTAGCGTACCGGCCTGGCCTGGCCCGCGGCAGCCTGGATACCGGGGGCCGGGGCGCCGGCCGGAGCCTGGAAAAGGCGCAGCGCCGCGCCCCCCGGGGCGCAGACGCCGCAGTCCCGGCAGCCGGCGGTCCGGCAGTCGGGAGTGGGCCGACCTTCCAGGGCCAGGTGTCGCTCCCGCATCAGAAAATCCTTGTCCAGCCCGGCGTTCAGGTGATCCCAGGGGAGCGTTTCGGTGAGCTCCCGGGGCCGCAGGTAAAAATCCGGGTCCACCCCCGTGTCCGCACAGGCCTGGCGCCAGAGGTCCAGATTGAGGTGTTCGCTCCAGGCGTCCAGACGGCAGCCCCGGCGGTAGGCGGCCAACACCACGGGGGCCAGGCGGCGGTCCCCCCGGGAAAAGACGCCCTCCAGCCAGCTCTGGGCCGCGGAGTTCCATTTCAATTGCACCTGGCGCCGCTTGAGCAGGTCCTTGACGTGGTGCAGCCGGCGCCGGCTTTCGGCCAGGTCCGCCTGCCCCTCCCACTGAAACGGAGTGTGGCTCTTGGGAATGAAGGTGGAGAGGCTGAGGTTCAGGCGGGGAGACCGTTTTGAGGGAGCCGCGGCCAAGATGCGGGAGATGAGTCCCCCGATGGCCGCCAGGTCCTCCTCCGTTTCGGTGGGGAGGCCGATCATGAAATAGAGTTTGAGCAACTGCCAGCCTGCGGCGAAGGCCCGGGTGGCGGAGCCCAGGATCTCCTCCTCCGTGAGGTTCTTGTTGATGACGTCCCGGAGGCGCTGGCTGCCGGCCTCCGGCGCGATGGTGAGGCCGGTGCGGCGCACCCGCTGGATCTGGGCCATGAGCTCCGGGGCCAAAGTGTCGGCCCGGAGCGACGGCAGGGAAAGAGCGATTTTCCTGGGCTCCAGCCGGTCCATGAGGCGGCCCAGGAGCCAGGGGAGGCCGCAGTAATCGCCGGGGCTCAGGGTCAGGAGCGACAGCTCTTCATAGCCGGTGGCCTCCAGCGCGGCTTCCACCCGGGCCTCCAGGTCTCCGGGGGCTCGCTCCCGCACCGGGCGGTAGATCATGCCGGCCTGGCAGTAGCGGCAGCCTCGGGTGCAGCCCCGGGCAATCTCCAGATTAAGCCGGTCGTGGACGATCTGACAGGTGGGCACCAGCGGGCGGGCCGGCGGCGGAAAGAGGTTCAGGTCGGCCAGCACCCGTTTGACCACCCGCTCCCGGCGGCCCCGGGGCCGGATTTCCCGCAGGCGGCCCTCGGCGTCGAAATCCATTTCGAAATGGGCGGGCACATAGACGCCGTCGAGCTCCTCCAGGGCCTGCCAAAGCTCCTTGCGGCCGCCCCGGGCGGCCCGCCAGGCGCGCACCGCCTCGGCCACCTCCAGCGCGGCCTCCTCGCCGTCCCCCAGGACGAAGGCGTCGAAAAAGGGCGCCAGGGGCTCGGGGTTGAAGGCCGCAGGGCCGCCTCCCACCACCGCGGGGTCGTCGGAACCCCGGTCTCCGGCCATGAGGGGGATGCCGCCCAGGTCCAGCATGGCCAGAACGGTGGTATAGCTCAATTCGTACTGGAGGCTCACCCCCACCAGGTCCATTTCCCTTAAGGGGGTGTCCGATTCCAGGGTGGCCAACAGCCGACCCCGGCGGCGCAGTTCGGCTTCCAGGTCCGGGGCCGGGGCGAAGGCCCGCTCGGCCCAGATTTCGGGGCGCCCATTCAAAAGGTCATAGAGCAGGGCCAGTCCCAGGTGGGACATGCCCACTTCGTACAGGTCGGGAAAGAGGAGCCCCACCCGCAGGCTCACTTCTTTCGGGTTCTTGAGGACGCGATTGAACTCCCGCCCCAGATAGCGGCTGGGACGCTGCACATGCGAGAGAGGTAAGCGGTCGCCCGGAGAGGTCAGGGTTCTTCCCGGAAGGTCGGTCGCGTCTTTGGGCATGCTTTAATGTAACATGAGAGGAGGGCGGGGGGAACCTGGTCCCTTTGCCCTCTAACCACTGATAACTTTTTTCTGTCTATGAAAAGTTCCTTTATTCCCCCTCCCCTCGTGGGAGGGGGCTAGGGCATAAGCGCTAACTTAAGGAATAGTGTTCAACTGACAATTTTTTTAAAATATCTATTTGTAACAGCCTCTTGCGTGGAGGCTCCCGTAAATCCAGAGAGATTTGATGCCAATTTCTCCAACACGATTACAAACCCAGTTTGGGGTTCACCGTTTGGCTAAACAGTGTTCATCCGGAAAGTCGTTTTGTTCCCCTTTGATGGGGGAGGGTTAGGGTGGGGGTGAAATAAATTAGCAATACAGACCAGTTGCCCTATTGATCCCCCTCCCCCAACCCCCTCCCGCCAAGGGAGGGGGAGTTTCCGGATGAGAACTAAACAGGTGAAGCATGAGAGAGGTTTCTCTCCACAGGCATCTGTTACTGGTGGATCGAGAGCGGGTAGCCCCAAGGGGAAAACCTTTCCGCCGCGGCTACCAAGGCTTCGATCAGAAAGGCCACCAGGAGCTTGCCTTGGAGCCAGGCCCGGGACAGCTCCACATCCGTTTTCTTTAAGTGTCCAAGCCCCAGCAGGGA
>VGSQ01000125.1 GCA_016874975.1 Deltaproteobacteria bacterium
GGTGGGTCCAAGGCCATCTCAGCCATCATTGCCGCCCTGCACGCCGACACCGATTCTTTAATTAAATTAGCAGCATGAAAGAAAAATCTTTCTCAAAAAAATAAAAACTCGGATTCAGTAGCACAGGCCTTCCAGCCTGTGCGCCGCACCGGCAAGATGCCGGCGCCACCAAGGACTTTTCAAGACAGTTGCTCATGGGCCTGAGGCCCACTCGCAAAGCATGAAAAGTTCTCCCCCTCACCCCAGCCCTCTCCCCCGCCGGGGGAGAGGGGGATAAGGAACTTTTCATAGCAGTTCCTCATGAGCCTGGGGCTCACCCGCAAAGAATGAAAAGTTCGGTAGGGAGGGCCTCTGTAACCAGCACAACCAATTGATAATCCTAGATAAATTGCGCCATGCAAAAAACCTTTCATAGCAGGAGCAAGCGGACCCGGCCCGCGAGTTTGCGGGCCAGGGCGGGCAACAGCTTGAGCCGTTCCGTGAAGGGGGACTGCAAAAAGGCGCGCCAGAGGAGGCGGGTGAGGAGCCGGTTGTCGTTCAGCAGGTCCGCGGCATAGTTGACGTTGGCGGCATGGAGGCGGTAGCGCACCAGTTTTTCGGGCAGGTAATACAGCGGGGCCAGCCGGGCCGCTTTGAGCCACAGGTCGAAGTCGTCGGCGCTGCTATAGCGGGGATCGAAGAGCCCGGCGGCCGTCAGCACCCTCTTTTGGGCCAGCACGGCGCTGGCGGTGATGACATAATTGGGCCGGCAGGCGAACCAGGCGAAATCGGGCCGGGTCGGGATGTACCCCGGCCGCACCGGAAAGCGGTCCGCCAGGGGGCCGAAAAGTTCCACCGCACAGAAGACCAGGCCCACCTCCGGATGCGCCTCCATGACCGCCAGTTGCCTGGCCAGCTTCTCCGGCAGCCAGAGGTCGTCGTGGTCCAGGAAGGCGATAAGGTCTCCCCGTGCGGCCTGGACGCCGCGGTTGCGGGACCGGGCGTGGCCCAGGTTGGTCTCCTGGCGCAGAACCCTGGCCTCCGGCAAACCGGCCGCGGCTGTCAAGGGGCCGATGTCCAGAGGGGAGCAGTCGTCCACCAGCACCACCTCGAAGTCCCGGAATGTCTGCCGGGCCGCCGAGTCCAGGGCTTCTTCCAGATACCGCCGATGCTCCGGGGTGCGGCAATGGACGGGGATGACCACCGAAATCCGCGGGGGAGTGCCGCTCACCGTGACCTCCGGCGCAGGTCCTCCCGGCCGGGCAGGCCCCGGTATTTGGTGATGAATTTCAGCAGACTGGCCAGGTGATAGCAGAAAAAGCGGGGCGAACGCCGGCTCTGGCGCTGCACGGCGTGGCGAAAGACCAGGCGGGGGTCATGCACCACCGTGAGCCCTCGCTGCCACAGGCGGGCGCAGAGGTCCACGTCTTCAAAGTAGAGAAAGAAACGTTCGTCAAAGGCGGGCCCGGGACTCAGGGCGGCCACGCGATAAAGAAGGGCGGCCCCGGCCCCCCAGTCCACCTCCGGGAGGCCGTTTCCTTCCCGGGGCGAGGCGGTGGTCTGCCGACCCGGGGGTGACCAGAGGCGGGGGCGGGACGGGAGACGAGCCGTCAGGAGCGAGCGCAGGGTGTAAAAAGAACGGCAGGAGGGCAGCACGGCGCCGGCGGCGTCCACCGTCCGGGGGATGAGACAGCCCACCCGAGGGTTGGCCGCCAGGTAGGCCAGGGCGTCGGAGAGGCGCCTGGGCGTCAACAGGACCACGTCGGGATTAGCCAGCAGGGCCACCGCCTCCGGATCGCCAATGGCGCTGAGCCCCCGGTTCAAACCGGCCCCGTAGCCTCGATTAGCCTGGGGAATGACCGTCACCGGAAAAGGTGCGCGCAAATCGTTCAGGGCTTCCTCGGGGGAGTGATTGACCACCAGGCAGGCGCGCACCGCGGGCGCCGGCGCCAGGGAGGCCAACAGGGACCTCAGGTGGCCGCGGCTCCGGTAGTTGACGGTGACCACATAGAGGGGCGGCAGGCTCGCCTCGGGCATGGCCATGAGCGCTCTTCTCACAGGGATGCAGAAAAGATTGTCAGGATAACGGGCCCCGCCCGGCCGGCGAAGCCCCCCGGATTCCGGCCCGGCATGAGACCGGCTCATGCCAAAAACCGAAAATCCGGAACCAGACACCCGACACCGGAAATCCGCCGATACTCCTCACCCCTGGGCCAGACGGCGAATGATTTCGGGGATGGTGTCGGCGGCCAGGTGGGACAGCGACCCGCCCCCCAGCACCACCTGCAGGGGGATGCCGCATTCGTCGGCCACGAACATCATCAGGTCGCAGATCTCGAAGAAGGCCGGTTCGGTGAGCCCCAAGGCGCCGTAGTCCTCGGCGTGGGTGTCGAAGCCGTAGTACCAGACCAGGAGGTCGGGACGGAAAGCGGGAATGAGGGGCAAACGCCGGCGCACCGCGTCCACGTAGGCGGCGTTGACGTCGTCCCGCCAGCCCAGGCGGTAGACGTCCACGTCCACCTTGGAGCCGTCCGGGGACTGGTAGTCGGCGCCGCAAAAGCAGACGTGCAGGACCTCCGGGTCGTTTTGCAGCAGTTGCCGGGTGCCGTCGCCGTGGTGGGCGTCGGTGTCGTAAACGGCGAAACGCCGCCAGGGGCTGACCTCCCGGACCCGGGTGAGGGCGATCACCACGTCGTTGAAGCAGCAGGCCCCCCAGAACTGGCGGTAGCCGGCGTGGTGGCCGCCGGCGCCGATGAAGCAGAAGGCCCGCTGGATCTCGCCTCGGGCCAGGGCCTCCATGGCCGCCACCACTCCGCCCACGGATTCATAGGCGGTGCTGCACATGCCGTCCCGAGCCACCATGGCCGGCATTTCCCGGGCGTGCACCTTGAGGATGAGCTCCTCGGAAGCCCGGGGGCACTGGAACATGCTCACGTTGGGCAGCTTCAGGAGATCGTCCAGGGCCTCGGGGAAGTCCCGCAGCCGGTTGCCGACGGTCAGGTAACTCTTGCGGCTGAAGGAAGGATGGTAATATATGCCCACCTGTTTCATAGGGCACCGATTTTCCGGTAACAGACACGGTTCTTCATAACGTCTCACTCCGCACCGGTTTTCTGGTCAGCCAGGACCATCTGCTCCCATTGGTCGTAGCGTGGAAAAAAGAGATAGAAGAGGGTCAGGGAGGCGCACATGAGGGAGTAAAAATATATGGACTGGCGACTCAGGAGAAAAAGCACCAGACCTAAAACGGCCGGGATTTCCGAGAGCGCCAGGATGGCGATGGCGATGGGGGGCAGGAGCCGGGGGTTTTTGGCCGCCACCCGGCGATGCAGGACGCGGGCAAAAAGGAAGATGACCGCGGCCAGGGCCAGAAAGACGGAAAACAGCAGCGAGGAGAGGGACGCGGGAAGAGGCTGCTCCAACGGCCCCAGCAGATAGCCCCGCTTGACCAACTCCACCAGAGCTGCATAAAGAAATACTGTAGAGATCAGGCCTAAGCCGATGAAATTTACGGCCAGGTACCTTTTCTTTAACTCGAAGAGCAGGACTGTCTCATCGGGCGGAGGGGATTTTCCCATGATGCCTCCGAAATGATCGGTTAGACAATTTTAAGGATGAAAGATGTTAAGTTCCTGCATACTACTATTGTTAAATTACAGCAATCTTGATAAACAGGCCGTTATGAGCCCCCTATGTGAATCTCCTTCTACACTATATTTTCTTTTTAAAAGCAGGTCAAATCTACTGACTAAATCCTCAAAAGCGAGAAGAACTGGGTCTTGACCAACAAAAGATCCTTTATGAACAGCACAAGCAAAAATAACAGTGGATTCGTACTCAGCATCAATAGATTGTAGTACTTGTTTAATGATTTCTTTTCGCCTATCAGGTTTCAAAGAATTCCAAGGAGGTTTTCGGCCTGAAAAAATCTCAGATGGATGAAACTCGATTCCGTTCGGGTCGGCAGGATAGATTGTCTCGGCTAATTTGTCCAGACGTTCCTGCACCCAATGAATTCTTCTCTCAAAAACGCAAACTCCGGCAAGTACAAAATATCTTTCATTCTTATTGGGAACGGAACCGGAATCATCCAGATAAAGGAGGTACATGAGGGAACCTTAAAAAAAACCCTTGAGCCCCGAACAGACTCAAGGGTCAATCGGCAGGGCGGGGATTGGGACCCCAGCGGACCGCGATAATGCAGCCCTCCCCACCGACTTGGTAGCTGGGAAGGGATTTATGCCCTAACGGAACGCGCGCAAGCATTCCTCCCAACCAATTATAGAATATTTATCGACACATTTTCTGTCAAGTTAAACCTTAAAATCACCAATTATTTTTGTCAAATGAATTTTTCCCCCGCCTTGGGCTCCCGGGCCTTGATGAAGTCCGGGGCCTTCACCTTGCCCAGTTCCTTGGTGCGAAACCGGGTGACCAGAATGGCGGCGCCGGGGACGGCCACCTTGAGGCCTTGGTCCGTCACCGCCAGAATCTCACCGGGCTGGGCGGTGTGGGCCTCATCCAGGAAGGCGGCGTTGTATAGCTTCACCTTTTCACCCCGGAAGGTGGTGGTGGCCCCGGGCTGGGGGTCGCAGCCCCGGATAAAGTTGAACACCTGCCGGGCCGGGCAGTTCCAGTCCAGGCCGGCCACCTTCTCGTCGCAGGGCGGGTCGTAGGTGCCCAGGGAGTGGTCCTGGGGGATGCGGGGGGCCTTCCCCTGGGCGATGAGGTCCACCGCCTCCACCACCGCGGCCACGCCCATAGGATAAAGCTTGTTGAAATAGACCTCCCCGGTGGTTTCGCCGGGGCCCACCTCCACCTCCTTCTGGAGGAGGATGTCCCCGGTGTCGATGCCTTCGTCCACCCAGAAGATGGTGAGGCCGGTCTTGGCTTCGCCGTTGATGACGGCCCAATTGATGGCCGAGGCGCCCCGGTAGCGGGGCAGGATGGAGGGGTGATAGCAGATGGAGCCGAGCTTGGGCACGGCCAGGACCTTGCCCGGCACGATGTCGGTGACGAAGGCCAGGACGGCCAGGTCCGGCGCCAGGGAGACCATCTGCTCCAGGGCCTCCGGGTCCTTCATGCGTTTGGGTTGAAAGACGGGCACGCCCGCCGCCTGGGCCGCCTGCTTCAGGGGATCCGCCTTTTCCCCCCGATCCGGCGGACAGAAGACTCCCACCACCTTGTGGCCGCGCTCCAGCAAACCCTTGAGCGCGTCCACCCCGAACGCCGCCTGCCCGATGAGCGCAATACGCATGGGCTCCTCCCAGGCTGAGGGTTTTTGTGGTGGGGGAGGGGGGCGGGGCTGCCGCCGGCTGGAAAGCCCGCGCCGCCGGCCGCCGCCCCCTTCCCCCTGATTACCCTGAAAAATCAGTGATGATGGTGTTCGTCCGGGGCCCGCTCCGGCTCCATGGAGGCGGCCCACAGGCAGATGGCGCAGGCCGCCAGGATGGCCCCCACCGCCACCGCGGCGGTGCCCACATAGAAGGCGATGCCGATGCAGACGAACACCAGGATGCACAGGACGACCTGCTTTTTCCGGTAAGCATTGTTTCCATGATGCGCCATGTTGCTTCCTCCTCAGGTTCTTCTCGCAGATTCATCGGGACTTGAATTCTCTTCAATAAACCGGATGGCGTTCTGGAGCCGCCGGGCCACTTCCTCCTGGCCCAGGATGGCGATGACGTCCCCCAAACCGGGGCTCACCGTCTTGCCGGCCAGGGCCACCCGCACGGGTTGGGCCACGTTCACCACCTTGACGCCGGCCGCGTCGGCCACGTCTTTCAGCATGCCGCTGACCGCGGCTTCGGTGAGCTCGGGCAGGGCCTCCAGGCGGCCCATGATTTCCCGCAGCAGGGCAACGTTTGCGGGAATCAGGAACTTGGCCGCGGCCTGGGCCTCGTAGGGCCGGGGGTCGCGGAAATAAAAAGCCGCGGCCTGGGCCATTTCCGCCAGGGTCTTGCAGCGGGCCTGCAGGGTGGCCGCCACCCGGGCGAAGTAACCGGGGTCGGGCCGGCCCCCTTCGGCCGCGGCCAGGTAGAAAGCCAGGTTCCCCCCCACCTCCAGGGGGGACATTTCCTTCAGATAGTGGCTGTTGAGCCACAGGAATTTTTCCATGTCAAAAATGCCCGCGGATTTTCCCACGTTTTCCAGGCTGAAGTAGCGGATCAGTTCCTCGGGCGAAAAAATCTCCTGGTCGCCGTGGGACCAGCCCACCCGGGCCAGGTAGTTGTTCAGGGTGTGGGGCAGAAAACCCTGGCGGCGGTACTCCAGGACGGGCAGGGCGCCGTGGCGCTTGCTGAGTTTGGCCCGGTCCTGGCCCAGCATCAGGGGCATGTGGGCGAACTCGGGCGGCTCCACCCCCAGGGCCTCATAGATGAGGAGCTGGCGCGGCGTGTTGGGCACGTGGTCGTCACCCCGGATGACGGTGGTCACCGCCATGGTGATGTCGTCCACCACCACCGCGAAGTTGTAGGTGGGGATGCCGTCGGCCCGCATGATCACCAGGTCGTCCAGTTCGGCATGGTCAAAGGCGATGGGCCCCTTGATGCGGTCGCGCCAGTGGGTGGCGCCGCTGAGGGGGGTCTTGAAACGCACCGCGGCGGTGGGGCCGCGGCCCAGGCCCAGCTCCCGGCAGCGCCGGTCGTAGCGGGGTTTCTCGCCCCGGGCCAGCATCGTCTCCCGCCGGACCTTCAGCTCTTCGGGGTCACAGTCGCAATAATAGGCCGCCCCGGCGGCCAGGAGGCGCTCCACGTACTCCTGATAGATATGCAGGCGCCGGGACTGGCGGTAGGGGCCTTCGTCCCAGGTGAGGCCCAGCCAGGTGAGGGATTCCTGGATTTCCGCCACGAATTTTTCTTGGGAGCGCTCTTTGTCCGTGTCTTCGATGCGCAGGATAAAGACGCCCCCGTGCCGCCGGGCGTAGAGCCAGTTGAACAGGGCGGTGTGCGCACCTCCCAGATGCAGGGAGCCGGTGGGGCTGGGGGAAAAGCGGGTGCGCACTGTCGTCATGGCTTTACCTGTCCTGATTGTGCCTTTTTTAACATAATTCGGCCCGCAAGGCCAAAAGATTTCGCGCCGAAGTCTCCCCTTCTTGCCGGGTGGAGCACAGTTCCGGGGTTGCTGCCCGGAAACGCGCCGGCCCCCGACGGGTCGCACCCGAGCCCGCAGCAAGGGGCAATGCCGGTTTCACCTTCATTTTCCGGAGCAGGCGAGGGCCCCCTGTCTGGGTCAGAAGCCGTCCCCGCGGATGACCCGGGCCACTTCCAGGTTGTGGGTCTTGAGGCGCTTCCACAGGGTGACCCGGCTGATGCCCAGAAGACGCGCCGCTTCCGCTTTGCGGCCGCCGGCCTGGGAAAGGGCCTGGAGGAGCATCTCCCGCTCGTCCGCACCCGACCCCTCCCCCGGGCGTTCCCGACCGGCCGCGGGGCGGAGACCCTGGCGCTGCAACATCGCCGGCAGGTGGTCCGGTTGGATCTGCCCGCCGGGACAGAGCACCAGGGCGTAGTCGATGACATTGATGAGTTCCCGGACGTTCCCGGGCCAGGAGTAGTTCATGAGCATCTCCAGGGCTGCGCGGCTCAACCCGTTGATCTTTTTCTGGATTTTGGAGGCGCTCTTCTCAATGAAGTGGTCCACCAAAAAGGGGATGTCTTCCCGGCGGTCCCTTAACGGGGGCAGATGGATGGGGATGACATTGATGCGGAAAAACAGGTCCTCCCGGAAGCGCCCCTGTTTCATGAGGCGTTCCAGATCCTGGTTGGTGGCCGTGATGATGCGCACGTCCACGGGAATGGGGCGGTGGTCGCCCACCTTTTCGATGACCTTTTCCTGGAGCGCCCGGAGCAGTTTGGCCTGGGTGGACAGGGGCATATCGCCGATTTCATCGAGGAAGATGGAGCCCCGATGGGAGGCCTCGAACCGCCCCATGCGGTTGCGGTCCGCGCCGGTGAAGGCCCCTTTGACGTGTCCGAAGAGCTCGCTTTCCAACAGCGATTCGTTTAAGGCGGCGCTGTTCACCCGGATGAAAGGACCCGGGGACCGGGGACTGAGGCGGTGGAGGGCCGAGGCCGCCAGTTCCTTGCCGGTGCCGCTCTCGCCA
>VGSQ01000126.1 GCA_016874975.1 Deltaproteobacteria bacterium
GGTCCCAGGCGCCGGTTCTGGCCTTGATGGAGGCGTTGAAGCCGTACCAGGTGATGTCGAAGTCCATGATGTCCATCAGGGTTTCCGCGGCGGTGCACTCGATGAACTGGCCCTCGCCGCTGAACTCATCCCGCCAGTAGAGCGCGGCCATGCAGCTCACCGCGGCCTGCTCGCCGGCCACGTAGGAAGGCAACCAGGCGCCGGAGCGCATGGGGTCGCCGCCCCTGCCGCGCGGGCACTGGTCCTGCGGGAAGCCGGTGTTGTGGATCCAGGAATTGGCCGCGGCGGAGAAGGGGTCCAGCATCCACTGGCCGTGTTTGGAGAGTTCATCCTTATTGGGGCCCCACTGGCCGCGCTCGCCCACCCAGCAATAGATCAGCTTGGGGTTGAGCTTGGAGAGCTGCCGGTAGCCGATGCCCAGGGAGTCCATGTAGCCCGGGGGCCAGGACTCAATGATGATGTCCACCACCTGGGCCATCTTCTTGTACATTTCCCGGCCTTCCTCGGTCTCCAAGTTCAGGGTGACGGATTGGGCGTTGCGGAACTCGTGGAGGAAGTCCATGCCGCAGGGGGTGCCGTCCACGTTGTCCTTCAGCATGTACTCTTCCCGGCCGAAGGGGGTGAGCTGGCGCAGGGGGTCGCCGGTGGGCGGCTCAATATGGACGCACTCGGCGCCCTGCTCGGAGAGCAGGCTGGCGGCAAACATTCTGCTGATCTGCCAGATGCCGTTGCAGATAACCCGGAAGCCTTGCAGGGCCTCGGGTTTGTCAAAGATGTACTCTAACCTCAGGTTGTCTTCCAGAAATTTGCCGAACTCCTCCGCCTTCCGCTTGGCATAGATGTTCTCCATCACCCATTCGGGGGTCGGCGGCGGGGTTACGGGCCAGGGCCTGACGTCAGGCCCCATCAACGGCAGGGTGTCGGCCCGGCTGTTGATTTCAATGTCCCTTTTTTCTTTCGCCATGTTTCGGCCTCCCATTCAGTCAAGGTTAATCAAAAATACCCTTGAGGTTCACTGCATTCGCGGCGAGGTCGCCGCACACGTCCTTACCGGAGGCTACGTCTTCGCAAACCTGAGAATCTCCTCCTCCGTCTGCACAAGACCTCCCTTCCCGAAGGGTGGGGGAAGGGGGCGCCCCGTGGTCTCCATCACCTCCTTTCCTCAGGGATATGGGCGACGCGGCGCCGCTTCTCGTCCTGAAAGTGGCGACCGCCAAAGACCAAGGCTCAGGGGCGTTCTGCCATTCTGCTCCTGAACCCCGGATTGCTGGAAAATTCGTGCCTGCCATGGAGAGTGAAACCCACCTTAGCAAGTTGTTCCGGCAAATACAAATAATTTTTTCGAAAAAATGCAAAAACATTGAGAAAATATTCCCAAATCGTTCACAATCAGTACACTTGTTTTGGGTGTAAATCTTTTTATACAATTATTATAGAATGTTATCATGTATGTTTTCAGACCCATCCCCTATTTTTCCTCCCGGGGGACATATTCCAACTGGTATCGTTTGATTTTGCTGTACAGGGTGCTGCGGCTCACCTTGAGGCGCCGGGCCGCCTCATGCTTGTTCCAGCCCGCCTCCTTGAGGACCCGGAGAATGAGGCGCCGCTCCGACTCGGCCAGGGAGGCCGGGGAGACCTCCGGCGCCGCTTCCTTGAGAAAGCGGGGCAGGTGCCGCCGCCGGATGAAATCGCCCTGGGCCAGCATGACCGCGTGGCTGACGGCGTTCTCCAACTGGCGGACGTTGCCGGGCCAGTCGTACTCCATCATGCTTTCCAGGGCGTCCGGGGAGAAGCGGGGCAGCCGTTTGCTTTCCCGGCCGCCGTACTTCTGCAAGAAATGCTGGCACAACAGGGGAATGTCCTCGGGGCGCTCCCGCAGAGGCGGCAGGTGGACGGTGACCACGTTGAGACGGTAGTACAGGTCGTCCCGGAAGCGGCCGGCCTGCACCTCCCGGAAGAGGTCCTTGTGGGTGGCGGCCAGGAGGCGCACATCCGCCTCCAGGGTGGCTTCGCCCCCCACCCGCTCAAAGGAGTGGTCCTGCAGGAAGCGCAGCAGCAGCACCTGGGTGGCCGGGGATAAGTCGCCGATCTCATCCAGAAACAGGGTGCCCCCCTGGGCCAGTTCCAGGCGTCCCTTCTTGCGGCGGATGGCGCCGGTGAAAGCCCCCTTTTCGTGGCCGAAAAGCTCGCTCTCCAGCAGGGTGGAGGAGTAGGCCGAGCAGTTGGCCACCACAAAGGGCCCCCGGCTGCGCTTGCTCTGGGAGTGGATGGTGTGGGCCACCAGTTCCTTGCCGGCGCCGTTCTCCCCGGTGATGAGGATGGCCGCGTCGGTGCCGCTCACCAGGTCGATGAACTGGTAGACCTCCTGCATCTTCTTGCTCTGGCCGATAATTTCGCCGTGGGAGGTCTTGGGCTGGGCGGCCGGCTCCAGCGACCCGCCCCCCTCCTCCTGGTGCAGCAGATAGCGCAGGTAGCCCGCCACCTGGGCGAACACGGCATGGAGAAAGTGCACATCCTCCCGGGAAAAGACCTGGGGAACGTGGCAGCCCAGCAGAAACAGGCCCAGGCAGCGTTGTTGGGAGAGGATGGGAACCCCCACCCAGCTCTGATAGATTTCACTTAAGGGTTGAAACAGGAGACCCGAGTCCCCGGAGGCCTGGTAGGAAAAGACCTGGGGTTCCCTGAGCTGGCGCAGGGAGCGGCACCATTCGGGGCCCAGGTGGAGTTGCTCCAGCCTCCGGAACAACCGGTGCAGGGGCTCCCAAAAGTCCCGGGGGCACTCCTCCAGGCCCAGAAAGCGGTTCCGGGCGGGCTCCATGATCAGGAAGAGGGGCTCCGCCTGGGGAAAAAGCTCCTGCACCTTGGCGCCCAAAAACTGCACCAGCTCCGGGATGGAGCGCCGATTGGTGCGCTCCCGGGCGATGTCGTAGAGCTTCTCCAGTTGCAGTTGCGTCTGTTGGAGCTGCCGGGAGCGGACGGCCAGCGCCTCTTCCATGCGGCGTCGATCGGTGACGTCCCGCTCCAGGCGGACCACCAGGTCCACCTGCCCCTGGCCGTCCAGGTGGGGGTAAGTGGCGATCATGAAGGTGCGGTCCAGGCCCTGGAGGGTGGCCACGGTCTTCTCGCTGAGCACCATGCGCTTGAGGCGGGCGCACTCCCGGGTGGGGCAGTGGAGGCCGTCATCCGGGCAGGGAGTGGTCCGGCCCCGGAGCATCTCGAAACATGTCCGGCCCTCCAAATGCTCCGCCCGGCGTCCCTTCCAGGCCGCAAAGGCGTCGTTCACCATGACCACCGCAAAGGTCCGCGGGTCGATGACCACCAGGTGGTCGGTGATGCTGTTGATGATGGTCTCCCGGAACTCCTTGGCCGTCCGCATCTCCCCTTCCACCGCCTTGAACTGGCTGATGTCGGTGACGCTGGCCAGAGAGCCCAGAAAGACGCCGTTCACCATCAGGGGCGCGGCGGAAATCAGGCAGGGAAGCAGACCGCCGTCCCTCTTCTGCAAACTGAGCTCGTAGGCGTCGGTGTGGCCCCGCCGGCGGCGCTCCATCTGCACCGCCACCAGGGTCCGGCCCTCGATCGTCAACAGGGTGAACAGGGAGCGTCCCAACAGATCATCGGCCTGGTAGCCCAGGGCCGAGGCAAAGGAGTGGTTGACAAAGATGAGCGTGGCGTTGTCGTCCACGATGAAGATGCCCTGCCGGGTCAACTCCACCATGGCGCGGTACGATTCCGCCGCCGCCCCGGACGCAGAGGCGGACGGAAGGATGAGATGAATTTTTTCCAGCAGGCCGTCGGCCGTAGTCGCGGGCTTCTTCGATTCCGGGGGGGTCATAAGCCCTTTCCTGGTAAGGTCTGCCATTCCAGGCGACGGTGGGGGAACGGCAGGCTGGGGAGGCGGCCGGATAGAACCGGAACGCAAAGGATTTTGTACAATTTTTGGACAGGATAGGAAACAGCTGCGCAATTGTCAAGGTTTTTTCCAGCCATGACAAAATTAATGGGGTCGCAAATAAGACAGAGGCCCTTATTTGACAAAGAGTTTTGCCACTTAGCTTTCAGTTTGCCGCGGCAAAAAATTGTCGGCCGGGCTCTGTCCCCCGCCCGGCTGCAGGAGGGTTGTCATCCCAAGGGGTGACCCCGGTCCGGGCCAAGAGCCTTTCCACAACCTCAAGGCGCGCCGCCGTTAATAAGGAGAAATGGTGTATTTTTGCTCGGCCTTGGGGACGTACCACTGGTAGAAATTGTAGTCGATCCCCGCGGGCGCGGGCTTCACCCCCCGGAAGCGTTTGGAGATGGCGGGCAGGGCGTCGGGGACGAAAAGAAAGGTGTAGGGCTGGTCTTCGGCCAGAATCTCCTGGAAACGGAAATAGGCCTGTTTGCGCTTCTCCTGGTCGAAGGTGTGCCGGCCGGCCTCCAGCAGGGCGTCCACCTCCGGGTTCTTGTAGTGAATGAAATTGAGTTCGCCGGGCTTGGTCTTGGAGGAGTGCCAGATGTCGTAGAGGTCCGGGTCCTGGCCCAGGGTCCAGCCCAGGATCACCGCCTCGAAGCGCCCCTTGTCGATAAATTCCTTCAGGAAGGCGGCCCATTCGACGATGCGGATCTTCACCTTGACGCCCACCTCTTGGAGACGCCGCTGGATGATCTCCGCGGTGCGCACCCGGATGTCGTTGCCCTGGTTGGTAAGGATGGTGAACTCAAAGGGACGGCCGTCCTTTACCAAAATGCCCGCGGCGTTGGGCTGCCAGCCTGCCTCCGCCAGCAGGGCCTTGGCCCGGGCCGGATCATAGGGAAAGCGGGGCACGTCGGGATTGTAGAACCAGGTGCCCGGCTTGTAGGGGCCGATGGCTTCCTGGCCCAACCCCAGGAGCACGCCCTTGATGATCTCCTGCCGGTTGATGGCGTGGCTCAGAGCCTGGCGCACCCGCTTGTCCGCGAAGCGCCGGTCCTCCAGATTGTAGCCCAGATAAACATAGGAAAAAGACACGTACTTATATTTGGTGAAGAGCCGCTGGAACTTGGGGTAGGCCGTCTGCCGCATGTATTGCAGAGGGGTGAGGCCCATGCGGTCCAAATTGCCGGCCTTGAGCTCCAGAAACATGGTGGCCTGGTCCGGCTTGATCAGGTAAAGGTAGCTGTTAAGGTAAGGCCGGCCCTCGAAATAATCGGGATTGCCGGTGAGGGCGATCATCTCTCCGGCCCGCCATTCCTGGAACCGAAAAGGCCCGGTGCCGATAGGCCGACGCCCCAGGGGGGACTGGGTGATGTCCCGGCCGGCCAACAGGTGGCGGGGCAGGATGGACAGCCCCCAGCTTCCCAAGGCCGGGGCGAAGGGCTTGGGGTAGGTGACCTGGAAGGTGTGGTCGTCCAGGACCCGGGCTTCCTTCACCTGCTGGTAGTCGCCGGCGTAGGCCGTGGGCGTCTTGGGGTCCACCATCACCTGATAGGTGAACAGGGCGTCGTGCGCGGTAAACGGCGCGCCGTCGTGCCAGCGCACCCCCTGGCGCAGCCGGAAGGTGATGGTGAGGCCGTCCGGGGAGATGTCCCAGCCCTCCGCCAGGTCCCCCACCAGGTTGAGGTTGGCGTCGTACTTCACCAGGCCGTTGTAGATATGGCCGGCGACCCCGTGGGAGGCGGCGTCCGAGGCCAGGGGGGGCAGCAGGGTGCTGGCGTCGCCGATGGAGGCGTCGATGAACAGGTCGCCGTAGGCCGGGCCCGTGTCCGGGCCTCCATAGACCACCTCGGCCTCCGGGGGCTTGCAGCCGGCGGCGACGATGGCCAGCAGCATCAGCAATCCTAAAATTAAACTCCAAAATTCATAACGCCGGGCAGAGGAGACGGTCCCGCCGATACACCCCCCCCTCCCCTCGGTGGGAGAGGGCCGGGAGGAGGGGGGAAAGGTTCCCAACCCCTCGTTCCCAAGCTCCCGCTTGGGAACGCACTTGTCCCCGAAGCTCCCGCTTCGGACGGGGGTGCTTCGCCAAGATGTCATTGATTTTCTGAAATGGACCACTGAAGTTTTCCCAGCCTCACCGCCCCCAAAACGAGGGAGCCCCAAACATCTGCCATTTCCACTCCTCCGGGCTCCTCGGGGAGAGGGGAGGGGCGCCCCGGCCGCCGGCGCACTTTTCCCTTGCCCGGCCCCGGCCTTTTGATTACATTTAGAGAGTCGGGACGTGGCTCAGCCTGGTAGAGCACAGCGTTCGGGACGCTGGGGTCGGAGGTTCAAATCCTCTCGTCCCGACCAGCCCCAGATCCTGCCCGCCAAACTTTTCCCGTGAAAATCCCTATCATAGGGCGGCCCGCGGCCGCCGACCCCATGCTTTAGGGGCGGGTTTGAAACCCGCCCCAACGGTTGGGTTTTCATCTTCGGGGGTGGCCCCGTTTGGGCCATGAGCATTTCAAGACAGTGATAATCAAACTCAAAACCAGGGGCCGGCGGCACCGGCGTCCCGCCGGTGGGGGGCAGGCATTTTCCCACCTCCCTGGGGCCTCAGACCGGGCGCGCTGCACTCAACGGGCCGGAGCCAGTGGCATACCGCAGACCTGGCAGCGCGCCCCGACCAGGCCCTCGGCTCCCGGCAGCCTCTGGTGATGGCCGCACCGGGAGCATCTGGCCACCGGGCGGTAGTCCAGCCTGGCCACACCCTTCCAGTATTTCAGGGTACCGTATTTGCGCCGGTAAAGATAGATGGGGTAAAGGATGCCCAGGATCAACAGGTGGATCAGGGAGATGACGAAGATTGTCCAGGACAACAGGGCTCCCACACCCATGCCGACCAGGAAAAGGGCGGCGAAATTCCAGGACCGGTCCCAGAGCTGCCGGTCCGCGAAGGTCCAGGGCAGGCGCACGCCGATCCACCAGTTGGGGCCTTTGCGCCATGCCAACATAACAAGCCCCAGTCCCAGGAAAATGGCGGCCAGGAGATAGGCGACCAGGGGTGGGGGCGGTTTCATGCGGAACCTTTCTTTTGGATAAGGTGTTTGGAGAGGAGGAAGGGAAGCTACCTCCCTGCCCCTATTCCGTTACATGGTTAATTAGTTCTCATCCGGAAACGTAATTGGCTGAAATAATATCATAAAGAGCCATTTTTTGCTCGCCTTTTCCTTCGGAAAGTGGTAACCTCTTTCAACTAACCGGTTGAATTGGTTTAGAAAGATAACTTTCCGAGGTTGATCTATGCGCCAGAAACGGGATCCGGAACGGAACCTTTGGCATCTTCTCCCCAGAAATAAAGTTCCCGGGAACTGGAGGCCATTTCCCGGGTCCTGGACCACAATCCGGCTATCCTGGACCTGGTTTTTCGGGACCTGGTGAAATACCAGCGCACGGATACCGGCCGCCAGGGCATGACCGCCGAGCAGGTGCTGCGCTGCGCCATTCTGAAGCAATACCGGGAACTGACCTACGAGGAGCTGGCCTTTCATCTGGAAGACTCCCTGGCCTTCCGGTCTTTTGCCAGGCTGGGCATGGGTCAATATCCCTGCGGCTCCACGTTGCAGGAGAACATCATAGCCATCAGCGCCGAGACCTGGGAAGCCGTGAACCGGGCGCTCCTGGAGCAGGCGGCCCAAAAAAAGGTGGAGAAGGGGCGGGCCGTGCGCCTGGATTCCACGGTGGTGGAAACCCACATCCATCATCCCACCG
>VGSQ01000127.1 GCA_016874975.1 Deltaproteobacteria bacterium
GCGCATGATCTTTACCGGCCCCTGGGTGGTGCGCTTACTGGATCCCCCCCCCTGGTTCCGCTACACCATGGAAGTGGTGCTGGCGGTGGGGGTGATCCTGGTGGGGAAATTGTGGCTCAAACTGGTGTTCCGGAAGGCCGAAAGGAAGGAGGCGTCTGAGGCGGCGGCGCTTCCGGACCGGGGCTGTGAGGAGAAGTGAGCATGGCCGTCCTGACCATTTCCCGGGAATACGGCGCCGGCGGCCGGGACATCGGCCGGCGGGTGGCCCAGCGGCTGGAGTACCAGTGCGTGGACAAGGCGCGTCTCTTTCTGGACCTGGACCGGGTGGGGGCGCGCTGGGGCAGGGTGGCCCGGGAGCTGGACGAGGTCTCCCCCACGCTCTGGGAACGCCACGACTGGCAGTATCAGGGCTACCTGGCCCTGATCGAGTCCCTGGTGCTGGACTACGCCGCCGCCGACCGGGTGGTTATCATCGGCCGGGCCTCCTCCTTGCTCCTGCATGAGGTGCCCTTCTGCCTCAAGGTGCGGCTGGTCGCCCCCCTGGAGGTGCGCCTGGAGCGCATCATGGTCCGGGAGAGCCTGAACCGGGACGCCGCCCTGCAGCTGATCAAGCGGGTGGACGCGGACCGGGCCGGCTACCATGATGTCAACTACCGCAGCGACTGGGACGCCGAGGCGATCTACGACCTGATTCTCAACACCGGCAGCCTCAGCTATGACCAGGCCACCGACCTGCTCATCGACGGTCTGGCTGAAAAGGAAGCCATGGCCACCGCCGAGGCCCGGGCCCACCTGGCGGACCTGGCCTTGGCGTATCGGCTCCGGGCCCGGGTGGCCACCGACCCCCGGGTGCTGGTGCCCACTCTGGAGGTGCATCTGGAAGACGGGACCCTGGTGGTCACCGGCGTCATCCATGGCCCGAAAGAGCGGCAGATCGTGCAGGAAATCGCCCGGGAGGCGGCAGGGGCGCGCCCCGTGCGCTTCGAGTTGCACCCCCGGGTGTAGCGCCATCCTGCCGTCTTATCCGCGCCGCCCGAAAAAATCCCGGTGCGCGGCCGCGTAGCTCAGTTCACCCGCGTCGATCTGGCGGCGCCGCGCCGCCACCCACCACTGCAGAGCTTCAGGTTCGAGGTCCGGACTGCCCGCCAGGGCGTCCTCCACCATCTGCACAAGGCAGTGCAAAAAATACGCTTCATCGGCGGGATAGCTCCCCCCATGGGGCCGCACCATCCAGGGGGAGGGCCCGCTGGCCAGGATTGCCGCGCCGTGGCGGGACAGAACGGCCGGGAGGCGGCGGCCGGTGTGGCAGGCCCCGGGGGTGGCCGGGCCGCCGGGGCGGTGTTCCATGCTCTGGTGGTAGAGCCGCTGGATTGCTGCGTCCAACTCATAACAGAAAACCGGCAAAAAGATGGTGGCGCCGTCGAAATTGAGGGTGAACAGAAAACGGCCCCCGGGCGCCAGCAGGGTGAAAAGTCGGGGCAGGACCTCCTCCAGGTTGAACAGGTCCAGGACGTGGTGGGCCACCAGCAGGTGGCAGGAGGCGGCCGGGGGGTGGAGGGCGGTGGCGGCGCACAGGTCGTGCTCCCGAAAATTGAGCACCAGGCGGCGACCCGGTCGGGACAGCTCCAGGCCGTCGCCCTGACGCTCGGCCCGCCAGCCTCGGGGTCGGGCCAGACGGCTGAGCCGGACCTCCGCCTCCCGCAGGAGCTCCCCCTGACAGTCCACGCCGGTGTAATGGACCCGGGGCGGCAGGTCCCAGCCCAGGAGCCGCTCCACCATGGTGCCCAGACCGCAGCCCGCCTCCAGGATGGTGAGAGGGGCCGGGGCGCTCCAGGTGTGCAGAAAATCCTGCAGGGCCTGGATTACTCGGGGATTGAGGGCGCGGTCGTCCACACTCTTTTTGGCGGCCAGATAGCGGCGGTAAGAGATGGGTCCGGAGGGACTCATGGGGCCTGAGGAAATTGCTCCAGAAAGCGCACGGCCCGGCCGGCGCTCTCCGCCCAGGTGGGGTGGCGGGCGAAGTGTCGGCGGGAGGCCAGGCTCATGTCCAGAAGTTTTTGTCTGTCCTTGAGCAGCAGGTCCAGGTGGGTGATCAGGGCCTCCAGGTCGCCGGGCGCCACCAGAAAACCATTCTCTCCGTGAACCACCAGTTCCCGGGCGCCGCCGTGCCGGGAGGCGATGACCGGCAGGCCGAAGCCCATGGCCTCCAGGTAGACGATGCCGAAACCTTCCAGGGACGAGGGCACGGTCAGCAGGTGGCTGGAGGCCAGACAGGCGGCCACGTCGCATCCGTACCGCGGTCCCCGGAAGTGCACCCGCCCGGCCAGGCCCGCGGCTTCCACCTGTCGGCGCACGGCGCGGGTATAGCCCGGCTCCACGGTAAGGCTTCCCACCACCTCCAGTTCCCATTTTTCATGGGAGAGGGCCGCCAGGGCGCGCACCAGCGCGTGCAATCCTTTCCGCGGCATGACGTTGGCCAGGAAGAGGAGGCGCAGGGAGGCGGCGGCCCGAGTGCGGGCGGCGATCTCCGCCTCATCGGGATAGGAGGCGAAGCGGTCGCCACCCGGTGGGGCCACCACAAAGGGTTTGGGAGCCGGCAGCAGCGCCTCCACCGAACGGCGGGTGTCCATGCTGTTGAAGATGAAGCCGTCCACCGAGGCCAGGTAGCGTCGCTCCACCAGGCGGTAGAGCAGATTCTGCCAGGCGGGGCGCTCCTCCCGGCAGCGCAGGTGGTGGACGACGGCCACCAGGGGCGGCGCGCCCCGGCGGCGCAGACGACGGTTGAGCCGGAACAGGGAGGGATGGGCCAACTCGTCCTGGAGCATCAGGTTCCAGGGAGCGTCGGCCAGGCGTCTGGTCAACACCGGGGAGAAATTGTGCGCCAGGCCCCAGCCGTAAGGCCGCCAGGGCAGGGAAAATTCCTCCACCGCATGCCCCCGGCGCCGGCAATGCTCCACCAGGATGCGGTCGTAGAGGAAACCGCCGCTCAACATTCCCAGATTGCCGTAGAGGACGAAACCGAGGCGCATCGTCAAACCCGCACCGGATTGGTGCAAAAGGCCTTCCGGGGAGGGGGCCGGGCCGCCGGCCGCCCTCCTGCACCATAAACTTTACCATCCCTTTGCCGCTGATTCCCGTGGAAAATTTGCCGGACCCGTTGAAATTCCCCCCTCCTCTTTCCCCCCTTCCCAGGGGGACCTTGCCACTGCCAGGAACAAGAATCAGCAGGGCCGGGACCGGCCCGAGAGCCGCCGCTCCGGTTGCGGGCGGCGCTACCCCGCCAATCCCTCTGGGGGCCCCCTATCTCCTTAAAGCCTTTCCATTCTCCCGCAATTTTCGCCCCAGTCCGGTCTTGCCAAGGTAACAAAAACTGCCTATGATGAGCCAGGCGGCGGGGAATCCCCGCCCATCTCCGCCGAGGGCAGGTCCGGTCATGCAGGAAAGAGGTGCTACGCCGCCCGCCGGGGTTGCGGCCCGGGTAGAGGAGCTGCGCCGGCAGCTTCACTATCATAATTACCGTTATTACGTGCTCGACGACCCGGTGGTGTCCGACGCCGAGTACGACCGCCTGCTCCGGGAGTTGGAGGCCCTGGAGGCCGGATATCCCGATCTGGTCACTCCCGACTCCCCTACCCGGCGGGTGGGCGCCGCTCCCCTGGACAAGTTCGAATCGGTGACCCATCGCCTCCCCATGCTCTCCCTGGAGAACGCCTTCAGCGACACGGAGGTCCGGGAGTTCGACGACCGCCTGCGCCGTTTCCTGCGGACCACCGACGAGTTCGACTATGTGGTGGAGCCCAAGATGGACGGCGTGGCGGTGGAGCTGGTCTACGAGGAGGGCCGCCTGGTGGTGGGCTCCACCCGGGGGGACGGGGTCCGGGGGGAGAACGTCACCCAGAATCTCAAGACCCTGCGCACCGTGCCCCTGGCGCTCCTGGCCGATCCGGTCCCGCCGCCCGCGCTGCTGGAGGTGCGCGGTGAGGTTTACATCGAACTGGAGCCTTTCAAAAAACTCAACCAGGAGCGGCTGGCCCGGGGCGAGCCGGCCTTCGCCAACCCCCGAAACGCCGCGGCCGGTTCGCTCCGGCAGCTCGACCCCGCCGTCACCGCGGCCCGGCCCCTCAAAATTTACTGCTACGGCGTGGGGGAAGTGGCAGGGGCGGCCTTCACCAGTCACGAGCAGACCCTGGAGGCGCTGAAACAATGGGGTTTCCCCATCAACCCCCTCATCCAGCGCTGCCGGGGCATCGAGGCGGCCGTCGCCTACCACCGCGATTTGGAGCGTCAGCGCCACGGCCTCCCCTACGAGATCGACGGCGTGGTCATCAAGGTGGACTCCCTGGACCTGCAGTCCCGCCTGGGCGCCAAGAGCCGCAGCCCCCGCTGGGCCCTGGCGTACAAATTCGCCGCCACCCAGGCCACCACCCAGGTGCTGAAGATTGAAGTGAACGTGGGCCGCACCGGCGCGGTCACCCCCATGGCGCTGATGGCGCCGGTGGAGGTGGGGGGCGTGGTGGTGAGCCGGGCCACCCTGCACAACGAAGACGAAGTGGCCCGCAAAGACGTGCGCGAGGGCGACTGGGTCCTGGTGCAGCGGGCCGGCGACGTCATCCCCGAAGTGGTGAAGGTCATCACCGAACGCCGCACCGGCGCGGAAAAACCTTTCAGCATGCCCGGCCGCTGCCCGGTGTGCGACACCCCCCTGGTGCGGCCCGCGGGGGAGGCGGTCACCCGCTGCCCCAACCGGCACTGCCTGGGCCAGCTCAAACGGAGCATCCGCCACTTCGCCGGCAAGACGGCCATGGACATCGACGGCCTGGGAGAGAAGATCGTCAACCTCCTGGTGGACAAGGGTCTGGTGCAGAATGTGGCCGATCTTTACCGCCTGCGGGAAGACGATCTCCTGCCTCTGGAGCGCTTCGCCGAAAAGTCCGCGGCCAATATCATCCGGGCCATCCAGGGGAGCAAGCGGACGCCCCTGGACCGGTTCATCTTCGCCCTGGGCATCCGCTACGTGGGGGAGGCCACGGCCCGGCTGCTGGCCCAGCACTTCCACACCCTGGAAGCCCTGGCCCAGGCCACGGAGGAGGACCTGTTGCAGGTGGAGGGGGTTGGTCCCCAGGTGGCCGCCAGCCTCAGGGAGTATTTTCAGAATCCCCGGCATCAGGAACTCCTGGCTTATCTCATGCAAGCCGGTCTGGCGCTGGAATCGCCGCCTCCCCCGCCCCAGACGGCCCTGGCCGGCAAGACGTTTGTCTTCACCGGCGCCCTGAGCCGTTTCTCCCGGGAGGAGGCCAAGTCCCTGGTGACGGCCCGGGGCGGCAAGGTGAGCTCCTCGGTCTCCGCCAAAACGGACTTCGTGGTGGTGGGCGCCGATCCCGGCAGCAAATTCGCCCGGGCCCGGGAACTGGGGGTGACGGTGCTCGACGAAGAGCAATTCGCAGAGATGATACGGAGGAGCGGCTGATGGCCGACATGGCGCGAGCCCAGGTGCTCATCAGCGGTCGGGTGCAGGGCGTCTTCTATCGGGCCGCCACCCGGGACGAAGCCCGGGCCTGGGGTCTCAAAGGTTGGGTGCGGAATCTCCCCGACGGCCGCGTGGGCGCTCTTTTCGAAGGGGAGCGGGCCGCGGTTGAAGCGGTGATCGCCTGGTGCCGCCGGGGCCCACCCCATGCCGCGGTGGATGAAGTCCTGGTGCAATGGCAACCCTACCTGGGCGACCAGACGGACTTCCGCATCGCCTATTGACCGGAACACCCTCGAAAAAGACGAGGGAAGTCCGGGTTCACCGGCTCTCCTGCCGGGAGGGGGGAAAGTGGCGGATTGCAGCAGCGTGGGGCTGCGGGGAGGAATGGCCATGTGCGTGAGACATTGCCTGGCCGCCGCCTTCGTCGTCGCGGGCCTGGCGGCTGTCGGCCCGAACCCGTCGGCGGCCCAGGAGAGCCTACCCCGGCTGATCAAGCGGATTCAACCGGCGGTGGTCACCATCCTGGGCTACAAAGACGACACCAAGAAATTTTCCAAGCAGGGCACCGGGTTTTTCATCAATAAGGAGGGTCACCTGGTCACCAATTACCATGTGCTCTCCAGGATTACCCGGGCCGAGGTGAAAACCTCGGATGGGGCCACCTATCCCCTCAAGATGATCCTGGCTGAGGATCCCCGGGCCGACATCGTCATCGCCCTGGCGGACCTCCCCAAAGAGCCGCCCCACTTCCTGCAATTCACCCGGGAAATCCCGGAAGTGGGGGAGGACGTGGTGGTGGTGGGCAGCCCCCTGGGTCTGGAATTAACCGTCACCGAAGGGGTGGTTTCGGCCGTCCGCCGCTTCGGCCCCTGGGGCGGGGTGATTCAGATTTCCGCCGCCATCTCCCCTGGTTCCAGCGGCAGTCCGGTGGTGAACCGGAAAGGAGAAGTGGTCGGCGTGGCCACCTTTTTCCGCCTCGGCGGCCAGAACCTCAATTTTGCCATTCCCGCCGGGGCCGTGTTGGCCCTGAGGGCCGGCTCCGGCAGGACCCTGCCCCTGCCTGAGCCCGAGGAACCCCAGACCCGGGAGTTCTCCGTGGCAGAAATCCTGATGCGCCAGGGGCTGGACCACTTCAAGGCCGGGAATTACGACCAGGCCGCCGAGGCCTTCAAGGAAGTGATGCGGCTGCGCCCCAACTATGCCCGGGGCTGCAACATGCTGGGGCTGGCCTACAAACGCCTGGGCCGCCTGGAGGACGCGGAACTGGCCTACAAGCAGGCCATCAAGTTGGAGCCGGAATACTACCTCCCTTACTACAACCTGGGGTACATGTACTTCGGCAGAGGACTCCACCAACAAGCCGCCAAGACCCTGAAGCAGGCCATCCGCCTCAAGCCCGACGACGCCTGGTCGCACTTCATCATGGGGAAAGCCCAGGTGGAACTGGGGGAACGCTCCGCCGCCCTGGACGAATACAAAATTCTCCTCACCCTGGACCGCAAGCTGGCGGAGGAACTGTTCAATCTGATCTATAAATGAGGGGGGATCGAAGGTGAGGGGGCAGGGGGCTCTGACTCCCGGCCTCTTGTCCCGGAAAACCTGCGCCCACCATCCGTTCACCAGGGGCGCGTCCCCGTCTTGCTGAGGGAAAAGGGATGAACAATACCCGGAGACTCAGGAGCCTCTTGCAAAAGTCATTTTTTAGGCTGATTTTCTGAAAAAATTAAGCCTCATCGGCGCGCCTGTGCTAAAGTAATTTTGACAGTAAAACAATAGCTTGGGGGAACCGATGAAACTTGGCGAAAGAGTATCATTGATACTGGGGACTTTACAACGGTATCTCTTCCCTCGCCTGGAAGAATGTGGCGAGCGCCCCTTAACCGAGAAAGAGCAGCAATTAGCCAGCATCTTCAGGCTCTTGCAAAATTCTCCCTTTGTCCTGGGAAAGGGCGGCGGTTTTGAAAACGCTCGGCAAGATGCCAATCTCTTTCATGGTGCGCGGTGCGCACCCTACTTGGGGGCCGGAACATTAGAGGATCTGTAGATCTGTAGGGTGCGCACCGCGCACCATGATATTTGGGAAACCATGACGCTGCACCGCAAGTTTTGCAAGAGCCTCT
>VGSQ01000128.1 GCA_016874975.1 Deltaproteobacteria bacterium
GCCCTTTCGGGAATACCTGGCGCACTCCCGGAACGAACACTGGTTTCCCCTGTTTAAGGCTCTTTTTTATGGTCTGGCCAAAGTTTCCGGGGAGCGCTACCACCTCTTCGTGCTGGTCAACTGCCTGCTGAGCGGGGTTAACGCCGTTCTGGTGCATCATTTTCTCAGGTTGCACCTGTCCGCCGGGTCCGCCCTGGCCCTCTCTTTTCTGTACGCGGTGTCGGGAGGCCATCCGGGCACGGTGTGGACCGCAGCTTACCTGCAATTCATCCTGGCCCTCACCTTTTTCTGGGGGGCGCTGCTGACTGCCGCGGCTTATGTCCGGCGCCCCGCCGCGGCCCTCCTGGCGGTCGTGGGACTCCTCTCCCTCCTGTCCCTGCTGTGCAACAATTTCCCCCTGCTGGCCCTGCCGGCCCTGCCTCTCTATCCGCTGGCGGCGGGAGGGGAGGCGGACCGTTGGAAGATATGGCCGCTCACCGGGGTGGTGGCCGCGGTTTATCTCATCTTTGCGGTGGGCTACCTCACCTGCGCCGGTCTGGAGCAGGCCACCTTCAATCAACCGGACCTGTTGCAGCGCCTGCCCGGCTGGGCCTATCCGGCCCACCTCCTGGCCGCGGCCTGGCTCTCGCCGTTCCTCTACCTGGTGTGGGGATTTTTCCACTTTCCCCCCTGGGTCTTCGGAGCCGGGGGGTTGCTGCTGGGGGCCTCCCTCACCGCAGTGTGGCGGTGGGGGGCGGCTTCGGCGCGGCGCCTGGCCCTCTTCGCCCTGACCCTGAACCTCCTGCCCTTCCTGCTCGTTTCCCTGGCCCGTTACCAGAAATCCCTGAGCCAGGCCTTTGTGCCCCGCTATGCCACCTTTACGCTTATGGGCGCGCTGCTGCTGTTGGGCCTGGCGGCCGCGGCCCGGCCGCGCCGCACTCCGGGGCGCTTGGATAAAGCCCTGCCCGTATGTCTTCTGACCCTCATGCTGTCCGGGCAGCTCCTGGCCCTGCCCCGCTGGCAGGAGCGCTACCTGGCCTACGGCCGGGAGGCCCGGCAACTCTACCAGGAGGTGATGCGGGAGGAGGGCCCCGCTTCCCCGGAGCCCCTCACCCGGCCCTGGCTGGAGGTCCACACCCCCCTGAGCCGCCGTGATGTGCAGGCCATCGGCCTGTTTCTCAGGGGCGGCGCGCCGCGGCAGTCTCCCCCGGTCGTCCCCCGGCGATAAAGGCAATCCGACCCGATACCGAGTCGCCGTTTTTCGCAGGGTGGGTCCCACGCACCATGAGCCGGGGAACGGGGCTTTTGCCGCTCCTCATCCCTTCCCCGACACGTCTGGGTAATGCTCAGCCCGATGGGAGAGAGGGTGTGGAAGAGGCGGCAGGGGTCTCAAGGCCCCTGGCCCCGTCCCCCGCCATAGACTTTTCCCGGCGGATTCCTGAGACTATCCCAGCCATTGTTGAACCATCAGGCAGGCTTCGGCCACCGCCTGCCGCATGGAGGGGGAGAGGCCGGGTTGGACCTGGTCCGGCAGATTCTGGACCTGGGCCACCAGGATGGTGACCCGGACGGGAAAGTGATCCTGCAATTCCCGCAGCAGGTTAACGGTGGGGAACTGGTGCAGGGAAAAATCGGCGATCTTTTCCGGGGCGATGTCCTCCACGGGTATCTCAAAGACCTCGCCGGGTCTTCGGTCGGCGTGGTCCACCGCGTCCAGGATGATGAGGCGTCGGGGCTTGGACTCGCTCAAAAGCAGGTCCAAGAGGACCTCCCGCACCGAAGTGCCCACGTTGAGAGCCAGGACGTGGGACGGCAGTGTCCCCTCCTGCAGGAGACGGTCCACCACTGTCGGCCCGAATCCGTCATCTCCGAAGAGGATATTACCGCAGCCCAGAATCAGAATGGTCTTTTGTTCCAAGGCGTTGCTCAACACCCGCCGGATTTCGGCGCGAGGGGGGCCCTTTGACCCCTGTCCCCGCCGGTCTGAAAGTTGAAAGGCTCACGGCCCAGACGGGGCCGGAGAGGTCGAGGCTGACGGCCCCGCCGGGCCCCCTGCGGAGGCCTCACCCGCCCTCGCCCTGGCGGATCTGATTGATGAGCCTGGAGATGGAGACATCCTCGTAAAGGGGGATCAGGGTGACCGCGCCGCCGTAGGCCTGGACAATCTCCCGGCCCTCCACGGCCTCTTCGGGGTAGTTGCTGCCCTTGGTGAGGACGTCGGGTTTGAAGGTCTGGAGCAACTGCGGCAGTTCCCCGCCGGCGAAGACGGTGACGTAATCCACCACCTCCAGGGCCGCCAACATGCGCAGGCGCTGCTCCTGATTGAGGACCGGGCGGCCCTCGCCTTTGAGGCGGCGCACCGAGTCGTCCGTATCCACCGCCACCACCAGCACATCCCCGAGAGCCCGGGAGGCTTCCAGGAACTTGATGTGCCCCACGTGCAGCAGATCGAAGCAGCCGTTGGTGAAGACCACCCGTTTGCCCTGGGTCTTGAGGGTGGGTATTAGCAGGGAGAGGCCCCGGCAGGTCCGGACCTTTTCCTCCTGGTGGACGACCTGGTGCAGCTCCGCCTCGATTTCCCCAGGCAGGATGGGGGCGGTGCCCCGCTTGGTGACCACCACTCCGGCGGCCAGGTTGGCCAGAGCCGCGGCCAAAAGGGGTTCGCCGCTTAGCACCAGGGCCAGGGTGAAGACCGCGGCCACGGTGTCGCCGGCCCCGGAGACGTCGAAGACCTCCCGGGGGGTGCGGGCTCGCAGGGACTCCACGCCGTCCTCCCGGATCAGGATCATGCCTTCGGCCCCCCGGGTGACCAGGAGGGCGGTGAGGTCCAGGCGCTGCCGCAGGTCCTGCCCGGCGGCCACCATCTCGTCGTATCCCTCGAAGTTGCGTCCCACCGCGGTCTCCAGTTCCTTGAGGTTGGGGGTGACCACGGTGGCTCCCTGATAAGCCGAATAGTCCTGCCCCTTGGGGTCCACCACCACCGGCACCCCCAGTTTCCGGGCGCGGCGGATGAGTTCCCGGACGACCTGGGGCGTCAGGGTTCCCTTGGCGTAGTCAGAGAGGATGACGGCCTGGAGCCGGGGCAGGGAGACGTCAAGGCGGGTCCGGACGTGCTCCAGGAAGGCGGGAGGGGCCGGGTGGCGGGTCTCCCGATCGATGCGCACCGCCTGCTGCTGGTTGGCCAGAACCCGGGTCTTGCGGGTGGTGAGGCGCTCCGGGTCCCAGAAGAGGCCGGCGGGGTCAATCCCCAGGCGGCCCAGCTCCCTTTTCAGCATCCGGGCGGCGTCGTCCTCCCCCACCAGACCCAGCACCTCCACCCGGGCCCCCAGGGCGGCCAGGTTGTTCACCACGTTGCCGGCGCCGCCCAGGGTGGAGGATTCCCGCTCCACTTCCACCACCACCACCGGAGCTTCCGGAGAGATGCGGTCCACCCGTCCCCAGATGTACTCGTCCAGCATGAAGTCCCCGGCCACCAGGACCCGCACGTCGGCCAGACGCGACAGGTCCAGACGCCGGAGACGGCCCAGGAGCGAGCCGGGTTCCGGGGAGGACGATTCTGCCTCGCCCATACCGCTGCCGTGCGCGTCCAGGGTCATTCCCCCTTTTGCCCCACAGGGAAGTAGCGGAAGCCCAGCTTGGCCATCTTGGGGGGGTGGTAAAGGTTGCGGCCGTCGAAAATCACCGGATTTTTCATGAGACTGCGCATGCGCTCAAAATCCGGCTCCCGGAAGGCGGTCCATTCGGTGATGATGAGCAGGGCTTCGGCCCCTTGCAGGGCGGCGTAGCCGGAGGGGGCGTAGCTGAGCCCCGGCGGCTCTCCCAGGTGGGCCTGGACCGCGGGCATGGCCTTGGGGTCGTAGGCCTGGAGGCGGGCCCCGGCGGCCAGGAGCCGGCTGATGATGGTGAGCGACGGGGCCTCCCGGATATCGTCGGTCAGGGGTTTGAAGGACAGGCCCCACACGGCCAGCACCCGGTCTTGGACGTCCCCGTGGAAAAAATCCAGCACCTTTTCCACAAAATAGCGGCGCTGGTCCAGGTTGACGGCCTCCACCGCCTCCAGGATGCGCGGCTCATACCCCCGGGAACGGGCCGTGTGGATCAAGGCCTGCATGTCCTTGGGAAAACAGGAGCCGCCATACCCCACCCCGGGGAAGAGAAAGAGATTGCCGATGCGGGGGTCCGAGCCGATGCCGCGGCGCACCATGTCCACGTCCGCGCCGGTGCGGGCGCAAATGTTGGCGATTTCGTTGATGAAGGAAATCTTGGTGGCCAGAAAGGCGTTGGCCGCATACTTGGTCAGCTCCGCGGACACCACGTCCATAATGATGATGGGATGGTTGGTGCGGACGAAGGGGGCGTAAAGCTCCTTCATCAGTTCGGCCACCCGCACGTCGTCGCAGCCCACCACCACCCGGTCGGGCTTCATGAAGTCGTCCACCGCGGTGCCTTCCTTGAGGAACTCGGGGTTGGAGACCACGTCGAACTCGAACTCCACCCCCCGGGCCCGGAGTTCTTCGCTGACGGCCTGGCGCACCAGGAGGGCGGTGCCCACGGGGACGGTGGATTTTTCCACAATGACCTTGTAGCCGTTCATGTGGCGGCCGATTTCCCGGGCTACGGCCAGCACCGCGGAGAGGTCCGCGGAGCCGTCGGTGTCCTGGGGCGTGCCCACGGCGATGAGGAGAATGAGGCCGTGAGCCACCGCTTCGGCCAGATCAGTGGTGAAAAAGAGGCGGTTTTCCTCGAGGTTGCGCCGCACATAGTCTTCCAGACCCGGTTCATAGATGGGGATGCGGCCTTGCTGCAAGGCCTCCACCTTGGCGGCGTCGGTGTCCATGCAGACCACTTCATTGCCCATTTCCGCAAAGCAGGTGGCGGTCACCAGGCCCACATAGCCGGCGCCGAACATAGCCAGTTTCATGCTGTTTTACTTCCTCCTTGTTCTTACTTCACCGCCTGGACGGCCACCGGCTTGTCTTCCCGACCCTCGTCGGGCATACGCACCGGCATCTTTTTGAACCGCTCGGTGAGCCCCGGCAGGATCAGGGAGACGCCGACGCGCTGGTCGTCGGGCCGGGCGGTGTAGCTCACGGCCACGCCCCAGCACTGGCGCTGCAGGATGATGCCGTACTGGCGCTCCAGCTTCCGGTTGTTGAGCAGGGTGTAGCTGGTGGTCAGCCAGGTCTTCACCGACGGCAGCAGGTCCAGGTATGAAGTAATATTGATCTGGTTGGCGTAGTTCTTGATATAAAGGTAGTTGATATTCAGGTATTTTTCCCGCTGTCGGTCATAGAACACCACTTTGACGTTGGCCCGGTTGAAGCCCTCCCGGTAGGGGGAGACGCCGCCGGTGAACCCCAGGGTGAGCCGCCGCCAGGGGTAGAACTCCAGCTCCCCCAAAAGGTCGGAAAAGCGTCGCTGGGAGTAGGTGGTGCCGTCCAGGGCCATGCTGGTGGAGGTGAAAAAGGCGCTCTGGGTGAAGCGGAACCAGAGGATGTCCCGCACCGCCGCCTGGCCCTGGCGGGTCTGCTCCCGCCGGAGGAGATGGCTGGAAAAGCCGTAGGTGACGGCATTCACCCCTCCCAGGGGATCGTCTCCCTCCCTCAGGGGCAGGTTGCGGTTGGCCCGGTCCCGCCAGCCCAGGTCATAGGGGTCGAAGGCGGGAAAGCGCCGGGCGTCGTAGCGGGGCATGTTCCAGTAGGAGATCTCCGGACGCAGCAGATGGCGCAAATATTCGGGCCGGTCGCCGTCCCGGCCGAAATCCTTAAACCAGTGGCTGGCCAGGGAAACCTTCAGGTCATACAGGGTGCGACCCAGATAATTCCCCGTGGGGCCGTCGGGAACGTGTTGGTTGATCCGGAAGAGGGTTTCCCGAAAGCCCACCCGGGATTGCAGCTGCAGGGCCGGCACCGGCTGGAGATTACACAGAATCTGGGGATGGAGGTCCAGGCGCTGTCCCTTCTGCCCGTCTTTCTGGTAAAAGTAGGTATAGGAGGAATCCACCGCCACCCGCAGGGGCAGTTGACCCACCGGCAGGGACACGGTGCTGAAGGCCAGACCGGGCATGCGCTGGTAGGGCAGGGGCTCCGGGGAGCGCAGGTGTTGGTAAAAGCGCCCATAAGCCGTGAAGTTCCCCCAGGGATAGGTCCCGCTCAGCACCGCGTGGGAGACCCGGGTCTTCACGTCCTCCGCCTCCAGATCCCGGCCGTAGTCCCGCAGCAGATCCCGGGAGTAGCGGGGGGCGCCCAGATACCCGAAGTTGAAGTCCTTCAGATAAGCCCCGTCGCTGACCCGGTCCACGGTGCCCCGGAACTGCCAGTGATCCCCCAGGGGCTGGTTCATCATCCCGGCCACCCAAAACCGGTGGTGGGTGGGCGCCGTGTCCTTGCGGTCATAGAGATAGGAGCCCCGAATCGTGCCTCCGCCCTCCCGGTGGGACCGGTAACGGTATTCCAGGCCCTGGAGGTAGCCCCGGCTGGTGATGACCGTCTGAAAGAAGGTGGCGTCCATGTGGTTGGTGATGGCCCAATAAAAAGGCAGCTCCACCACGCTGCCGCTGGTGCGGTGGAAGGCGACATTGGGCATGAGAAAGCCGCTCTGCCGCTGGGTGCCCACGGGAAGCATGGTCCAGGGCATATAGAGGACCGGCACGCCGGCCAGGCGGAAGCTGGCGCCGTGGGCCGTGGCCTGGCCTTCCTGGACCACCGTCAGGCGGTCGGCGGTGAAACTCCAGAAGGGGCGGTCGGCGTCGCAGGTGGTGACTTTGACCCCTTCGGCATAGTAGGAGTTCTCCCCGGTCTTGCGGATGAGGCGCCCGTCCACGTGGAAATGGTTGCGCTTGACGAAGAGGCGGGCGCCCTGCAGTTCGCCCATGCGGGTGGCCAGGTTGAAAGCGCCGGATTCGCCGGTGAGGATGTCCTCTCCGGCGACGATCACCACCCGGCCCTGCAGCGTCGCCACCTTGGTGGTTTCATGGACCACGGCCTGGTCGGCGCTGAGCCGGCGGTCGCCCTGCACCACCTCCACCCTTCCTTCCGCGGTGTAGGTGCGGTCCCCCGCGTCATAGAGGACTTTTTCGGCCCGCAAGCGCCAGGCCCCACCCTGGAAGCGCTCTCCCTGGAAGAGATCCACCTCCTCAGCCCCAGCCGCCCCCAGCAAGAGCGCCAGGAGCAGCGGCACCACCATCCAGGACCGTCGGACACGCATACCTTCCCCCCGAATTGGGCGCATCATACCATAGGGGCCCACCGCTTTCAACGTCTGGAAAGGCGCGGCGCCTCCCCGGCCGGCCGCCGTTTCCCGGAGGCCAGGATAACTGTTGTATCAGTGCTGTCCGGTAGGGATTTTGCAGTTGCCTGTTTTACCAGCCCCCTCCCCACGGTGGGAGGGGGTTGGGAGAGGGGGGCGAATTAGGCGCCTCCTTGTCATCACTAATAATTTAGCCACCCCCCCCCCAGCCCTCCCCCATCAAGGGGGAGGGAGCCTGAGACGAAGGCTATTACAGGTCCGGAGACCTTTTTGATCTGCGCCTCCTTTTCTCTCAGGGCCGAAACATCAAAGCTGGAAGGCATTTTTTC
>VGSQ01000129.1 GCA_016874975.1 Deltaproteobacteria bacterium
ATCCGGACCGGTCAAGGTCTCTGAACTGGGCCGACAGATAGACGAAGAGGCTTGGGAACATCTGGAATTGCGCCGAGATAGCCGGGGAGCGCCCTTGGTGGTGGAAGCGGTGTCCCGGCGTGTCTGGCCGGCCCAAAGTTATCGTCAGGGTGTGGTGCAGGAGGAGGTTTGGCTGCTCATCGAAAGGCGCCGACAGAGGCGCGATGGCTTTGAGTTGCGCCACTACTTCAGCACCCGACTGCGCCTCCAAGAAAAAAAACAGCGGCAGCAGAGCCTGGGGATGAAGAAATTGCCGCGCCCCAAGACACCGGGGAAAGATTCTTTCAACTGAAGGATGCTTCCCTGAAATCGTGGCCGCTAAGAAGATGTCCGACGCGCTCCTCGGAGCGGTGGCGGCGAAAAGAGCGGGCGCGAGATATGCCTTCGTTGCCCGATATCCGGCATCAACTGTCAAAATGCCTAATGAAAATATGAAAATGTTGAATTGAACATTTATCTGTCGGAGTAGTATTAATACCACGGAAGAAATGTCAAAAGCATGATAACAAACTCCTAAAGATTTCCCCCGGCGGCGTCCGATAAGAAGAGAGAGTTGGACAACCGGGCCAAGGCGGCCGGGCAGGAAGGGGGCCGGGGCGTTCCGGCCTCCCGCCGTGCGCCTCACCCTGAAGCAGGGTCGGCCGGGCCGCCGCCCGGGCCGCCAAGCTGCCTTTCATCCTCGCCGCCGGCAAGGCGGCGGTCATCGGGACGCGTGCACCCATGCAGGGGGTCTTTCGCTCTCACCGCAAGGTGATCATCGCCATCATCCTGGCCGGCTCCGCCCTGGCCGGTTTCATCCTCTTTCTGCTGGCCAGCCTCTTCTCCTCCCAGCAGGCCCTCAACACCCTGAAACTGGAGCAATTCAAGGAAAACGCCGGGGAACGGGCCTTCATGGTGCACTACTATCTGGGCAATTTGCGCCGGGAGGTGAGCACCCTGGTAGGCAGAATCGAGGCCGCCCGCTTCTGGGAGGAGGTGGGGGCCGGCAGGTTTGCCGCAGACAGCGCCACGGCCGGGGAGTTGAGGCGGCTCCTGGACCGTTTCCTGGATTCGCACCGCGTCCGGGGGGAGCGCGTGTTCCAGCGGGTCACGCTCCTCAATGACAAAGGCCGGGTGCTGCTGGACCGCAGCTTCGAGGAAATTTCCTGGGAGCCGGCGGTGGCCTGGCCGCAGCAACTGGAGGCGGCGCACACCTCCCCCCGGTTCTTTTCCCTGGTCTGGGACGGAGGTCTGAAGATCGGCCTCTGCCAGCCCGGCCTGCTGCACGGCAAACAGGTGGGCCACCTGGTGGCCTGGGTCTCCTACCCCACCCTGGCCAATCAGTTCCTCAAGCCCTCCCTGGGGCGCCCCGGCATGATGGCGGCCATCCTCGATGAAAAAGGAGAGCCGTTCACCATCCACGGGCAGACGGGGGAAAAGATTTTGCTCACCCACATCCTGGCAGCCCTCCGGGCGCCGCTGGGCCAGCCCGGCAGGGTGAAGCCTCAGCCGGAGAACGACTTGTGGGAAGAGATGGTGGGCCTCAAGCTCTCCATCGAAGACACGCCCTTTTCCCTGTTGACCGTCAGCCCCGCGGCCCAGGTGTTCGAGGAAGGATATTCCCAATATTTTCTGGGGGGGGTGGGATTCCTGGCCTTGCTGATGCTGGGGGGACTGGGTCTCGCCGTCTGGGGCCAGGTGCGGGCCGCGCTGTGGCACTCCCGCCTGGAAGAGGCGGACCAGCAGCGGCGGCAGGTGGAGGACCGCAATCGCCGCCTGCAAGAGGAGATCAACCAGATTCAGAAGGCGGAGGAATTGCTGAAGGCCCATGAGTCGCGCTATGCCGGTCTGGTGGAGCAGGCCAACAGCCTCATCCTGCGTCTGGACACCCGGGGACAAATTACCTTTGTCAATGCCTTTGCCCAGCGCTTCTTCGGTTTTTCCCGGGAGGAGCTGGTGGGTCGGCACCTGGTGGGGACTATCATTCCTGCGCCTTCGCCGGGCGCGGCCGTCAACCACGGCCTGCTGGAGGTGAGCCGTCGGGGCGAGCTCTACGCCGGCCTGGAATGTCAACACCAGAAGGCCGACGGCAACCGGGTCTGGGTCTCCTGGAGCTGCCAGGCCATTTTGGACGAGTCCGGCCGGACCCGGGAACTTTTGTGCATCGGCCAGGACGTCAGCCAGCGGCGGCAGACCGAGGAGGCCCTGAAGGAAGCCCTGAACACCGTCCAGGCCCTGGTGCAGGCCTCGCCCCTGCCCATCATCGCGGTTGACCGGGAGAGCCGCGTGATCCTGTGGAATCCTGCGGCCGAGCGGGTCTTCGGCTGGACCGCCCAGGAGGTCCTGGGCCGGCCCAACCCCATCATCCCAACGACCCAGCAAGAGGAACACCGGGCCCTGCGGGAGGCTGTCCTGCAGGGGGCCTCCTTCGCCGGTAAGGAGATTCGCCGCCTCCATAAAGACGGTTCACCGGTGGACATCAGCCTGTCGGCGGCCCCCCTGGTGGACGCCCACGGCAGGGTGATGGGCGTCATGGGGGTGCTGGAGGACATCACCGCTCGGCGCCGGACCGACCAGGCCCTGCGGGAATCGGAGGAGCGTTTCAAGCTCCTGTTTGAATATGCTCCCGACGCTCTTTTCCTGCACTCCCGGGACGGCGTTTTTCTTGACGGCAACCGGGCCGCCGAGGAGATTCTGGGCTATTCCCGGGAGGAATTGCGGGGCCAGAGTTATCTGAGCCTGCCCATCCTGGCGGCCCAGCAGATCCAGTTGGCCTCCCAGATGCTGGCCGCCGCCCGCCAGGGCAGCAAGGTGGGCCCGGTGGAATTCCCGGTGTTCCGCAAAAACGGCGAGGAGGCCGTCGTGGAGGTGCGCAGCTTCCCCGTGCACATCCAGGGCCAGGACCTGGTGCTGACCATCGCCCGGGACGTCACCAGCCGGAAGGAAGCTCAGAAGGCCGCCCAGGAGAGCAAGCTCCAGCAGACGGCCATCCTCAGCAATATCCCCGACATCGCCTGGCTCAAAGACAAGGACGGTCGCTACCTGGCCGTGAACGAACCCCTGGCCCGGTTCTGCGGGGTCGCCCCGGCGGACCTGGTGGGCAAAACGGACCAGGAGATCTGGCCCCCGGACCTGGCCCGGCTCTATCAGGCGGAGGACGCCCAGGTTCTGGCAAGCGGCCGGCAGATGCAGGTGGAGGAGCCCCTGCCGGACAGCCAGGGGCAACGGCGCTGGCTCGAAACCATCCGCACCCCCATTTTTAATGAGCGGCAGGAGATCATCGGCATCACCGGCATCGCCCGGGACATCACCGAACGGAAGCAGGGGGAGGAGGCTCTCAAGGCTGCCCAGGAGCGCCTCTACCAGGCCCAGAAGATGGAGGCCCTGGGCACCCTGGCGGGAGGGGTGGCCCACGACTTCAACAACCTGCTCACCCCCATGCTCGGCTACCTGGAGCTGGTGCTGGGGGAACTCTCCCCCCAAAGCTCCCTGCGCCACGACCTGGAACAGGTCCTCACCGCGGGCCTGCACGCCCGGGAACTGGTGCAGCAGATCCTCACCTTCGGCCGCAAGACCGCCCCCGAACCCCAGAGCGTGCTGCTGCGGGAGATCGTCCAGGAAGGCATCAAGCTGCTGCGCTCCTCCCTGCCCGCCACCATTGAGATCACGGCCGACCTGAAGGCCGATGAGGTGATGGTGGTGGCCGATCCTTCCCAGTTCCACCAGGTGCTCATGAACCTGGGGACCAACTCCTACCAGGCCATGCGGGACCAGGGGGGAACCCTTGCCATCCGCCTGGAAGAGTGTGAGGTTAACGGCGAATTCGCCGCCGCCCACCCCGAACTGACCCCCGGCCTTTACGCGGTCATGACCGTGAGCGACACCGGTTCGGGCATGAGCAAAGACGTCCTGGACCGCATTTTTGAACCCTACTTCACCACCAAAACCGCGAGTGAGGGCTCGGGGCTGGGTCTGGCCATCGTGCACGGCATCGTCAAGGAGGCCGGCGGCCACATCCTGGTGGAGAGCGAACCGGGCCGGGGGACCACCTTCCAGGTCTTCTGGCCCCAAGCCCGGCAAGACAAGCCCGAGGCAGTCCCCTCTCCCCGGGAATTGCCCGGCGGCACCGAACACATCCTGCTGGTGGACGATGAAGAGGCGGTGCTGCGGGTGACCCGGCGCCTGCTCCAGCATCTGGGCTACCAGGTCACCGCCGTTGCCGACAGTGTAGAGGCGATGCGCCTCGTCGCCAATCAGCCCCAGGAGTTCGACCTGGTCCTGTCCGACATGACCATGCCCAAGCTTACGGGTGACCAGCTCTCCCGGGAGATCCGCCTGATCCGGCCGGATCTGCCCATCATCCTCTGCACCGGCTTCAGCGAACGCTGCGAGGACAAGGACGCCCAGGAGCTGGGCGTCCAGGCCCTCCTCCTCAAACCGGTGATGATCAATTCCCTGGCCCAAACCCTGCGCCACGCCCTGGATCGGCGGCCGGCCGCCTGACCCGCCGGGACCGGAACCCCGACTTCAGCCTGCTTAAAGCCCTGCCGTGGGGTGCGTCTTACGCACCATAGCCGGGGGCCGGCGGCGGGCAGAGCCCGCGCTTGCAGCGAAGCTGGTATCAGGCCATGAGGCGGCCCCAGCCCGGCCGACCTCCCGGGGCGGAGCAGGGCCGGCCCCGGGCGGGTGTCCGACCTAAGGAAGCCGCATCCAACGGTTCGACCCGTGTTGCCTGATGACATTCTGATCAAAACCCAAACGCCGACACCTGACACCTGACCCCTGACCCCCGCTACCCCCTCCCCTTTACCACCCGTGCGGCTTGTCCTTGCGGTAGGCCAGGGCCTGGCAGGAGGCGATGGGGTGGCCCGCCTCGTCGGTGACGGTGATCTGGTAGGTGGCGGTGCGGCGGCCGGCGTGGATTTCCCGGGACTCGGCGCTGAGCCGGGCGTCCATCGCCGGGGCGTGGTGGAAGGTGAGGCTCATGGACAGGGCCACGGCCACGGCGCCGTGGGCGTTGCAGGACGCCTGGAAGGCTTCGTCGATGAGGGCGAAGACCGCGGTGCCGTGGATCATGCCCAGCATGTTGGCCATCTCCGGCCGGCAGGTCATCACCGTGCGGGCATAGCCGGGCCGCACCTCCGCCAGTTCAATCCCGAACCAGCGGGCGATCTGCTGGGCCGCGGCCCGCTCCTGCATGGTTTTCAGAAAGGTTTCGTCCGGTTTCGTCATGTCACTTTTTCTCCCCCTCGTATAATTCCGGAAACTGATTCTTCCAGCGGCGGTGGAGCCAGAGCCACTGGCTGGGCTCGGCCCGCACCCAGGCCTCGATGATGCGGTTCTGTTCCTGCAGGTGGCGCTGGATGTCCGCCTCCGGGTCGTCGGTCTTCACCATGGGGATGGCCGGGAAGAAGACCAACAGGTGGCGGCCGTCGGCCAGACGCCGGGAGAGACTGGGGACCACGGGCACCTCCCGGTGGCGGGCCAGCAGCGCGGCCACCGGGGTGGTGCGGGCCGGGCGCCCGAAAAAGTCCACCAGCAGGCCTTCCTTGCTGGAGGTGTTCTGGTCGATGACGATGCCCACGATGCGGTTGCGCTGCAGATGCGCCAGGATGTCCCTCAGGGCCCGCTGCTTGTTGACCATCCAGTTGCCGCCCCGCTCCCGCAGGCGCCGGGCCAGGCGGTGGGCCAGGGGGTGGGCCAGCTCCCGGGCCACCACCGCCACCGCCCCGAACTGCAGGCCATAACCCAGCACCGTGTACTCCCAATTGCCGGCGTGGGCGGCGATGGAAATGACGCCCTTGCCCCGGGCCAGGGCGGCCTCCATATTTTCCACGCCGAGGAAGACCACCCGCCGCTTGATGAGGCTGAGGGGCAGCAACAGCAGCTCCGCCAGTTCCCAGGCAAAGCGCAGGAAGTTGGCGAAGACCGCCCGGGCGATGCGCTCCCGCTCCCGGGGCGTCAACTCCGGACCATAGGCGAATTCCAGGTTGCGGCGCACCACCTCGCGATGGCGGCGGTCCAGGCGGTACCACAGGTCGCCCAGGAAGGCGGCCAGGCGGTGGCCGAAGCGGCGGCGTCTCGGGGGCAGGGGCGCGGTCACGGACAGTCGTTCCTCCCCTTCACCAGTAATAATCCCGGTGCTGCCGGTAAAAGTCGATGGTCCGGGCGATGCCCTCCCGCAGGCTGGTCCGGGGCGACCAGGTGGTGGCGGCCCGGATCTTGGCGATGTCGCTGACGTAGTCCCCCGTTTCCACGAAGTAGCGGTCCGCCGGCCAGGGCAGGTGCTGGACCTCCGTCCCCGGCAGGAGTTCGGCCACCACCCGCACCATCTCAATAAAAGGCGTGCCGTAACCGGAGCCCACATTGTAGGTATCCCCGGCCGTGTCCGGAGAGAGGGCGGCGCAGAGCGCGGCTTCGGCCACGTCCTCCACATAGACGTAGTCCCGCTGCTGGGCGCCGTCGCCGAAGACGGTGAGGGGGTTGCCTTCCAGGGCCAGGCGGATGAACCAGTTGACGATGCCGTATTTGCTGTGGCGCATCTGCTGGCGGGGGCCGTAAGGGTTGGCCAGGCGCAGGTTGACGGTGTGCAGGCCGTGGGCGTCGTGATAAAAGCGGTAATACTTTTCCCCCGCCAGTTTGTGGATGCCGTAGATGCTCAGGCAGTTGAAGGGGTGGTTTTCGTCCACGGGGTTGTAATTGATGGTGCCGTAAACGAACCGGGAACTGGTGAAGACCACCTTGGCCAGCCGGTTGACCTGGCTTAAGGCCATGAGCAGGTGGAGGTGCCCCCGGCAGTTGATGTCCAGGTCCAGCAGGGGGTCGAGGTTGCTGTCCACGTAACTTACCTGGGCGGCCAGGCTGAAGACGAAGTCGGCCCCATCCACCACGCGCTTCATGAGGTCCGAATCCCGGACGTCGCCCTTGACGAAGACGATGCGGTCCCAGATGTCTTCCAGGTTGAAGCGGTTGCCGCCGTATTGGGGCAGCATGGCGTCCAGCACCGTGACCTCGGCCCCGTGGGCCGCCAGCAGCCGGGCGATGGCGCTGCCGATCATCCCCGCCCCGCCGGTGATGAGGACGCGGGCGTCCCGGAAATAGGCAAACTCAGAAATGGCGCACCTCCTGGGAATTACCTGTCTTGAAAAGTCTTTCTGTGGGGGAGG
>VGSQ01000130.1 GCA_016874975.1 Deltaproteobacteria bacterium
TGATGAGACCATCGCCGCCCATAAGATCCTGGAACAACTGGAAAGAGCGGTCTCGCTGTCTTGAAAAGTCCCTTATCCCCCCTCTCCCCCGCCGGGGGAGAGGGCTGGGGTGAGGGGGAGATCTTTTCAGGCTTTGGGGGTGAGCCGAAGGCTCATGAGTAACTGTCTTGAAAATTGGGGAGGAAAAATATATCTTTTTTCAAGGTTAGGAAGTTGACTTCAGATCATAAGGATGACTGATGCCGGCTCAGGCATGGTATTCCCATCTACCGCGACCCTGGCGACTCCTGGCGGCCCTGCTGGTCGCCGGTCTGGCGCTGGGGAGCATGCTTGCCCAGGCGCCGCCGGCGGCGGCCGATGCCGACCCTTTCGCCCAGGTGCAGGAGCACCGTTTGGCCAACGGCCTCCAGGTGCTGTTCCTCAAGGAGTCCCGCGCCCCCCTGATCAGCGTGCAGATTTGGTACAAAGTGGGCTCCCGGAATGAAGAATTGGGCAAGACCGGCATTTCCCACCTGACCGAGCACCTCATGTTTCGGGGCACCGCCAGGTACGGTTCCAAGGTGTTTTCCCGCATCGTGCAGAAATCCGGCGGCAGTGACAACGCCTTCACCAGCCGGGATTACACGGCTTATTACCAGAACGGCCCCAAGACCGAGCTGAAGCGCTGGCTGGAGATGGAAGCCGACCGCATGCAGGGGCTCAACGTCGACCAGGAGGCCTTCAACACGGAAAAGAAGGTGGTCCTGGAAGAGCGGCGCATGCGCACCGAGGACGATCCGGTGAGCTTTCTCCTGGAGGAGACCCGGGCTGCCGCCTTCAAGGCTCACCCCTACCAGTGGCCCATCATCGGCTGGTTCAATGATATTGAAAGCATCACCCGGGAAGACTTCCAGAAATATTACCGCACCTATTACCAGCCCGACAACGCCACCGTGGTGGTGGTGGGCGACATCGACCCCCAGGAAACCATGGCCCTCATCGAGGCGGCCTATGGCGCCATTCCCGCCGGCCCCCCGCCCCCGGCGGTGACCTCCGTGGAGCCTCCCCAGTATGGAGAGCGGCGGGTGGCGGTGCACCGGGAGGCCCAGTTCCCCTTTCTGGTGATGGCTTACCACGTCCCCAACTGGGAGAACCCCGACGCCTTCGTGCTGGAGCTGATGGTGCGCCTGCTGGCCAAGGGCCGGAGTTCCCGCCTCTATCACCGCCTGGTTTACAAGGATAAGCTGGCCCTGGAGGTGGGGGCGGACTATGACCTGGACACCGCCCACCCCTCCCTCTTCCTCTTTTATGGGCAGCCCATGCCGCAGAAAACGGTGGGACAACTGGAAAGCGCCCTGGAAACGGAGATCCGGCGCCTGCAGACGGAACTGCTGGACGACAAAGAGCTCCAAAAGGCGAAGAACCAGGTGACCGCCGCCTTTTACATGTCCATGGATTCCCTGTTCTACCGGGGCATGGTGTTGGGCAAACTGGCCACCGTGGCCCGCTGGACCCTGGTGCGGGAATTTGTCCCCAAGGTCAACCAGGTGACCGCCGAAGACGTGCGCCGGGTGGCCCGCAAGTACTTCGTGCCCACCAACCGCACCGTGGGCGTCCTCATCCCCCTCAAGACCAGCAAGCCGCTGGAGAAGCGGTACCGCTCCGGCAAAGAGATGCCCTGAGGCGGCCGTCCGGCTTTGGTGGGATGAGGGCCGGGGGAGCGGGGGGCGCCCTGCGACTTGCAGCTTGCAGGTTCCGGGTTCCGGGTGCATCGGGAAGACCTGGCGGGGCGCGGCTCCGCCGGCCCCACGCAGCCTCGGGCCGCCGTCGACAGCTGCTCGGGAAAATTATTGTTTCCGTCATCCCGAACACTAAAAAGGTATCTCAACTCAAGGCATCTTTCCGTCAGGCATGGTTGAATAATGCGGTCGGTAAATTGAATTCTTTGTCGGCAAACCACAAGCCGGCCATCAGCGGCACAGGCGTCTCGCCTGTGATCTTTTCCTAAAGGTGGCGCTTACGATGCTCTGGAAACGACTCCGGCCCGGGGGCCGGCGCCTGCCGGCGGGAGGCTTCCTCAGGAGAGGGTTCGCCCTTATGCTCATCCTCCTCCTGGCGGCCCCTCCCGCCACCTCCGGGGCCCCCACGCTGCAGGCCCTGGGAGTGCGCCGGGAACTGCCCAACGGTCTGGTCTGGCTCTTCTCGGAGCAGACCAATCTGCCGCTGGTCACCATCAACCTGGTGGTCAAGGCCGGCGCCTTGCGGGACCCGGCCGGCAAGGCGGGGCTGGCCAACCTCACCGCCCTGCTGCTGCTTCAGGGCACCAAAACCCGGAACGCCGCCCAGATAGCCAGGGAGGTGGACTTTTTGGGGGCCCGGTTCAGCTCCACGGGCGGGGATGACTACTCCTCCATTAGCCTCACGGTCCTCAAAAAAGACCTGGACGAGGGACTGGACCTCTTCCAGGACATCCTCAAAAACCCGGTTTTTGCGCCGGAGGAGCTGAAGCAGAAGGTCTCCCAGCTCAAAGCGGCCCTCAAGAGCGAAGAGGACGAACCCGGCGTCGTGGCGGCCCGGGCCTTTGACAAACGCCTCTTCGGACCCAACCCCTACGCCCACCCCCTCAAGGGCACCCCCGAGGGCTTGACGGCCATCACCCGCCAGGACGTGGTGGAATTCCACCGCAAGCTCTACCGCCCCAACAACAGCATCCTCACGGTGGTGGGCGACCTCTCCCAGGACGAAGCCGGAACCTGGGTGGAGAAGATTTTCGGCTCCTGGGAGGCCGCCGACATTCCGGAGCTGAAAATTCCTCCGGCGCCCCCGCTTAATAAACCGGAGGCCTTGATCATCGATAAAGACATCACCCAGGCCAACATCATCTGGGGCCACCTGGGGATGTCCCGGCAGAACCCGGACTATTACGCTTTCCAAGTGCTGGACTATATCCTGGGGGCCAGCGGGTTCGCCTCCCGCCTGATGGACAATATCCGGGAACAACGGGGCCTGGTGTACAGCGTCCACAGCAGTTTCGATGCCGGCTTGCAGCCGGGCTCCATCACCGTCACCCTGGAGACCAAGAACGCCAATGCCGGCAAAGCCGTGGAGCAGGTGCTCAAGGAGATCCAGCGCCTCCGCTCCGAGCCCGTCAGTCCGGAGGAGCTGGAAGACGCCAAGAGCTATCTTATCGGCAGCTTCCCCCGGAAGATCGACTCCCTGAGCAAGCGGGCCTGGGTGATGGCCTATGTGGAGCTCTACGGCCTGGGATTGGACTACCCCTCCCGCTATCCCGGCCTCATCCGGGGGCTGACCGCAGCGGACCTGCAGCGGGTGGCGCAGCAATATCTACAGCCCGAGCACTACCTGCTGGTGGTGGTGGGAAGGAAAACGGAAATCCCCAAAATTGACGAAAACCTGACCCAGACAGGGTCCAAGGAGAAGGAGCATGCTCCCCGGAAAGGTCAAGAATCACCGTAGCATTGTCTTTATCGTCTGGCTGGCGGTCCTCTGCCTCGGCGGTCCGGCCCTCCTGTCCCCCGCCCGGGCGGCGCTGGCCCCGGAAACCTTCGCCGACCTGGCCCAGAACCTCTCGCCGGCCGTGGTCAACATCAGCGCCGAGAAAGTAGTGAAGACCCGGGAGCGCATGCGGGAGTTCTTCGGACCCTCACCCTTCGGCGGCAGAGGCGACCCCCTCAAGGATTTCTTCGACAAGTTTTTCGGCGACATCCCCCGGGAGCACAAACAACGCTCCCTGGGCTCCGGTTTTATCGTGGACGCCCAGGGCACCCTCCTGACCAACAACCATGTCATTGAGGGGGCCGACAAAATCAAGGTCAAGCTGGCCGGGGGCAAAGAGTACAAGGTGACCGTAAAAGGGCGTGATCCCAAGACCGACCTGGCCATCCTCAAAATCGAGGGCGGCGGCCCCTTCCCCTTCCTGTCCCTGGGTGATTCGGACGCCATCCGGGTGGGGGACTGGGTCATAGCCGTGGGCAATCCCTTCGGGCTCAGCCACACCGTCACCCAGGGGATCATCAGCGCCAAAGGGCGGGTTATCGGCGCCGGGCCTTATGACAACTTCCTGCAAACCGACGCGGCCATCAACCCCGGCAACAGCGGCGGCCCCCTGGTCAATCTGAAGGGCGAAGTGGTGGGCATCAACACCGCCATCGTGGCCACAGGCCAGGGCATCGGCTTCGCCATCCCCAGCAATGTGGCCAAGACCATCATTCCCCAGCTCATGGAGAAGGGCAAAGTGGTCCGGGGCATGCTGGGCGTGCAGGTGCAGACCGTCACGGCGGAGTTGGCCAAATCCTTCGGCCTGGATGAGGCCCGGGGCGCCCTGGTGGCGGAAGTCAACCCCGGCACCCCGGCGCAGCAGGCCGGTCTCCAACGCGGCGACATCATCATTGAGTTCAACGGCATCCCCGTCAAGGAGATGCACGAACTGCCCCGCCTGGTGGCCGGCACCGCCCCCGGCACCAAAGCGACCCTGAAGGTGCTGCGCCAGGGCAAGGAAAAGACCTTCAGCCTGACGGTGGCTGAGCTCAAAGAGGAAAAAACCGCCCGGGTCCCGGAAGACCGCACCGAGGAGCCCCTGATCGGCCTGACCGTGGAGAACCTGGACCCCAACCTGGCCCGCCAACTGGGACTCAAAGAATCCGAGGGCGTGGTGGTGGTGCGGGTGACCCCGGGCTCCACCGCGGCCGAAGCGGGCTTGCGTGCCGGCGATCTCATTTTGGAAATCAACGGCAAGGCCGTCAAAACGGTGCAGGATTATCGCACCCTGGTGGCCGCCCTCACCAAGGACAGCCACGCCCGCTTCCTCATCAAACGCCAGGGACACACCCTGTTCTTTACGGTGGAAGTGCCGGCTAAATAGGGACCGCGGGGCAGATTCCGGGGTCCGGCTTTCCACCCGGTTCCCGCGGCCACCGCGGGAACCGGGTGGAGGACTCCCCGCCATCAAAGGTTCGGGGGAGAGGGCTGGAAGTACGGGCCCCTCGCCCCGCCATCGCCTAGTGCTTATACCCCACCGGCATGACCAGAAGTGGGGGATGGTGCGACGGGAGTTTCAGGACCTGGCTCAGGCCGCGGTCCTCAAAGGCGCCGACGATGCCCGCCCCCAGCCCCAAAGCCTCGGCCTGGAGGAAGAGGTTCTGCCCGGCGTGCCCCACCTCCATGTGGGTGTACATAACCCCCCGCTGGCCGTAGCGGGCGGTGCAGCGGGCGAATTCCGCGGCAATGACCACCATCACCGGGGCTTCGGCCATCCAGGCCTGGAAGAGGCAGGCCCGGGCCACGGCCTGGCGCAGATCGCCTTTCTGGGTCAACTCCAGGGCGTGCTCCTGGGGACGGTAGCGGTACAGCCCCGCCGCCAGTTGGCCCACGCCCCGATCCCCCGCCACCAGATAAATCTCCAGGGGAAAAGTGGCCCCCGCGGAAGGGGCGGTGCGCAGGCCCCGAGGATCGCTTGTCCCATCCGTGGCCCAGAGCAACTGGGAAATCTGCGCCAGGCTCAGCCCCCGGGCGGCAAAACGCCGCACCGTGCGCCGGGCCTTCAGGGCCGCCTCCACGGACATGCTCCCCTGGTGTGCCGGCGGCGGCAGCTTGATGACTTCAGCTCCCCGACCGGAAGAGGGGAAAAAAAACAGGCTTGCCATCACCATCACCATCACCACGCTCATCATCAGATGCTTCATTTTCAAAGCCCCCTGCTTCGAAAAGTTACTTAGGCCGCTTCAAGGGTGACCTGAAACCCCAAATCTTTAATACGCCTGACGAAGTAGGGTAACAGGCGGTTTTTGTTAAGTTTATCGAAGTAATCGCCGCCCAGGTCTTTATAGGTGGAGCCATCTTTCAGCATATGGTAAATCACCGTCAACAGGGAGTGCGCCACCGCCAGGATGGCCCGCTTCTTACCCCGTCGGGCCGCCAAGCGGCGATACTGAGCCTGGAAGTAGGAGTCCTTCTTGCGGCTGGCGGCCCAGGCCGCCTGTACCAGGGCGGTGCGCAGCCAACGGTTGCCCTTGGTGGTTTTCCCGCTCTTGCCTTTTCCCGCACTTTCGTTATTGCCAGGACAGACGCCAGCCCACGACGACAGTTGATGCTCCGACGGAAACACCGACATATCCGCGCCAATCTCCGCCAGCACATTCTCGGCGGCGCGTTGCTCAATACCCGGCAGGCTGACCAGCGCCTCCCGGGCCGGGGCGAAAGGGCCGCTGAGATCCTCGATGCGGCGGCTCAGGGCTTCGATCTGGCCTTCCAGATGCTCCACCTGCGCCAGGAGCTGCCCCAGGAGAAAACGGTGATGCTCCGTCACCTTTCCTTCCAGGGCCGGACGCAGTTGGGGAATCTTGCTGCGCAACTGCCTGCGGGCCAAGTCCGCCATCTTGGTGGCGTCGGTCTCGCCGCTGATCAAGGCCCGGAGCATGTCCCGGCCGGAAGCGCCCAGAATGTCAGTGGCCACCGAAGCCAACTTGATGTTGGCGCCTTCCAGGACCTGTTGCAGCCGGTTGGCCACCCGGGCCTTCTCGGCCACCAACTGGGAGCGGTGGCGGGTCAGCTCCCGAAACTCGCGCTGGGGCCGGGCCGGGATAAAACTCGGCTGCAACAGCCCCGCCTGGAGCAGTTGCGCCAGCCACTGGCAGTCCTTGACGTCGGTCTTCCGTCCGGGGGACGTGCTTCACATGCCGGGCGTTCACCAACAGCAGGGTAAAACGGTCCTCCAGCAGGTTGTAGATAGGCTTCCAATAGACTCCGGTGGCCTCCATGGCCACATGCGTCACCCCTGCTGCCGCCAGCCAATCGGTCATCTCCAGGAGGTCCCGGGTCATGGTTCCAAAGGTCCGAGTCTCCTGATCCAGGCGGCCGTCCGCCTCCAGACGGCGGACACAGGCCGCCACGCTGCGCTTGTGCACGTCCCAACCGCAACACCTGGGGTAAATGATCTCCATGGCCTGCTCCCGATGATTCAAGCTCAACGACGGCAGACATCGCAAAACGGTCAGTCTGCTTCGCGTGCTCATCCTTTGGAAGGAGGCAACAATTTAGGGTT
>VGSQ01000131.1 GCA_016874975.1 Deltaproteobacteria bacterium
GGCGCCCGTAAGGAGCAGGTGCGGCACAAGGCGTATCGGCAGTTGTTGTCTCTGGCCGGCAAAGTGCTGGGGTATGCCCGGCAGGCCATGGCGGAACTCCAGGGATTTGTGGGGGCGGACCTTGATGAGACCATCGCCGCCCATAAGATCCTGGAACAACTGGAAAGAGCGGTCTCGCTGTCTTGAAAAGTCCCTTATCCCCCCTCTCCCCCGCCGGGGGAGAGGGGGGATAAGGAACTTTTCATAGCAGTTCCTCATGGGCCGTTGGCCCACCTCCGACGAGCTAAATTTGGGCCCATTCTCGGCGGCCCTGCGCGGCTTGGCTCGGTGGTGGCTCGGGAGCACTAAAAAACCGTATGCCTATACCAATTTGCAGAACTTGACATACACAACTCGTCCCTGCCGGCCGTCAGCGCCTGGCAATGGTGCGTGAGGCGCACCCTACGGAACGACTTTTTTCGTGAAAACCCCTATTCTGCAGGGGCGGTTTTGAAACCCGCTCCTGGGGCAGTCATGGGGCGTGCCGTGCACGCCGAGGGCGGCGGCCGCGGGCCGCCCTATCTGGACGTTTGTACATCGACCTGCCACGAACTTTGTAATCGGATAACCAACTTCCCGGCGGGACTAGCAAACCGAAGGGAGTTCAAGCAACTGCAGGCCAGGGAGGGAAGGGCAGTCGGCGGGGACCGTCATGCGGGTGATCTGCTCCCGTCCCCTTCTCTAAAGTTCCATCCTCAGGGAGCGTCTGACCCGGATGCCCGCCGCGCCGCCCACGGGACAGACCTTTTCGCAGTGGCCGCAGCCGATGCAGCGGTCGGGCTGGACTACGGGAAGTTTCACCTGCACTTTCCGGCCCTTGAGATTGACCACCTCCTGGAGGGTGAAGGTGATGGCCTTGGGGGAGACGGGGCAGTGCTCCTCGCACACCAGGCAGTCCGCCCCTTCGGTGTAGGGGATGCAGCGGTTGCGGTCGAAGGCGGCCACCCCCAGGACCATGGCCTGTTTAACGGGCAGGGTCAGTTGGGGGATAGCCCCGGTGGGGCAGACCTGGCCGCAGAGGGTGCAGGTGTGGGCGCAGTAGCCCATCCGGGGCACCAGCCGGGGGGTGTAGAGGCCTTCCAGCCCCGCTTCCCAGAGGACCGGCTGCAGTCCGTTGGTGAGACAGACTTTCATACATTGCCCGCAGCGGATGCAGCGGCTGAGGAACTCGGCCTCGTTCTGCGCCCCGGGCGGCCGGATGAGGTATTCGTCGGGCGGTCTGGCCAGGGAGCCCAGGCGCACCAGGGGGACCAGGGCTACGCCCGCGGCCAGGGAGGTGACCACCTGGCGGCGCCCCAGGTCCAGGGGGGCCCGGGGGGCCTTGACGCCGAAGGCGAAGCTCACGCGACCCTTCTCACATTCACTCAGGCAGCGCAGGCAGAGCTGGCATTCGGCGGAGGAGTGGGGGGCCTTCAGGGGTTGGCCTGGTGATCTCACGTCCCTTCCCGGTTCCCCCTCAGGGGTTGGGGGAGGGGCTGTGGTGGATGGGGCCAGGGTCGGCGGCTCCTGGACCCTTCCCCCACTCAGCGCCCCCATCTTGCACAGCACCGCGCAGTCGCTGCAATCAGGGCAGAGCGCCGCGGGCCGTCGCCGCAGCAGGGAAAAGCGGGCGACCAGCCCATAAAGGGCTCCCAGGGGGCACAGAGCCCGGCACCAGAAGCGGCGGTCCCAGCGCTCCGCGGCCACCACCAGGGCGAAGAGGAACAGGGTCAGGAAGGGGAGCAGATAGACCAGGGGCTTAAAAGGGAGGACCGTGGCCTTGAAAAACTGATAAACAGGCTCACTGAAGGCGCTGACGGGAGGCCCCAGGTGATAGAGCACGGTTCCGGCCCTTTCCACGGCGTAGCCGAAGGCGGGGTATAAGACGATGGCCAGGGTTCGATAAAGGAGGGAGAGGGGATCAAAGAGGCCCACCAGATTCACGGTGAAGGGCGCCGAGGCCAACAGGGCGATGAGCAGATAGTATTTGGCGCGCCGCCAGCGGTCAGCCACGCCCCGGTCCGGCCGGGGGGAAAACAGCAGACGGCGGCAGGCGTCCAGGGTGGCGCCCAGGGGACAGACCCAGCCGCAGAAGAAGCGGCCCAGGATGAGGGTCAGGACCACAAAGACCAGGGACCAGAACAGTCCCGCCACCAGGGGGCTCAGGGTCAACAGGTGGGCCGTGAGGAGGAGGGGGTCGAACCGGAAAAAGAGGTCCACGGGCCAAGCCAGGATTTCCTGGCCGGCGTATTCGGCCTTGAGAAACAGGACCACAAACAGCAGAAAAAGGATAATCTGCACGGCCCGGCGCAGCCAGAGCCAATAACGACGGGAGGATTCGTTGGTTGCCATCACAGGACTCGGAAAGTGAGATGGGGAAGCGGACCGGGAGCCACAGGACCCTGCCCCTTCCCCATACGGCCTCGGCGCTGACTTTTTCACCAAGCGCGCACCATCTTGCCACTTTTATTATACCTCACGTCACAATAGGTGAACATGAAATTGGCGAGACCTTCATGCCGATACGGTTAGGAGCCGCCCTCTCAAGGAAGCAGGAAAAAGGCCCGAGCCGGGCCCCGGAGCACCGGCTGGCGGGCAGAGACCACCCGGCATGGTTTCCTGGCTGAAAGCCGAACACGGACAACGACCAGCCGTTTCCGACAAGGCCTTGCCCAGGCGGGTCGTGGTGGCCTTCTCAGCGGTTTTCGCCGTGGTTCCGGAGGATCCACTCCGCCGCGTCCAGGAGGCTGTCGGCGACGTGCACGGGCTGGACCTGGGCGGTGCGGGCGAAGTACTCATTTTCCCCGCGGCCGTAGCCGGTGAGCACCAGAATGCCGGCCACCCCGGCGTTGGCCCCGGTTTCGATGTCCCGGTAACGGTCCCCCACCAGGAAGGAGCGGTCCGGGTCCAGGTCCAGGTCCCGGAGCGCCTCCAGCACCAGGCCGGGTTTGGGCTTGCGGCAGGAGCACCCCGCGCCGGGATGGTGCAGGCAGGCATAGATGGCGTCCAGGTGCGCCCCTTCTGCGGCCAGCAGGTCCCGCAGGAGGAGGTGCACCTCCTCCACCAGTTCAAAGGGGAAATAGCCCCGGGCCGCCCCGGATTGATTGGTGACCACCACCACCTTGAACCCGGCCTGGTTCAGCCGCCGGATGGCCGCAGGCACTCCGGGCAGCAGCACCAAGCGACTCAGGTGGTTGATGTACCCCATCTCTTCGTTGATAGTGCCGTCCCGGTCCAGGAAGACCGCAGGCGATTTCATGAGAATTTCTCCTTGGCCCACTTAAGACCGCGGGACCGGTCGTCCCCGTGGGTGAAAAACGCGTTGGATGGTCGGATAATTTTACCACTCGCCGGAGCCGATGCCCAGGTCCGGCAAGAGGTTGAAAACGGCCTTTCGGGGGAGGAGCCGGGGGGCGGAGACTCCCGCCCCCTGCCTCAATTCCATGGGGGCCATTCTGAGTGCAGCAAATAATCACGATATTTAGATGTTTGAGATCTTGGACGCTGTCTTGAAGGACAGCAGGCATCATTTTTGCAAAAGCTTCTTTAGCTTTTGCTGAAAGGGGAAAGCTGCCCGGGGAAAGCTGATTTCAGAGAAAAAACCTGTCGGAGCGCGCCTCGGCCCTTGACTGGGGCTTGATTTGTGCTAATATGAACAATTGCAGGGAAAAAAGATTAATAGTCTTGGAAAAATAATGGGTTAGGAGCTTATCCATGGATTTTCGCACGGTCCCCACCATCTGTTCCTACTGCGGCTGCGGTTGCGGCATGCTCCTGGAGGTGCTGGACGGCACGGTCATCAGCACCCTGCCGATGAAGACCCATCCGGTGAGCCAGGGCAGTCTCTGCATCAAAGGTTGGAATATTCACGAGTTCATCAACAGCGACCAGCGCCTGAAGCACCCCTTGGTGCGGAAAAACGGCCAACAGGTGCAGGCCACCTGGGACGAGGCCCTGGACGCGGCCGCCCAGGGGCTGCGGCGCATCGTGGACCAGCATGGTCCCGACGCGGTGGCCATCCTGGCTTCGGCCAAAGTCACCAATGAGGAGAATTTCCTGCTCAACAAATTCTCCCGGGCCGCCATCGGCACCAACAATATCGATCACTGCGCCCGCCTCTGACACTCCTCCACCGTGGTCGGTCTGGCCGCGGCTTTCGGTTCGGGCGCCATGACCAACTCCCTGCCGGAGTTGGAGGACGCCAAGGTCATCTTCATCACCGGCTCCAACACCACGGAAAACCACCCCATTGCCGCCAAATGGATCTTCCGGGCCAAGGCCAAAGGCGCCAAGATCATCGTCGCCGACCCCCGCTGGATCCAGATGTCGGACTTGGCGGATATCGCCGTGCAGCAGCGCCTGGGCACCGACGTGGCCCTGCTGAACGGCCTGATGCATATCATTCTGAAAGAAGGGTGGCAGGACCAGGCTTACATCGACGAGCGCACCGAAGGCTTCCCGGAACTGGCGGCCAAGCTGGAGGAGTACCCGCCGGACAAGGTGGCCCAGATCACCGGCATCGACGCGTCCACCCTCAGGCGCATGGCTGAGATGTTCGCCAAGGAGAAACCCGCCAGCATCGTCTATTGCATGGGCATCACCCAGCACACCACCGGCGTGGACAACGTCAAATCCCTGGCCAACCTAGCTATGATCACCGGCAACGTGGGCTTCGCCTCCGCCGGCGTCAACCCCCTGCGGGGCCAGAACAACGTGCAGGGCGCCTGCGACATGGGGGGGCTGCCCAACGTCTTTTCCGGCTACCAGCCCGTGGCCGACGAGACCGCCAACGCCAAGTTCTCCAAGGCCTGGGGCCGGGAGCTGCCCAACAAGCCGGGGCTCACCATCCTGGAGATGTTCAACGGCATCGACGACGGCAAGATCAAGGCACTCTACGTGGTGGGCGAAAACCCCATGCTCAGCGACCCGGACCTGCACCATGTGGAATCGTCCCTGAAGAAGGTGGAGCTGCTCATCGTCCAGGACATCTTCCCCACCCAGACGGCCAGGATGGCCCATGTGGTGCTGCCCGGGGCCTGCTTTGCGGAGAAAGAAGGCACCTTCAGCAACACGGAGCGCCGGGTCCTCCTGGTGCGCCAGGCCATCCCGCCCGTGGGCGAATCCCGTCCGGACTGGGAAATCATCCGGGATCTGTCCACCCGGTTCGGCTATCCCATGAACTACCAATCGCCGGAGGAGATTTTTGAGGAGATCAAGTCCCTGACGCCCAGCTACGCGGGCATGAGCTACGCCCGTCTGGCCGACAAGGGCCTGCAGTGGCCCTGCCCCACCCCCGAGCACCCCGGCACCGTGTTCCTGCACAAAGACCGTTTCACCCGGGGCAAGGGGGCCTTCTCCGTCATCCCCTATAAACCGCCGGCAGAGGTGATCGACGCGGACTACCCCATGTGGCTCAGCACCGGCCGCACCTTTGTGCACTACCACACCGGCACCATGACCCGGGTCTCCCCCAGCCTGCACCAGGAACAGGCCGAGGGGTACGTGGAGATCAACCCCGCCGACGCCCGGACCATGAAGATCAAGGACGGGGAGCGCATCAAGGTGTCCTCCCGCCGTGGGGAGATCCAGATCAAGGCCAAGCTCAGCCCCAAGGTGGACCGGGGCGTGGTCTTCATCCCCTTCCACTTTGCCGAGACTGCGGCCAACATGCTCACCAACCCGGCCTTCGACCCCGCGGCCAAGATTCCCGAGCTCAAGGTCTGCGCCGTGAAGGTGGAGAAGCTGGCAGCTTGAATGAGGGTGTGGTGAATATATATTGAGGGGAGGGGCGGGGGACCACAGGCCCCCCCCCCCCCCCCAAACCCCCCTCCCACCCCCCCTTGACAGGGGTGTTCCCCCGGTTCCCGAGCTTGCGCTGAGAACCGGCTTGCCTACCGGGGCTGCGCCTGGCCGGAGGACCATCGAAGCTGAGGGCGGGCTGAGCCCGCCCTACCAGCCTCCTCGGCACCGGCCTAAAACCGCAGGGACTCTGATCTATAGGTTACTGCAGGGCCTGGAGGTTGCCCTCCGGCATCCGGTCGGCCATGGCCTCAATGAATTCCCGTTCCCCGTCCAGGAGCAGACCCCGGACGTAAAGGTTTGCCCGGCGCCTCCGTCCGGCGCGGCCAAGCGGCTCGAGAAGATCTTTCAGGTATTTTTCCAGCCGCCCCCGACATTCCCGCAACTGGTGGGCATCCACGAACCCAGGTTGGCGAAACCAAAATTAATTGTCAATAAAATGAGGTAGTAATAGGGGTTAGGTTTTTTGGTTTTAGGTGTCGGGTTCTTATTTCTATTTGTTGCGGGTTTCCTGGGTCGTGTTCCCCCCGGTTTCCCCAGTTCAAACTGAGATTCAGGAAGATATCCGGGGAACCGGGGGGTGGGACGATCGGTTGGCAGGGGGGACGGTCAGAAACGGGGGAGCAGGGCCGCCAGGTGGTCCCGGGGAATGCGCCAGGGACCGGCGCCCAGGCGGATGCCGTTGAGTCGGCCGTCCCTGATCATGCGGTAGACGGTGCGGCGGGAGAGGGAGAGGAGCTCCGCCACTTCATCGGGCCGGAAGAATTTCTTTTTTAATTGAAGTTCCATTTCCGGTTCACCTCTTTCTGGAGAGATTCACCCCCTTAAGTAGTGGGTCGGGCGGCCGAGAGGCGTGCCCTGGGAGAGGAAGTTGCAAGGGTGAGGCCAAATGGCCCGCCCTGTTTTTTTTGGGGAAAAATGAGAGGGAGGGGGCGACACGTCAAGCCATTTGGGGGGGAAGAGGCGGCGCAGGTTTTCCGGGCTGTCCAGGCGCAGTCCGCCGCCAGCCCCAGGCGATGGTGCGCGGTGCGCACCCTACAGCAGGATTTTTCAAGACAGTTACTCATGAGCCTGGGGCTCACTCGCAAAGCATGAAAAGTTCTCCCCCTCACCCCAGCCCTCTCCCCCGCCGGGGGCATAAGCGCTAACTTAAGGATCAGTGTTCAACTGACAATTTCTTTAAAATATCTATTTGTAACAGCCTCTTGCGT
>VGSQ01000132.1 GCA_016874975.1 Deltaproteobacteria bacterium
GGGTCTGCACGGCGTCCTGGTGGTGATGCCCGCGGCGGTCTATCAGCTCTATCCCGACACCGCCCCCCCGGCCCACGGTTTCACCCCGTACGGTGTCCTGCCAGCCACCCATGCGGTGGGGGCCTTGTTCGGCGACCTGGGCGGCGACCACTTCCCCGGCGAGCCCTGGCTGCCCAGCCGCCAGGTCATCTGGATCTTTAATGAGCATGACCCGATGTACAACATGATGGCCATGGACAGCCTCATCGACCCCGGTGATTTCCAGCGGAACTTTGCGCCCCAGTACTTCACCATCAACGGCCGCTCCGGCTACTTCGCCGCCATGGGCCACACCCACGGCACCACCCACGTGCACGTGGATTTCAACAAGCCCTTCTCGTATCTCCTGTCCCATGAACTGGAAATTGCCCTGATGGCCAAGGTCGGCCAGCCCCTGCTCATCCGCAACGTCGCCGTCGGCCTTGATACCCATTCGCCCCACACGCACGCCAACCACAGCTATATCATCGCCGTAGACGGCCAGCCCCAGGGGCTGAACCTGGACGCCAACGGCTTCGCGGTGGGAGGCAATCCAGGCAACCTGGGGGTCTGGTGGGTGGACACCTGGACCATGCTGCCCGGGGACCGCAAGGACCTGATCATCCCCATGATGCTGCCCCCGGACATCCCGGCCGCCCACAACCTGCCCGCCGATTTGACGGCAGCGGAACTCGCGGTCTACGACAATTGGGCCAAAATCAAGAAGGGGGCCTGGCATTCGACCCTGAATCCTGAAGGCACCCAGGAGTTGATGGCCCTGGAGCCTGGCGAACCGCCCCAGATCCTGAATGTGGCCCATCAGTTCGGCGACCCCGCCTTCCCGATCAATGATCCCCAAAGGTACATTGACCCCGTCACCGGGAAAGGGAAATTCACCGCCCTGGGCTACCCCATGCACTCCCACCAGGAGGTTTCCCAGTGCGCCGCGGGGGGCAATTACCCCATGGGCCAGATCGCGCACATCGAGTTCATCGGCTATGTGGGTGACGATCACGACCACTAAGACTTGATTATTCAGAGGAGACAAAACCATGCCCATTATATCCCGCGATCCCACCCAACTGGCGAACCCGGCGCTTCACCCTGATTTTCAGGCGAATATCAACGTTTTCATCGAGCCGCCCAAGTGGGCGGGCATCCTCACCCCGGATTACATCCCTCCCAACAGCGCCCTGCTCCCGGACGGCGTCACCCCCAGGTTCGCTTCTGCCTCGCGCCGGGTGTCAAAAAAGAGGCGGGTGATGGACACCAGCGACCCTACGAACGAATCAAAAAAGGTGCCATTCTGGGGCTTTCACGAAAAGGGGGGAGGAGAGACGGGGGAAGAGGAGAACGATTATCACTTCCCCTCGCAGCCCATCCGCATCGTCGAGGGCCAGATTTTTCACGGCAAACTGCACAACACCAGCATCGGCGGCCAGCACACCATCCACTGGCACGGCCTGGAGCCCACGGGCCACAACGACGGCGTGGGCAAGCTTTCCATGGAGGTGGGCAGCAAGGGCTACGAATACCAGTGGGTGGCCTCCGCCGCGGGGACCTATTTCTACCACTGCCACCGTAACACCCCGCTCCACTTTGAGATGGGCATGTACGGCATGCTCCTCATCGACCCCCAGAACCCCAGGCGGGTGGCGGGGGCGCCCCGGCTGAACCCCTCGCGTCTGCGCGACGAACCGCTGGCCCCCTACGCCTTCGGCGGCCCGGGCTACGTGCGCCGGGGCAATGACATCGTCCGCTACGACGTGGAGGCCATCTGGGTTTCCGACGACGTGGACCCGGTGTGGCACGAGTTCTCCCACAACCACGGCTTTGCCGACACCGGCCCCGCCGGCATCCCGGACGCCAACGGCAATGATCTGGGGGTGAAATTCGAAGACGTGGCCATGCATCATCCGGAAAGAAGTCTGCACCTTTTCCGGCCTCAGTACTTCGTCATCTCCGGGGTGCCGCACCCCTGGACCAGGCTGGATGTGCTGCCCGTGGCCCTGGACCCGGAACTGGCCTTCCTGTCCCCCATCCCGGCCCGGGTGCAGTTCGACCAGACCCTCCTGGTGCGCCTGCTCTGCGCCAGCTACGGCGTCTGCCGCTACACTTTTGAAGGGCTGGACGTGGAAGTCATCGCCATGGACGGCCGGGTGTTGGGCCAGACGCCCCACACCAGGTATTCGGCTCCCTTCAAGATCGCCGCAGGGGTCCCCTTCGAGCTCACCGCGGCCCGGCGCTTTGATCTGCTCATCCGGCCCACCAGCTCCGAGGTGGGCGCCCACCGGGTGCTGGTGGAGTTCAAGGATCGTATCACCAAGGTGAACTGGGGTATTGCCGAGACCTTCATCCACGTGGTGGGTCGGGGTCAGGGCGGCGGCCAGGGCCAGGGCGTCGGCGGCGGACGGGCCAACAACCCGAACCGTTAGATCGGGGGGCGACTCTGCCGACCGAGGCATTGGCTGAGAAAACCATGTGGAAAAGGGGAGAGGAGGGGGCCGTCCCCCATCCCCTCAACCGGACAAAGGAGTCACCAGCATGAACACAGTACGGTCTACCCCGCTCGGTTTGCCGTCCGGCCGCTTCCGGTCCGGCGCGGCAATGGCGCTGTCCCTGGCCCTGATCCTGTCCGGTGTGCCGGCAGCCGCCTGGGGTCAGATCATCGGCGACGAACCCCCTCCGTCCCTGAAAAACCTGACCCCACCCAAACCCACCAACCTGGCCGCCTATGTCAAGGATGAAGCAGCGGCCATTGCTCTGGGCAAGGCCCTGTTCTGGGATATGCAGGTGGGGAGCGATGGCGTCATGGCCTGCGCCTCCTGCCACTTCCAGGCGGGGGCCGACCCCCGGTCCAAGAACCAGCTCAACCCCGGAATGCTGGCCGGAGACACCGTCTTCGGCAACAACACCCTCAAGGGCGTCTCCGGCTTCAGCCAGTTCAAGCCCAACTACCAGATGCAGAGCACCGACTTTCCCTTCCACCGGCGACAGAACCCGGAGAGACAGGCCTCGAAGATCAACCGGGACACCAATGACGTGATGTCCTCCCAGGGGGTGGTGTTGAAAGAGTTCTCCACCGTCACCCCGGGGAACGCCCTGGATACGGGGACCGACCTGGCTGATCCGGTATTCAAGGTGACCGTCGGCAAAGGCAAGACGGCCCGAACCGTCAACGTGCGCCGGGTGGAGCCGGTGAACGCCCCCACCATCGTCAACGCCGTGTTTAACTTTGCCAATTTCTTCAATGGCCGGGGCAACCATTTCTTTAACGGCGCCAATCACTTCGGCCCGGCGGACAACAACGCCGGCGTCTGGGTGGATGAGGGCGGCAGCCTGGTCTTCAAGAAGCTCACCGGAGAGCCGACAGAACTGCCGCTGCTCGATTTCGCCAGCCTCGCCTCCCAGGCCACCGCGCCGCCGGTGAGCGACCTGGAAATGTCCTGGAGAGGGCGCACCTGGGCGGACATCGGCCGGAAGATGCTGAGCCTCCGGCCGCTGGCCAAGCAGCAGGTGGATCCCCAGGATAGCGTCCTGGCGGCGTATCGAAGCGCCGGCGGCCCGGGACTGACCAAAACCTACGACGAGCTGATTCGATCGGCTTTCCACGAGAAGTTTTGGAGCGGCGGAGCGGTGACCGCCGCCCAGACCAACCGGGTGGTCTCCACCGCCACCGGCATCGCCACCGTCCAGGAAAAAGGCAAACCTGCCAGACAGGTCATCCGGCTGGACCGGACCAAGGCGCCCCTGAAGGTCGCCGATCAGGAGGACCCCCGGACCTTCCGCCTCAACAGCGGTGAGGGGCAGGTGGTGGAGATTGCCGCCGGGCAAGCCCTGGCGGCCGACCAATTCACCCAGATGGAAGCCAACTTCGTGTTGTTCTTCGCCCTGGCGGTCCAGCTCTACCAGGCTACCCTGGTCTCCGACGACGCTCCCTTCGACCGCTTCCAGGAAGGCGACCTCACGGCCCTGAGCGACTCGGCCCAGCGGGGCATGGGGATCTTTTTCAACCAAGGCCGCTGCAACCAGTGCCACGGGGGGTCGCTCTTCACCAATCAGGCGGTGGATGTGGTCCTGGCCCCGGGCGAGGGCCTGGTGGAACGCATGGCCATGGCCCGGGGGGAAGCCTTCTATGACACCGGCTTCTACAACATCGCGTTGCGACCCACCGCCGAGAATATCGGCCGGGGCGGGACCTTGCCGGCTCTGCTGCCCAACCCGGCAGACAACGGCAACCCCTACCCCCTGTCCTTCTCCCGCTTGGGTCTCCTCAAGCAGGCCCTGCGGCTGCCGGCGTGGTACGACCCCTTTGTGGCGCCTCTGCCCGGCAATCCCGGCAGCCTCACCCGGGTGGCCGTGGACGGGGCCCAGAAAACCCCGACCCTCCGAAACGTGGAACTCACCGGACCGTACTTTTCCAACGGCGGCATCCTGACGCTGATGCAGACGGTGGACTTCTACATCCGGGGCGGGAACTTCCCCGCGGCCAACATCGACAACCTGGCCCCCTTCATTGCCGAAATCCCCTTTCTCCAGGGCAATGAGCTGGCCCAGCAGGACCTGGTGGCCTTCCTGCTGGCCCTCACCGACGACCGGGTGAGATACGAGCGGGCGCCCTTCGATCACCCGCAATTGATCGTGCCCAACGGGCATAACGCCGACGGCGGCGACATCCTGCTGAACATCCCGGCGGTGGGGGCCGACGGCCGGGCCGCTAATAACCCCTTACGCCCCTTCCTGGCCGGCAGCCAGGACAGTTTCACCTTTCACAACACGCCTTAGGCCCGGGTTGACATCAGCCCTGACACCCGGGCCCGGAGTGGCATGGTCAACGCTTTCAGTAACGTCAACGAAAACCCGGCTGCGCCAAGCCGGTGGAAGAGGAGAAACCTTATGAGAAAAACCATGTTGTGTCTCGGGTTGACGCTGGTGCTGGCGCTGGCCTTCGCCTCGGCAGCCTGGGCCCAGGCGGCGGCGATCCGGCCCCTGACGGAGCCCATTGGCACATTGGGGCCGATCAACACTTATGTTCCTGGTTCCAATGGCACCCCGGCAACTGGCAACGGCTTCCCGCTCTGGGTGGGTGACCGGAACGGCGTCAAAGTGGACCTGCAAAAGCAGTTCCTCGGTGACGGCGTCACCCCGCCCACCATGATTTTCGATCCCCCCATTGCCAATAACCAATTTTCCCAGGATATCGGCTTCGGGGCCGAAGCCTTCCCGTATCTGGCCACCTCCAGGATCGACCTCGGCGGCGGCAACCGGGCCGAACTGACCCTGGGCGTGGAAGCGGCCTTCGGGGCCGAAGCCCCCCTGAACGGCGACCAGTTCCTCTTCGTCCGGGTCCGGATCCGCATTGACACCACGGTGGCGGGAGACTATACCGTCATCACCCCCTGGGGGACGTATTCTTTCCCCAACACGCCGGCGGGCCGCCGGGCCATCAACTTCACCTATGACTTCGGCGGCTTCGGTCCCGTCTGCCCGGACGAACCGTCGTGCTTTGCGCTCGGCGTTTCCGAGTCCCCGGGCTTTGAGCGCATCCTGGTCGCGCCCACGGAGTGGAGCTTCCTGGTCCAGCAAAATCCGCCGCCCCCGGCTGGCTGGATCGGCGACGGCGTCAATGTAGCCACAGTCAGTGCCGGTCCTACCGGAATCGACTATTTCAGAATTGTGGGACCGGGGGAGACGGTACAGACCAACCTGTTCACCGTCTCCGGGCATATCTATCAAGGAGGGACCCCATGAGAAAACCGGCTTTGTGCTTCGTGTTGGCCCTGACGCTCGCCCTGGCCCTGGCTCCGGCGGCCTTCGGCCAGCAGGTGTCGGGGGGAGATTATCTGGTGGAACTGGGGCCCATCTGTCCGGCCACCGAGAACCCTGACGGAAGCTTTTCCGGCGGCCACGGCTTCCCCCTCTATGTGGGGGACGGCGCCTATCGGCTGGAACTGGGCGTGTTGCCCGACCCCGTGATCCCCGGCAACGCCCTGTCGGTGCATACCGGCTTCGGCGCGGAAGCTTTCTACTATATCTGTGAAGCCGAGATGAATTTTCGCGTCGGCGATACCCGCATCCGGCCCCGCCTGACTTTGGCGGTGGAGGCGGCCTACGGGGCCGAAGACCCTCTCAACGGCGACCAGTTCCTCTTTGTCCGCACCCGCTTCCGCATGGACACCCCGGCGGTGGGCCAATACACCGTGCGGCATCCCTGGGGGACGGAAGTCTTCCAGGTGGTGGACACCGAAGCGGAACTTGTCGGCGACAACTATTATCTGCTGGCTGACGGCATCAATTTCACCTATGACTGGGGCGGCTTCGCTCCGCTGTGTCCTGACCTGACGCCCTGTGTTTTCGGCAGCCAGGCGCCGGGTTTCGAGCGCATCATGCTCTCCCCCAAGCAGGGGCCCTTCCTGGTCCAGACCGGTTTCCCGGGAAATACCGGCTTGCTGGGCGACGGCAACCCGGCCACCATTACCGGCAGCCCGGTGAACCAGAACTATTTCCGGGTCGAAGGCCCCACTGACGCCAACCTGAACGGCGCCGGCGGGAATATCATCGAGACCACCCTGTTTACCGTGAACGGCCGCATCTGGACCGGGGGCGATTGTCCCAACATTGTCACCCCGCCGCCCCCGCCGCCGCCCCCGCCGGGGGAAGACACCGTGACCGTGGACCGGGCCCGCTATAACCCGAGAAACGGCAAACTGGAGATCCGGGCCACTTCGGCGCTCGGTTTATTACCCATGACAGCCGAATGGTTCAACAGCGCCGGCGTCTCTTTGGGCAGCGGCGATCTTTCTCCGAAAGGCAGGCAAACGTTTGATGTTCCCTTTGTCAATATCGCCACTATGCCCGCCACGGTGGTGGTGAGGACTCAAACCGGCGTTTCCGAGCCCTTCCCGGTGACCGTCAACCCGGCGCCGCGGTAAGGCGCGGGTCTTCCGCCTCCCCTAATGAACAGGCGCGTGGCGCCGACAGAACGCCACGCGCCTCTCTTTCTTCCC
>VGSQ01000133.1 GCA_016874975.1 Deltaproteobacteria bacterium
CAGTCATGCTCGGTTCGAAATTCCTCCTGAAAGACCAGGAGATTCATGTCCTCGTAAACCGGCTTGTTTAAAAGCTTTGGCATTCAACATAGTTACATTATTTGCTGAGCAGAGTCAATAGGCCATTGTCTTAATGCTACTGCGTTCAGTAGTCCAAAAGTCCTTTCATTTTCCCCCCTTTGCTAAAAAGGGGTCAGGGGGGATTTGTCAGTATTTGTTAAGGGTTAATCAACAATTCCACATAGTAGGATTAAGTTCAGCCCCCAAATTTCTTTGCAAGCTTCTCGGCGGACGCCTGGGAAGGCAGGTCCCGCCGGCCTCTGGCCCTTGCCCCCCAAAAAAGGTAAAATCATCGACAAACCATGACACTCATCCGCAACTTCAGCATCATCGCCCACATCGACCACGGCAAGTCCACCCTGGCGGACCGGCTCATCCAGTGGACCATGCCGGTGCCCGAGCGGCAGCTGCGCGACCAGATGCTGGACACCATGGACATCGAGCGGGAGCGGGGCATCACCATCAAGAGCAACACCATCACGCTCCCCTATGCGGCCGAGGACGGCCTCACCTACGACCTGAACCTCATCGACACGCCGGGCCACGTGGATTTTTCCTATGAAGTCTCCCGGGCCCTGGCCTCCTGCGAGGGGGTGCTGCTGCTGGTGGACGCCTCCCAGGGCGTGGAGGCCCAGACCGTGGCCAACCTCTACCTGGCCCTGGAGCACGACCTGGCCATCATCCCGGTGATCAACAAGATCGACCTGCCCCAGGCCGACGTCCCCGGCGTTAAGGAGCAGATCGACAAGGAGCTGGGGCTGGACCCGGAGGGCGCGCTGCTGTGCTCCGCCAAGGAGGGCATCGGCATCGACGACATCCTGGAGGCCATCGTGCGCCGCATCCCGCCGCCCCGGGGCACGCGGGAGGCGCCGCTTACCGCCCTCATCTTCGACGCCCGGTACGACACCTTCCGGGGGACCGTGGTCAGTTGCCGCATCTTCGACGGCGAGGTGCAGCCCGGCGACCAGATCCGCCTCATGGCCAGCGGCGGCTCCTACAAGGTGGAGGAGGTGGGGCTCTTCCGCCTGCAGCGGGAGCCGGTCCCCCGCCTGGCCGCGGGCATGGTGGGCTATCTCATTGCGGGCATCAAGACCATCCGGGACACCCGCATCGGCGACACCGTCACCTTTGAGGCCCGGCCGGCCCAGGCGCCGCTGCCCGGCTTCAAGGAGGTGAAGCCCGTGGTCTTTGCCTCGGTCTACCCGGTGAGCGCCGACGACTACCCCGCCCTGGCCGAGGCCCTGGAAAAATACCAGCTCAACGACGCCTCCCTGGTGTTCCAGAAGGACTCCTCCGCGGCCCTGGGCCAGGGCTTCCGCTGCGGCTTTCTGGGGCTGCTGCACCTGGAGATCGTCCAGGAGCGGCTGGCCCGGGAGTTCGGCCAGTCCCTCATCATGACCGTGCCCGGGGTGCGGTACCAGTTCGTCCTCAAAGACGGCACGACCCTCATTGTGGACAACCCCCAGCACTACCCGGACCCCATGCGCATCGCCCGCACCCTGGAGCCCTACATCCGGGCCACCATCATCGTGCCCGAGCGCTTCGTGGGAGCGATCCTCAAACTCTGCATGGAGCGCCGGGGCGTCAACTCCCGCTTCACCTATCCCACCCCGGGGCGGGTGGAGTTCACCGTGGAACTTCCCCTGGCCGAAGTCATCATCGACTTCTACGACCGCCTCAAGACCGTCACCCAGGGCTACGGCTCCTTCGACTACGACCTCCTGGACGAACGGGAGAGCGACCTGGTGAAGCTGGACATCCTGGTGAACGGCGACAAGGTGGACGCCCTGTCCATGATCGTGCACCGCTCCCGGGCCCGGGAGTGGGCCGTCCGGGTCTGCGAGCGCCTCAAGGAGCAGATCCCCAAGCAGCATTTCAAGATCGCCATCCAGGGGGCCATCGGCGGGCAGATCATCGCCCGGGAGACCATCTCCGCCTTCAGGAAGGACGTCACCGCCAAGTGCTACGGCGGCGACATCACGCGCAAACGCAAGCTCCTGGAAAAACAGAAGGCCGGCAAGAAACGCATGAAGATGGTGGGCTCCGTCATGATCCCCCAGGAGGCTTTTGTGGCGGTGCTGAAGACGGAGGGGGAATAGCGAAGTGGGGGAGGGGGCCAGGGGCCACCGGCCCCTGCCCCCTCCCCCAACCCCTTGTGTTCTCGTCCCCAAGCTCCCGCTTGGGGACGCCCTTGCCCCCGAAGCTCCTGCTTCGGACCGAAGAGTCTCATCTGGTGGGGTCCCAACTACAGCGGGTTGGGGAGGGGAGTGTGGGGGGAGGGCGGGGGAGTTATGCTCCCCCGGCCCTCCCCCCACAAAAATCATACAACCAGCAGGAGCCAGCCTATGAACCCCGATCAGCCCAAGCGCTCCAGGCCCCTTCCTTCGGCCCACCTGCTGGGCGCCGGCACGCCCATGTGCGCCGGCTGCGGCGGGTTGGCGGCCCTGCATGAGATTTATAACATCCTGGGGACGAAGACGGTCTTCGTCAACGCCGCCGGGTGCCTCACCCTGCTGGCCATCTACCCCTTCACGCCCTTCCGGGGCTCCTGGCTCTACACCGCCATGGCCTCCGCCCCGGCCGGGGCCCAGGGGGTGCGGGACGCCCTGGACGTGCTGCTGGCCCAGGGCCGCCTGGCCCCGGAGGAGGACCTGCAGGTGGTGGTCCTCACCGGCGACGGCGCGGCTTACGGCATGGGGCTTTCCGCCACCTCCAGCGCCCTGGAGCGGGGGCTGGATTTTCTCTATGTCTGCTATGACAACGAGGGCTTCGGCAACACCGGCCAGCAGTTCTCCGAAGCCACGCCCCACGGGGCCCGCACCGCCACCAGCCTGGGGCCCCGGGGCTTCGAGGGCTGGAAGAAGGACCTGTTCGCCATCTGGACGGCCCACCGGCCCGCGTATGCCGCCACCGCCGCGGCCGCCGAACCCCTGGACCTGGCCCGCAAGGTGGAAAAGGCCAGGGACCTCAAGGGGCCGCGCCTCCTCCTCACCCTGGCCCCCTGCCCGCCGGGCTGGGATTTCGAGCCCCAGCAGGCCGTGGAGATCGGCAGGCTGGCGGTCCGCACCGGCATCTGGCCCCTCAAGGAGTACGTGGACGGCCGGGTGACCCACACCAAAATCCCCCGGCCCCGCCTGCCCGTGGAGGAATACTTGAAACTTCAGGGCCGCTTTGCCCATCTCTTCCGGCCTGAGCGCCGGGACGACCTCATCCGCGCCATCCAGGACCGGGTGGACGCCTACTGGGCCGGGGTGAGCTGACCCCCCCGGGCTGATGGTTCGGGGACACGGCCAGGGGGCGGCGCACGGAGAAACATATCAAAGGTTATGGATAACAAGGGTACAGCAACCAGGACGTTCAAGGACGACATTTTGCGGGAGCAAGTCCGTCTCGCCATGAGACAGATTCCCATGATGCAAACTGCATCGTTTATCGTCGCCCTAGTGATCTCGTTTTCAGTTCTCAAATATGTTTCCTTTGATAAAATATTGTTATGGAATTCCATGGTATTTTTTATAGTCATCCTTAGAATTTATGCATATTATCGATTTAATCGCGTGAGCCATGAGAGTTTTGCGGGGGAATATTGGCAAAATATTTTTCTTTTTATGGCGTTCTTATCAGGGATATTCTGGGGACTGTCGGCCTTCCTCATCTTTCCTGCCGGTAGTGTCGAGCTCATAGCCATTATTATTCTGGTCATCGCAAGTCTGTCGGCGGCCACCACGGTATGTCACTCCTCCGTGCGATACGGTCCCACCGTGTGGGTGGGCCCGGCCATGTCCCTGTACGGCGTCCGCCTGCTCCTGGACGGGGGACAATATGGGTATACCGCGGCGTTCATGGTTTTTCTGTACATGGCTTCCATACTTGATGGCCTCGTAAAAAGTCCATTCACCCCCTCACCCCAGCCCTCTCCCCCAAGGGGGAGAGGGGGTTAATTAGGCAAATCAATCAGTTATCAATGGCAGCGAGAGCCACCTTTTGGAGATAGTACGGCCTTTTTTACTTTTTACGATTCCATCAAGGTTGAGATCATTGTCCTCCAAGATGATTGCCGCTGAGGTCTTAACAGGATAGGATAACCTCATTTGTCAGGTTTTAAGAAAACGACCACACCCCCCCTTTCCTAACGACCGCAAATCCCCCCTTTCATAAAGGGGGGGTAGGGGGGATTTGTCATTAATATGGGTTAGTTCAATAAGTTCCTCAGCGCGGCAGGGCTAATATCCATGGACAAAATCATCATCGAAGGGGGCGTTCCGCTTTCGGGCCGGGTGGCCATCAGCGGGGCCAAGAATGCGGCCTTGCCCATCCTGGCGGCGACGCTGCTGGCGCCGGGGGTGCACTGTCTGAGCAATGTGCCGCCCCTGGCGGACATCCGCACCTTCAAAAAGGTGTTGGGGCTCATGGGGGTGCAGTTTGAGGACGGCGGGCACGAAGGCCCGCCCCACCGGCACGATGCCTTGGTGGTGGACACCAGCCGCCTCACCGGCTGGATGGCGCCCTACGAAGTGGTGAAGACCATGCGGGCCGCGGTCCTGGTGCTGGGGCCGCTGGTGGCCCGGATGCAGCAGGCCAGCGTCTCCCTGCCCGGCGGCTGCGCCATCGGCGCCCGTCCCATCGACCAGCACCTCAAGGGGCTGGAGGCCATGGGCACGAAAATCACCCTGAACCAGGGCTACGTAGAGGCCAAGGTCAGGCGCCTCAAGGGCGCGGACATCACCCTGGACACCCCCACGGTCACGGGCACCGAGAATCTGCTGATGGCCGCCAGCCTGGCCCAGGGGGTTACGCGGCTGCACAACGCCGCCCAGGAGCCCGAAGTGACGGACCTGGCCCGCTTCCTCACGGCCATGGGCGCGCGCATCGACGGCATCGGCAGCGACACCCTGACCATCACCGGGGTGGAGGCCCTCACGCCCGCCCCCTATCGCATCATGCCGGACCGCATCGAAGCGGGCACCTATCTGGCCGCGGCGGCCATCACCAAGGGGAGCGTCACCATCGCCGGGGCGCCGGTGGGGGCGCTCAGCGCGGTGCTGGAAAAATTCCACGAGGCGGGGGTGCGCTATAAAATCACAGACGACACCATCACCCTGGAGCCCGCCGGCAGCCTCACCGGGGTGGACGTCAAGACCCGCCCCTACCCCGGCTTTCCCACGGACATGCAGGCCCAGTTCATGGCTGTCATGGCCCTGGCCCGGGGCGCCAGCGTCATCACCGAGACCATCTTTGAGAATCGCTTCATGCACGTGAGCGAACTCAACCGCCTGGGGGCGGACATCACGGTGTCGGGCAACCAGGCCGTGGTGCGGGGAAAAAAGCAGCTCCTGGGGGCCCCCGTGATGGCCACGGACCTGCGGGCCAGCGCCTCCCTGGTGGTGGCCGCCCTGGCCGCGCAGGGGACCACGGAGGTCCACCGGGTCTACCACCTGGACCGGGGGTATGCCAACCTGGTGGACAAGCTCACCGGCCTGGGGGCCCGTCTGCGCCGGGCGCCGGCATAGAGACGTGGGGGAGGGGGCGGGGGGCCGCGGATTCATGCCCCATTACCACAACCCGCTGTATTTGAAAAGAGCCCGGCGGGGTTGGCCTCCGTGACCGCCGGATCGTGGCGGCCAGGGACGGCCGCCATACCGATATTTGCTCATTTTCAGGTTTCGGTGTGAACCTCAGGTCATGATGGGCCGTTATCGGGAAGGAAAAGAAATCACCGGCGAGACGCCGGTGCCACCAGGCTTTCCTGAGCCCCGGTCTTGCGGCTGACCCACATCCCGCATCCCAAAACCCGCATCCCAAAACCCGCATCCCAAAACCCGGAACCCAGAACCCAAAACCTAAAAACTGACGCCCGCTCCCCCGGGCCTTCCCCCACCTCCTGCTAAACCATCAATTCATGGAAACTGATGAGGGTGGTAAAGGAGGTGTGGTTGCTGGGGGGCTGCTGGGAGCTGGATTTGGCCTTGAAGAAAAGATGCCGAATGCCGTGGCTCTGCGCCGCGGCCAGGGCCTCGGCGTTGTCGTCCACCAGCAGGGTGTGGGCCAGGTCGTAGCCCAGTTGACGCTGCAGGATCTCCCAGAAACGCACCTCCTCCTTGGGGAAGCCCAGATCGAAGGAGGAGATGATCTCGTCGAAGTAGCCCGTCAGCCCGGTGTGGTTCATCTTCAGGCGCCAGGTCTTGAAATGGGCGTTGGTGACCAGGGCCACCTGTTTGTCGAGGCGGCGCAGATATTTCAGAAAATCTTCGGTGTCCGGGTGCACCTCGATGAGGTGGCGGATGGACTCCTTCAGGGCCGGGATGTCCAGGTCCAGCTCCCGGGACCAGAAGTCGATGTCCGTCCAGTTGAGGGTGCCCTCCTCCCGCTGATAGCGGGCGAAGACGTCCGTGCGGGCCGCCTCCAGGGCCAGCCCCCGGCGCCGGGCGTACTCCCGGGGCACCAGGGTTTCCCAGAAATAGTCGTCATAGTGCTTGTCCAGCAGGGTGCCGTCCATATCCAGGAGCACCCAGGTGACGTCTTGCCAGGGAAAAGTCATGGTTGACCTCGATCCGGTTTGCAACGTCTGCCGGCAGGTTGGGTCTCACGCACCCATCCGTGGGTCCGGCGGCGGTCGGGGACGACGACCCTGCCGTTAATGATATTTTTTTATCATAATTTTTGCTTGAGCGCCGCGTTCCTCAGCGACCGGCGTCTTCATGGCGCAGGGCAGGCCGGAGGGCGAAGAGGAGCAGGGCCAGCAGGAGGAGGGGGGCGGCGGGGACGGGGCCCAGGAATTGGCGGAAGGGATAGGTCATCAGGGGGACGTACCAGGCGATCAGGGCAAGCAGCCAGAACAGGGGCGCCGGCTTCTTCTCCAAGGCTTCCTGGCCCAGCCAGGCCAGG
>VGSQ01000134.1 GCA_016874975.1 Deltaproteobacteria bacterium
GGGGGTCCGCAGATCGTGGGACACGGAACTGAGCAAGGTGTTCCGGAGGCGCTCCGTCTCCATCTGCACCTGGACTTCCTGAGCCTGACGGGCCAGCATCTCCCGATGGATGGCCAGGGAAATCTGGGCGCCCAGGGCCTCCAGGAATTGCAGGGCCTTGGGGTCATGCAGGGCCTGGGGGTCCGTGGGCTCCAGCCGCAGGACGCCGATGACCCGCGGGCCGGCCCGCAAGGGCAGGTAAAAACCCCGGGCCTTGGGCAGGGTCTCGGTGCCCAGCCCGGCCAGGTGGCCGTGGCGGTAAACCCACCGGGCCACCAGGTTTTCGCTGCCGTATTCGTCCACGAAGGCCTCCCCCGCCACCAGTTGCAAATCCTGCCCCTTCTTGGGCATGAGGACCGACACCCGGCTGGCGAAGGTTTGGGAGATCCGCACCGCCGCCTCCTGGAGCATCTCCTGGAGGCTCAACATGGCGGGCAGGGTCTGGCACATCTCATAGAGGACCGCGGTCTGCCGCTCCTGCCGGCGGGCCAGCTCCGCCTGCCGCCGGCTGCGGGCCGTCAGATGGCTGATGAGGGCGCTGACCAGCAGCATCACCGTCAACGTCAAGGCGTACTCCGGGCCTTGCACGGCAAAGGAAAAATAGGGAGGCATGAAAAAAAAGGCCATGGCGCCCACGCTGCACAGGGTGGCCAGGAGGGACGGCCCCCACCCCAACAGCGAGGCGATGAGCACCGTATTGAGGAGAAAAAGCATGATAAGATTGGTAAGAGACCGGAAGGGCCCCAGAGTCGAGGCCGCCAGGGTGCACACCCCCACCGCCCCCGCGGCCCAGAGATAATGCGGCCAGGGGGAGCGTCGCCGCCTTGCCAGCTCCGCCACCTCCCGGACGCCTTCCCGTCGTCCCCGGCCCGGTTCTCTTGCCATGAACACCCCCCGCCGGTGCGGGGCCCCTCCCTTTCCCGGTCGCTGCCTTCCATTATAGGGAAAATTCCCCCGCAACAGAAGTGACCGGACCTCTGCGAAAATCCTCCGACCGGAACTTTCCGGGAAGGTGTAAGCCCTTATCTTCCCCCTCCCCCAACCCCCTCCCACCGGGGCTGAGCATTACCCATGAGGCTCTTGCAAAATTCTCTCTTTGTCCTGGGAAAGGGCGGCGGTTTTGAAAACGCTCTGCATGATTCCGACCTTTTTAATGGTGCGCGGTGCGCACCCTACATGACGGCCGGAACATCGGAGGATCTGTAGGGTGCGCACCGCGCACCATGATTTTCCGGGGACCATAACGCTGCGGCGGAAGTTTTGCAAGAAGCTCCCATAAAATCGGCAATGGGATGAGGAGGAGCAGAACTCTCGTTCCCAGGCTCCCGCCTGGAAACGCACTTGTCCCCGAAGCTCCTGCTTCGGGCAGTGGCCACAGTGCGCGCCGCGCCCGCGCGGCATTTTTTATCCGAAAGCTGACGACCGGCAGCTATTTTCAGATAAATTAAAGAAACCCCGCCCTCGCTCCGGGAGCCGCGGGAGCGCCTTGACCGGCACTGTCTGCTTCAATAAAATGCCAGGATAGGATATCATTTCCATATCATGGATAAAGGCATTCCGTCAGGGGGGTGGGATTTCAGGTTTCCTCCTCCCCTCCCCGTGGTTCTGCGTCTTGCCGTGGCCGGCCACAAGATGGCATCGCCTTGAAGGATTAACCCTCCCCGGCCGGGTCCGACTTATGGTGATCTCCCTGAAAAACGTCTTGAAAAGGTTCACCACCCCTTCCTCCGGGAAACGCACCCAGGCCGCGCTGGCGGAGAGATACCATCATTTCACCCGCCTGCTGTCGGCCAACAACCAGGTGCTGGTCCTCCTGACGGACCTGGAAGAGAAGCTTTCCGGCGATTACATCTTCGATTTCCAATATCTGCGGGCGACGGTGGCCCAAATTGCCACCGAAACCCTCACCTTGGTGGAGGCCCTGAACGGTCTGGGGCACAACCGCTACCGGAACCTGGCGGAGTCGGCCCAACGCATCCTGGCAGAGCTGAGAGAGGTGCTCCAGGAACGGCGGGAAATCCCGGTGGCGCCTCTGGTGATGGGTTATGACGAGCTCAGCCTCAACGACGCCCAGACGGTGGGGGGCAAGAACGCCAACCTGGGGGAGGTGCAGAACCGGGTGGGCCTGCCGGTGCCGGGGGGGTTCGTCGTCTCCAGCTATGCCTACAAAGTCTTTCTGGATTACAACAACTTAAGTGAACGCATCGTCGAGACCCTGGGGCTTTGGAGTCTGGAAGACCTGGACACCCTGGCCCGGGTCAGCGATGAACTCAAAGACATGATCCTCTCGGCCCAGGTGCCTCCGGAGCTGGAGGAGGCCATGGCCGCAGGCTACCAGCGCCTGGCCGCGGCCCTGGGACGGCGGCCCCTGCTGGCCATGCGCTCCAGCGCCGTGGGAGAGGACCTGACTTACACCTTCGCCGGCCAGTACGTCACTTTTCTCAACCTCCCCCCTTCGGAGATGACGGCCCGCTACCAGGACATCGTGGCCAGCCTCTTCACCCCCCGGGCCTTGTTCTACTATAAGAACAAAGGCTTCAAGGAGGAAGAAATGTCCATGGGGGTGGCGGTCATGCCCATGATTGAGGCCCGGGTGAGCGGGGTGCTGTTCACCCATCACCCCGACGGCCAGGACTCGGCCCTTATCAACGCCGTCTGGGGCCTGGGCAAGTATGCCGTCGGCGGACAGGTCAACCCCGACCAGTATGTGGTGGCCTACGACCCCCCGGGCCGGATGGTGGAGCGCCTCATCGCCCACAAGCCGGTGATGCTGGTGAACCGGCCGGAAGGCGGCGTAGAGGAGGCCCCGGTGCCGCCGGAAAAGGTGGAGGCCCCGTGCCTGGGAGACCGGGAAGTGGCCGAATTAATGCGCTGGGCCGCCCTTCTGGAGGCGCACTATGGCAAACCTCAGGACGTGGAATGGAGTCTGGACGACGCCGGCAGGCTGTGGCTGCTCCAGAGCCGACAGCTCAAGATGGCCTCCCGCAAGGCGGCTGAACCGCCGCCCCGCACCGTCAAGGGCTATCCCGTGCTCCTGGACCAGGGCGCCGTGGTCTGCCGGGGAGTGGGGGCCGGCCCCGTGGTGATGGTGAAAAGCGAACGCGACCTGAAGAATTTCCCCGAGGGGGGGGTGCTGGTGGCCCGCAACACCTCCCCCAAGTTCGTCACCGTGATGCCCCAGGCCGCGGCCATCCTGGCGGACGCCGGCAGCCCCACCGGCCACATGGCCATTCTGGCCCGGGAGTTCAGGATCCCCACCATCCTCCTGACCGGAAACGCCACCAAGGTCCTCCGACCCGGCCAGGAAGTGACGGTGGACGCCAACTACAACAACGTTTACGAGGGCATCGTCCCCGAACTGGTGGAGGCCGGCGCGCCGCCGAAGAACGACCTGGCCGACACCCCCGTCTTCCAAACCCTGCGGGCCCTCATCAAGAAGGCGGTGCCCTTGAATCTCATCAACCCTGGCGACCCCTGCTTTGCCCCGGAAAATTGCCGCACGGTGCACGATGTGGTGCGTTTCGCCCACGAATACTCCATGCGGGAGATGTTTCAGCTCACCGACCACGACTTTGAGAGCGAACTGGACCTGGTGGATCTGGACACGGACCTGCCCCTGAAGGTGCGCCTCCTGGACCTGGGGGGGGGTCTGAAGCGGGGTTTCCGGCGCAAGGTGCGGCCCGAGCAGATTTATTCCGTCCCCTTCAAGGCCTTCTATGCCGGCCTCATTGCCATGCGCTGGCCCCAGGCCAAACCCGAAGGGGTGCAAAGCCTGGCCTCCGTCTTCGTCAACACCGCCGAGCAGGTGGCCCAGGGGGCCGCGCCCTACCGGGACCAGAGCTACGTCATCCTCTCCAAAAACTACATGAACTTCAGCGTGCGCCTGGGCTATCACCTCTCCAACGTGGAGGCCTACATCAGCGACCAGGTGAACGACAACTACATCACCTTCCACTTCAAGGGGGGCGGCTCCACCCCGGAGCGCCGGGAGCGCCGCACCCGGCTCATCGCCGCCATCATCGAGCACCTGGATTACCATTTCACCCGCAAGGGCGATATCATCGACGCCCGGGTGAGCAAGTACCGTCCCGAAGAGATGGCCCGGCGGCTGACCCTGCTGGGCAAACTGACGGTCTATACCAAGCAGCTGGACATGGTGCTGTTCTCGGAAGGCATCGTGGACTGGTACATCAAGGACTTCCTGCAGGAGCACGTGGAAGGCGCGGCCTGAGGAGCATTTTATAACAGCAATCTAAGAACTTAGGCAGTCCGGTGATGGAGTGGCTTGTCTGGTTTGCCATGCTGCTGGTGCTCCTGGCCTTCACGGCCCTGATCCGTGAGGGAGGGCTCCCCCTGCGCCGCGGTGCTGCGGGGGCGGAGTCGGCCTGCCCCCCTGCCTGGCCCCCGGTGGCCCTCATCGTGCCGGTCGCCGGCGCCTCGCCGGGATTACGGGAGCGGCTGGAGAGCCTGCTGGCCCAGGATTACCCCCGATATGGGGTGGTTTTCGTCACCCGCGACGCCGACGATCCGGCCATCTCCGTGATCCGACCGGTCATCTGGGGCCGACCCCACGCCCGGCATGTGGTGGGCGGCCCGGCCCGGGGCTGCGGCCAGAAGAATCACAACCTTTTGGCCGGGGTCCGGTGTCTGGGGCCGGAGCCGGAAATTCTGACCTTCTGCGACAGCAACCAGATGGCCCCGCCCTCTTTTCTCAGGAACCTGGTGCAGCCCATCGCCTGTTCCACGGCGGCCATCACCACCGGCTATCACCACATCATTCCCCGGCAGCCGGGTCTGGCTCCCCTGGTGCGCGCCGTGGTGGTCCTCACCCTTTACTGCACCAAGGGCCTGCGCTGGTTCAACCAGCCCTGGGGCGGCGCCACCGCCATGTCCCGGCAACTCTTCGAAGACCTCACCGTGGAGCGCCTCTGGGGGCGCACGGTGGTGGACGACGTGTCTTTGGCGGCCCGCTTGAAAAAAGCGGGCATCCGGGTCTGTCTGGCCCCCCGAGCCATCCTGACCACCGCGGTGGACGCCGATTCCCTGGCGGGCTGGAGTCACTGGCTCTTCCGCCAATGCATCTACCTCAAATTTTACTTCCCCGGCTCCTGGCTGGCCGCCGGCATCTTTCAGGGGGTGGTGCTGGGTCTGGTGCTCCTGTCCCTGGGCGTCTGCCTGCTGGCCCCCTGGGGCTATGTCTCCTTTCCCCTGACCCTGGCGGCCCTCCTCTTTCTGGCCATCTTCACCCTCCAGGGTCTCTGGCTGCGGCGCCACCACCCTTCGCCGGGGTCGCGCCTGAGCTGGCTGGGGGCCTTCTACGCCGCCATGTTTCTGGGTTTTTACGTCCACGCCCGCACCGGCCTCACCAGCACCCTGACCTGGCGGGGCATCTCCTACCGGGTCAACTGGCGGGGCGAAGTGGTGGACATTCGGGAATCTTGAGTCGTTCCGCCAGCCCTTTCAACCTCCTCAGACATTCCTTTCCAGCTCCCGTTGCCGCCACCAGCGCCAGGCCAGGGCCAGGGTGGGCAGCATGGCGAAGCCTTCGGCAAAGCCCCGGAGCACGTGCCCGGTGAGGGCCAGATAGATGCCGGCGCCGGCCAGGGCCGCGGCCAGGAGCGCTCCCAGGGAGGCGACGGGAATGATCCGCAGGCGGCGTTGACAGAAGTAAACGGTGACCAGGGCCAGCCCCGCCTTGGTGAGGATGATGGCCAGGGCCGTGCCCGCCAGGGGCCAGCGGGGGATGAGGAAGGCGCAGGCGGCCAGGTTGAAGGCCAGGCCGCCGGCATAAATCGCCAGGAGCAGGCGCTCCAGGCGCATGCTGAGCAGCAGGAAGCCGGCCAGGTTCTGCAGAAAACTGAAGACGATGGTGGCCGCCAGCCATTGCTGGAGCCAGATGGCCTCCCGGTAATGCCGGCCGTATATCAGCAGAATGAGGCGGTCGCTTTCAAAATAGAGAAAAAAGGTGATGAGCGCCGCGGCGGCCAATAGGCCCCGGGCGGTGTTCCGGGCCAGGCGGGAGACGGCCTGACGGTCCGTATCCCACAGTTTGACGAACAGGGGAAAGAGCACGCTTTGCAGCAGGAGACTGGAGACGGTGATGGACAGGCCGTCCACCACGTGCCAGGTGGCGCTGTATTGGGCCACCGCGGCGGCCCCGGCCGCCTGCTGCAGGAAGATGAGATTGGACCGGTTGTAGAGCGCGGCGGTCAATTCCAGCAGGGCGAAGGTCACTCCCCCCCGGGCCGTGTTCCAAAGCCCGGTGAAAGAGGGCCGACGCCAGGAGAGTCGGGCGCCCGCGGCGGCTCCGGCCGCCCCGCCGGCCAGGTTGGCCAGGGTCTCCACCAGTTTGAAGAGGGCCACCACCAAGGGCGGCGCCCCCAGGGCCAGGGTGATGAGCCCGTAGCCGAAGCCCCCCACCGCCGCGACGGCCCGCACCTGGCCTTCCCGCTTCTGCCGTCCCTCCACCTGCAGGGCCGTGAAGAAGGTGCTGGCCAGGGCCTCCAGGCCCACGCCGGCGGCGATCACCAGGACCACCCGGGCCAGGGCCGGGGAGTAATCCTGCCAGCCCACGAAGGCCGTCAACCCGCCCCAGGCCAGGACCAGCAGGCCCGCCTTGAGGAGCGACACCAGGGCCACCGCCTCCCCTGCCGGCCGCTCCCGGTCCGACAGGAGGCGCACCAGGGGCAGGTTCAGGCCGAACTCCCCCACCATCAGGAGGATGACCCCCAGGCTCAGGGCCAGCATGAACTCCCCGTAGGTGGCGGCGCTCTGGCGGGCCAGGCAGATGAGGAAGGCGGTTTGCAGAAGCTCCCGGACGGAGCGGGCGCTCAAGAGATAACCCAGCCGGGACAGCACCTTTAA
>VGSQ01000135.1 GCA_016874975.1 Deltaproteobacteria bacterium
TCTCAGAGTGATCAACCGTCGCTCACGAGTCCCGCCCCCGGGAGACCCGAAATCTCTGGAGACGCCTTAACCCCAAAAACCAAGGAACGCGTTCGCCCTGTTGACAACTTTCAACCATATCAGGGTGCGCACCGCGCACCATGAAAGAGGTTTACATCTTGCAGAGCGTTTTCAAAACCGCCGCCCTTTCCGAAGACAAAAGGAGAATTTTGCAAGACCCTCAGTTAAATTTCTTTTCCTGCCGGGCCGCCCCCTTGCCGAAGGCGGTGGCCACACTTATTTTTGTAAAAGTGGGAGGCTGAATCTGAACATGTCTCAAGCCGACAACCCCGGAACGACGCCCCGGGCCGCGGCCCCGGCCGACCCGGAGGCTCCGGAGGAGCAGCAGCATCAACAGGCCCCCGGCGAAGCCGTTGAGGCGGCCGACCTGTTGACGGAAAAGACCCGGGAAGCCCAGGAAAACTATGAAAAATACCTTCGCCTGGCCGCGGAGCTGGACAATCTGAAGAAGCGCCAGGAGCGGGAGCGCAGCGAACTGGTGCAGTTCGCCAACGAAAATCTCCTCAAGGAACTGCTCCCCGTCCTGGACAACCTGGAGCGGGCCCTGGAGCACGGCAGTAACTTCGACGCCCCGGAAGGGCTGTTGGAGGGCCTGGAACTGGTGCAGCAGGACTTTCTCAAGGTCCTGGCCCGGTTCGGGGTGTCCCCGGTGGACTGCGTGGGACAACCCTTCAACCCGGCCTTTCATCACGCCGTCATGGAGGAAGAGGCGCCGGAGGCGCCCGACCATACCGTTCTCAAGGAATTGCAGCGGGGCTACCTCTTGCACACCCGCCTGCTGCGCCCGGCCATGGTGGTGGTTTCCCGAAATCCACAGTCAAGCTCAACCCGAGTGGACGTGAAAGTTTAGGAGGATTGCATCAATGTCCAAGACCATCGGCATCGATTTAGGCACCACCAACTCCTGCGTCGCCATCATGGAGGGGGGGGAGCCCAAGGTTATCGCCAACACGGAAGGGGGCCGCACCACCCCGTCGGTGGTGGCCTTCACCGACAGCGGCGAACGCCTGGTGGGGCAGATCGCCAAGCGCCAGGCCATCACCAACCCGCTCAACACCGTCTTCGCCGTCAAGCGGCTCATCGGCCGCAAGTTCGAAGACCCCGAAGTGCAAAAGGATTTAAAAATCCTGCCCTATAAAATCGTCCGGGCGGACAACGGCGACGCCCATCTGGAGATCCGGGGGCGGGCTTACAGCCCCGCGGAAATCTCCTCCATGATCCTGGTCAAGATGAAGCAGACGGCCGAGGAGTACCTGGGCGAGAAAATCACCGACGCGGTCATCACCGTGCCTGCCTACTTCAACGACGCCCAGCGCCAGGCCACCAAGGACGCGGGCCGCATCGCCGGCCTGAACGTGCAGCGCATCATCAACGAGCCCACCGCGGCCTCCCTGGCCTACGGGCTGGACAAGAAAAAGGACGAGCGCATCGGCGTCTTCGATCTGGGCGGCGGCACCTTCGACATCTCCATCCTGGAGATCGGCGAGGGCGTCTTCGAGGTCAAGTCCACCAACGGCAACACCCACCTGGGCGGCGAAGACTTCGACCAGCGGGTCATCGACTTTCTGGCCGACGAATTCAAGAAGGACCAGGGCATCGACCTGCGCTCCGACAAAATGGCCCTGCAGCGCCTCAAGGAAGGGGCGGAGAAGGCCAAGATGGAGCTGTCCACCTCGCTGGAGACCGAGGTCAACCTGCCCTTCATCACCGCGGACGCCACCGGCCCCAAGCACCTGCTCATCAAGCTCACCCGGGCCAAGATGGAGGCCCTGGTGGCCGACCTCATCGACATGTTGGAAGGCCCCTGCCGCCAGGCGCTCAAAGACGCCAACATCTCGGCCCAGGATATCGACGAAGTGGTGCTGGTGGGCGGCATGACCCGCATGCCCAAGGTGCAGGAGAAGGTGCGGGAGATCTTCGGCAAGGAGCCCCACAAGGGCGTCAACCCCGACGAGGTGGTGGCCGTGGGCGCGGGCATCCAGGCCGGCGTGCTCAAGGGCGAGGTCAAGGACGTGCTGCTGCTGGACGTCACGCCCCTCTCCCTGGGCATCGAGACCCTGGGCGGCGTCTTCACCCGCATCATCGAACGCAACACCACCATCCCCACGAGGAAGGGCCAGGTGTTTTCCACCGCGGCGGACAACCAGACCGCGGTGACCATCCACGTGCTCCAGGGCGAGCGCGAGATGGCCGGCGACAACAAGACCTTGGGCCGCTTCGAACTCTTCGGCCTCCCCCCGGCGCCCCGGGGCATCCCCCAGATCGAAGTGACCTTCGACATCGACGCCAACGGCATCGTGCACGTGTCCGCCAAGGACCTGGGCACCGGCCGGGAGCAGTCCATCCGCATCACGGCCTCGAGCGGCTTGAAAGAGGATGAAATCAAGCAGTTCATCAAGGAGGCGGAGCTCCACGCCGAGGAAGACAAGAAGAGAAAGGAGCTGGCCGAGGCCCGCAACCACGCCGACACCCTGATCTACACCACGGAAAAGACCCTGGGCGAAATGGGGGACAAGGTGGACGCGGCCACCCGGAGCAACATCGAGAGCCACATCGCTTCGCTGAAGAAGACCATGGAGGGGACGGACCTGGCGGCCATCAAGAGCGAGAGCGAGTCCCTGATGAAGGCCTCCCACAAGCTGGCCGAGGCCATGTACGCCCAGGCCGCCCAGGCGGGCGGCGCCGGGGCCGCGGGCGCGGCCGGCGCAGCCGCGGGAGCCGCCGCCGGCGGCCAGGAACAACCCAAAAAGCACGACGAAGACGTGGTGGAGGCGGAATTCGAGGAAGTGAAGTAAGCCGGGACCACTAACATATCGGCAAACTTAAAGTTCTGTAGGGCGGGAAAGCGCAGCGCATCCCGCCTTGAGAAACTGGGCGGGCGGCTGCAACAGCCTCCGCCCTTTTTTCTTTTTTTCTTTAATCTTCTTGTAAAACTTCCGCCGCAACGTCAGGGTTTCCGAAATATCGAAATATCATGGTGCGCGGTGCGCACCCTACATGGGGGCCGGAACATCAGAGGATCTGTAGGGTGCGCACCGCGCACCATGAAAGAGGTTGGAATCTTGCAGAGCGTTTTCAAAACCGCCGACCTTTCCCTTGACAAAGGGAGAATTTTACAAGAACCACCGGTAATTGTGGTATATTGTGAGTATGAGTCTTGAAACTTCCCCGGCCGAGGATTATGTCAGCCTCTACCACCGCGCCTTCAGGGAATACGGGGTATCCGCCCTGTGGAGCAGTCGCCCCGTGCCGCATCCGACGCGGGAAGATGCTCTGGCCATCACCCGAAGCCTGCGCGTGGAGGGGGACTTGAACGCCCGCCGCCTGGCTGAGCAGATCGAGGAAGCCTGCCGTGCCGCTGTCTAAAATCCAATCGGATATCCTGCGTCTCCTGGCGGCGCACCGCGACCCGGAAAGCTATGTGGGCGGCAGTACGCCCCTGAACCTGGAGGCCCCGCGCTATTCTGTCGGCATTGATGTTTTTCATGACCGGGAGGAACGGGTTACTCGGGCCGCTGCGGAAGACGGCGCCCTTTTGCAGGAGCATGGGTACACCCTGGAATGGCTGCGGCGGGAACCGAACTTTTATGCGGTCCTGGCACGCCGTGATCAAGAGGCCACCAGGCTGGAATGGGTGGTGGACAGCGATTTCCGCTTTTTCCCGGCGGTGCAGGATGAGCTTTTCGGATATGTGCTGCATCCCATTGATCTGGCCACCAATAAAATCATGGCCGCGGCCGGTCGACGGGAACCCCGCGATGTGGTTGACCTGGTGTTGATCCACGAGCAGGTGCTGCCCTTAGGGGCGGTGGTCTGGGCCGCGGTGGGAAAGGCGTTGGGCTTCACGCCCGAAGGTCTCATCAACGAAGTCCGCCGCCTGGCCCGCTATACGGAAGCGGATTTTCGACGTGTGGCCAGTGACCCGCCGGTTTATCCCGCAGCCACCATGATCCGCTTCCGTCAGGCCTTGGACGAAGCCGAGGCCTTTGTGCTGCGCATGCCCACGGAGAAGATCGGCCTGCTGTTCTTAAAAGATGGCCGGGTGGTGCAGCCCGACCCCGACCATCTGGACGACTACGCCACCCACGCCGGCCAACGCCGGGGCCACTGGCCGGGCAGCTCCGAAATCGGCCACGCCATGCTGGAGTATTACCGAAAGACGCCCAGGTATTGATAGCTCTTTTTTATCATTCCTAAGTTTCTTACGGAGCCCGTCTTTCTCGTTGTAATAGCTTTAACGTTTCATCTCTTCCCCGCAGCCAGGTTAACTTCCAGGGGCTCTTTATTGGAAGGATTCCCAGAATTGCGCCGGGGTCATGATCTCTATGCCTTGGTAGTTCCCCAAAGTAAGAAGATGCCGGTCGCCGGAAATGATGACCTTGGCCCGGGCCTCCAGGGCGCATTCCAGGATGCGGTTGTCGGGGTCGTCACCGATAACGTGCAGGTGTTGCTTGGGACTCACAATCTCCGAAAAGTCTTCTATCTGCCTGATGGCGCTCTGCGTTCTGGCATCATCCCACCAGAGTTTTTCCTTCAAAATCCTCTCGATTTCTTTTAATATTTCCGGCGAAATGACGTTCCGCACCTTTCTCCTGCGGGCCCACCGGACCACTTCGCCCGGCCTGGATTCAGGAAGATAGAAGGCCGAGATGAAGACGTTCGTATCGATCACCACCCTAAGCATGGGCTGGTTCGCTGCGACTTTCGTCCACTACCCGCTGAATATCCTCCTCGGTCCTGATTCCCGTTTCCATGGCTTTCAGCCGGGCATACCGGGTTAATTTTTCCCATTCCCGGTCCTCAAGATAGCGACGCAAAGCCTCCCGGATCAGCTCGCTTTTGGTGCGGTTTTCCTCTTTGGCCACTCTTTCCACCTCCCGCAGGAAATCCGGCATGATGGAGAAGGAAATCAGTCTTGTAGCTCTCATAAGAAAACCTCTCGTTTTATTACTTAATACATAGTAATACTATATCAATAAATTTAGGGTGTCAAGGGTATCCTGTCCGAAACCCTTCTTCTGTTCGCCTCCCAGGTTCCCGCGCCTCTCGTTCCCAAGCTATACTTGGGAACGCTTTGGGTAGCAAGGCTGAGCCTGACCCCTCCGGTCGTTCCCCCCTGAAACTTGGTAACGAGTTGCAGGCGAGCCCTCCCCCCTCTTGGCATTCCCTTTAAAATTTGCTAATTTACAAAAATATTTACCCCCATTTCCCCTATCCGGTGTGCATATCATGCAGGTTATCCATCGCCTGACCATAGTGGTTGTGCTGGCTCTCGTCACCTGGCTGCCGGCCTGCGTGCCCCTGCCGCCCCCCGGGGTGGGGACCGTGCCGGGGGTGCAGGATCACGCCTACACCCTTTTTCAGGAAGCCGAAGATCATTACCGGCGCCATGCCTATCGGCAGGCCTATCAGCGCTACGCGGCCTATCTGCAGCGCTATCCCCAGGGGCAGGACGCAGTGCGGGCGCGCCTGCGGGAAGCCGAGTGCCTGGGCCTGCTGGGCGACTGGGAAGGGTCCCTGCGCCGCTACCAGAGTCTCTCGGAACGGCGTCTGGAACCCGAAACGGCCCAGCAGGCGCGCTACGGCGTCGGCCGGGCCGCGTTCAAGCTGGGACGCCACCAGTACGCCGTCCAGGTGCTGGAGAGCCTCACTGCGGGCAGCCTGTCCCCCCAGATGCGCTTCTCCACCAACGCCCTGTTGACGGAGATCGCCCTCAAGGAGGGGAAGGTGGCCCCCGCCTTCGCCCGCCTTCGCCTGGCCGGCTTTGACCTGGCCGCCGGCGACCAGGAGTGGTTTGACGACCTGAAGAGCCGCCTGGTGCAGCAGGCCACCTCCCAGGAGCTGGAGCAGTTGGCCGACCTCTACCGGGACACGCCCCTGTCCGCGGCGCTGCTGGCCCGCCTGGTGCGGCTGGCCCAAGAGCAGGGCCGCACCCAGGACGCCCGGCAGTGGCTCAACGCCCTGAAGGAGCGCTTCCCGGACAGCCCTGAACTGCAAAATCTCACGCGCCCCGTGGGCCGGCGGGCGGTGGTCTGCCTGCTGCCCTTGAGCGGCGACTTCGCCGAGGCCGGCCGCAAGGTGAAGCAGGGCATGGAGCTGGCCGCCCAGGCCGGCGGGGTGGAGTTGCAGTTCCAGGACTGCCCCGCCGACCCCGAGGCCGCGGCCAAGCTCGTCCGGGAGCTGGCCCAGACCCCCCACTATCTGGCGATTATCGGCCCCCTCACCTCGGGGAACGCGCAGGCCGCGGCCAAGGCCGCCCAGGAGGGGGGCATCCCCCTCCTCTGCCTGGCCCAGAGGTCAGGGGTGACCGCCGCCGGCCACCTGGTCTTCCAGATCGCCCTCACCCCCCGGGCCCAGGTCCGGGAGCTGGTGCGCTTCGCCATGACCAGCCGGGGGGCCAAACGCTTCGCCGTCTTTGCCCCGGAGTCGCCCTACGGCCGCGCCCTGACCCAGGCCTTTAAGGAGGAAGTGGAGGCCCAGGGGGGTGTCTTGGCGGCCAGAGAGACCTACGCCCCGGGCACCCAGGACTTCACCCTGGACCTGGGCTCGCTCCTCACCGCGTATAAGCCCGGCACCGAGGGTCAGCCCACCTTCGACGCCCTCTTCATCCCCGACGACGCCCCCACGGTGGCCGCCATTGTGGAAGAAATGGCCGACAGTCCCCTGAGCAAGATCCTGATTCTGGGGACCAACCTGGCCCACCCCGGCGGCGCCCAGAAAAAGGAGGTCAAACATCTGGAGGGCGTCGTCTTCACCGACGTGTTCTTTAAGGGCGACACCCTGCCCGCAACCCAGAAATTCGTCACCGCCTTTGAGCAGCGCCACAGCGC
>VGSQ01000136.1 GCA_016874975.1 Deltaproteobacteria bacterium
CCAGTGGCTCCGGCTGGCCCGACCAAGCAACTCGAGAAGATCTTTCAGGTACTTCTCCAGCCGCTCCCGACATGCACGCAACTGGCGGGCATCCATGCCCCCAGGTTAGAGAAATCAAAACAGATTGTCAATAAATTAACGTAGTAGTACTATGGAAAGTTCCTTATCCCCCTCTCCCCCGATGGGCATGAGCGCTAACTTAAGAAGACTTTTTGTATGTTATTGATAATGTAAACATCAATAATATCAGTCAGTTGAAAATCTAATAAGGCCTTAAGTTAGCGCCAATGCCCCCGATGGAGGAGAGGGCCGAGGTGGAGGGGGAGAACTTTACCGTGAAAGTCCCACGGTGACCAAAGACCTTGAAGGTGTAGCCGCAGGCTTCAGCCTGCGCTAAAGGCCCGCTGCTGCCAAGGGTCTGTCATCTTCGGGGGTGGCCCTGCGGCGGGCCAGCAGCGTTTAGCCTGGGTAGTTGGCGCCGACGATCACTGGGCGCAGGCTGAAGCCTGCGGCTACATTGATGATGCATCTTCACGGGCAATAATTCATGACGCGGTGCATAGTAATGCTCAGCCTCTGGTGGGAGGGGGCTGGGCGACCAGGGCTGCGGGGCCATGGGGTTTTTGGTAAGCTTGTTCTGAGATGCAAGGATAGCGGCCTGGCAGAACCCAGCACCCGGCACCTGTTCTCAAAACAGCCGCCTCTGGGCGCGTCCCCTGGGCGCCGGCCGCCCGGGAGCGCACTTCAGCCGCACAGGGTTGAGGGCCGCGGCCAGGGGCGAGAGGCGGGTGGTCTCTTTCCTGCCGTAAAGGGTACGCTCTCGGGCTCGGGTGAGAAAGACCTGGCGCCGGGCCCGGGTGAGACCCACGTAAAAGAGGCGGACCTCCTCCTCCGGGTCGGCGGTGCGGCCCGTCTCCGGCTCCCAGGGCAGGAGCCCGGCCTCGCAGCCCACCAGGAACACGTATGCAAATTCCAGGCCCTTGGCCGCGTGCAGGGTCAGGAGTTTCACCTTTTCGGCCCGGAGGTCCAATTCTTCCACCTCCGGCCCCACCCCTTCTTTGGCTAGCTGGCAGGGAATGCCGGCCTCAGTGAAAGCCCGCTCCAGCTCCGGTCCCAGGGCGTGGAGGCGGTAGAGCACGGCGATGTCCTTAAAGCCCACGGTTTCGCCGCAGGCGCGCTCCCGCAAGTTGTCATCCTCCAGGGCCCGGTGGCTCAGGCCCCCCACCAGACCCTCGATCCGGCGGGCCACGGCCCGGGCTTCGGCCGCGGGCGTGGGAGCCTCCAGGAGGACGACGGGATCCGCGCCGGAGGCGCAGGTGCTGAGCGGGGGCGGGGCGGCGCCCGAAGCGGCCAACACCTGGCGGGAGGCGGCCAGGATGGGGGCCGGCAGGCGGTAGGTTTCAGTAAAATTGAGGCTGACGGCCCGGGGCCAGTCCTCCTGGAAGCGCTGAAAATAGGCCGGCCGGGCGCCCCGGAAGCCGTAAATGGCCTGGTGCGGGTCGCCGATGACCATGATTTCCGCCCCCTCCCCGGCCAGCAGACGGAAGAGCCGGTGCTGGGCCTCGTTCAGGTCCTGGTATTCGTCCACCAGCAGGTGGCGGAAGCGGCCCCGCCAGGCCTCCTGCGCCTCCAGGTTCCGCTCCAGCAGCCGCACCGGCCCGGCGATGAGGTCCTCGAAATCCCACAGTCGGCTCCGGGCCAGGGTGTCCTCATAGGCTTGGTAGGCCGCGGCCAGGTCCGGCTCGCCCGGTGGGACCTCTCGGGGAGCGAGGCAGGCCTGCTTCCAGGCCACCAGACGGCGCTCCAGGTCGGCGGCGGCCACCCCGCGGCCGCGGGCCGCCTCCCGCACCAGGGCGCGCCGCTCCTCCTCCGCGGCCACGCCCCGGTCCTCCCCGGTACAGGCCAGAATCTGCAGTCCCAAGGCGTGGAAGGTCATGATGGAGACGTTCTCCAGGCCAGGGAAATCGGGCAGAAGCAGCCGGAGACGCCGGGCCATCTCTTCCGCGGCCTGGCGGGTGAAGGTGACGGCCAAAATGGCGGCGGGGTCCGCCCGACGACGGGCCAGGAGATAGGCCAGGCGATGGGTCAGGGCCCGGGTCTTGCCGGCGCCGGGGCCGGCCTGGACGATGAGGGGCGGCCCCTGGTGCAACACCGCCTGCCGCTGGCGCTCATTCAGGCCGTGCAGCAGGGGGTCATCATCCGCTTCGGCCCCGGGCGGTTCTGCGGTCAGCGGCCCGGCTTGGGGCTCCGCGGCCCGGGGCGGCGCCGGCGGGGCTTCGGCGGTGGCCGCAGGAGCCTCCAGGCTGAAAAAGGCGGACTGCCCCCGGAGCCGCCGGCGTTCTTCGGGGGTGAGGAGCTGAATGGCGCCGTATTCGCCGTCGTAACCCCCGGCGATGAGCACCTCGCCCCGGCGCATCTTGTCCAGGGCGTGGGCCAGCAGGCCGCCCCCCTCCCGGGCCGCGGCCTCCAGGGGGGCCTGACGCAGGATGGTCAGCTCCGGGCCCAGGTGGGTCAGGAGGCGAAAATAAAGCTGGCGCACCTTCTTGCTGGCGGCGCTGACCTCCAGGGCCTCCCCCACCATGGACGGCAGGGCGATGAGCGAGGCGAAGGGAGCGGCCCCCGGCGGAGGGTTGCCGGCTTCCCGGTCGGCCAGCTCCAGCACCCGGTGCATCACTCCCAGGGTGAGGGGTTTGCCGCACTGGGGGCAGCGGCCGCCCCAGGCCCGGCTTCCCTCGGGGTCCAGGCGCACGCCGCACTTGCGGTGCCCGTCCAGGTGGTATTTGCCCTCCTGGGGAAAAAATTCCAGGGTGCCGCCGAAACCCTCCCTGGTCCGGAGGGCCTGGGCGACGGCGGCAAAGGTGGCCGGGGTGTGAAAGATGGTGGCCTCCCGCCCCAGCTTCTGGGGGGAGTGGGCGTCGGAGTTGGAGACCAGCAGGTAGCGGTCCAGGGCGCTGATCCGCCAGTTCATGGGCGGGTCGGAGGAGAGGCCCGTCTCCAGGGCGTAAATGTGGCGCACGTCCTCGCCGAAGCACTCCTCCAGGGAGTCGAAGCCGCTCTTGGCCCCCAGCACGGAGAACCAGGGCGTCCAGATATGGGCCGGGATGACCAGGGCCTGGGGGTCCACCTCCAGGGTCAGGGTCAGGACATCCCGGGCCGCCAATCCCAGGATGGGCCGGCCGTCCGCGGTGACGTTGCCCAGCCGGCCCAGGCGGCGGGAGAGCTCCGCGGCCGCTTCCAGCCCGGAGAGGACGAGAAGCAGGTGCACCTTGCGCACCCGCCCCCCCTGCTTATAGATGGTGCTCACCTCCCCGGTGACCAGAAAGCGCACCGGCGGCGTCGCTTCCCAGGCCGGGCCGGCGACGGGCAGGGGCAGTGAGAGCCCGGGCTTGAGGACGTAGGTGCCGTCCTCCACGGCCACCAGCTTGTCACGAAGCTCCGTCAGCCAACCCGGGTGGGTGCAGTCCCCGGTGCCCACCAGCGCCAGGCCTTTGAGCCGGCCCCACAGGTCCAGGTGCTCCAGATCGGCGTCTTGGGCGGTGGCAATGGAATGGCGGGAATGGAGGTGCAGATCGGCGACGATTTCCATCAGCGGTTACTTTACCACGAAGAGGGAGCCGGGCCAACGGGAATTGCAGGGGAAAGGCGGAGGGGGGAGGGGCGATCCCCTGGTGCTGCGGCATCCATCTTTGCCGGTTCCCAAGCAGTCGCGCCTGGGTCTGCGGCCCACCCGTACCGCATGAAAAGCTCCCTCTCCCCCAAGTTTCGCAAGTATAATAAAAAATTATGTGATTACTGGAGGTTAAGGTCATAACCAAAAATTACTGGTCACTACATTTTCGCTAAGTACATCGTTTCATAAATTCGGTGACCTATTCGCTGAGAGGAGCGGAAAAAGTTGATTCCCCCTCACCCTAACCCTCTCCCCCATCGGGGGAGAGGGAATAAAGCGTTTTGGTTATCCACTTACCGTGAAAGTCCCAAACCTCTCGTTGCCAAGCTCCTGCTTGGGAACGCAATGCGCCCGAAGCTCCTGCTTCGGGCAGTAGTCCCAGGGCGCGCCGCGCACGCCGGGGCCGGCGGCCGCGGGCCGCCCTATCCCTGCCCTTCACGGCGTTTTTGCTGTCCGGGGCGCCGGGCGCAGCCTAAAGGGTGCGGCTACCAAAATAACCATGCGGCAGGCCGGGCTCTGCCCGCCGCCAACCCCTGACAAGGAGGCGCGGTGCGCACCCGGGGCGACTTGTGGGCAATGAAAAGCCTAAACAGCGGGAGGGGGCCAGGGGGACGGGGAGTGCTGTCCGGCACGAAATTTGCCTGAAAGGAAGCTTTTCTCGGGGAATGCCCCGTTTGCGCCCCATATTTGGCCTGACTCGCCAGCGCTGCGCTTTCAGAGATATTCCGGGGACATGGAAGCAAGAACGCTATTTGTTCCATCCCCCTTGATGGGGGAGGGCCAGGGAGGGGCTGGCGAAATATCTTGAGCGGAAGAGGTTGCCTCAACACCCCCCTCCCCCAACCCCCTCCCACCGGGGGGAGGGGTTTGTAAAAACAGGCACCTGCAAAATCCCTACCGGACAGCACTGGGGGACGGGGAGCTTTGCATGCGATCCGGGTGGCCAGAGTCCCAGGCGCGGGTGCTTGGGAACGCACCTGCCCGCCAGGCTCAGCTTGGCAAAAAGCAGCGTTCCCAGGCACAACTTGGGAACGACCATCAAAGACCCAGGAAAAGTTGGTGGCGCCGGCGTCTCGCCGGTGGTATTTTTCAAAGGTCGGCGGCGGGCAGAGCCCTCCCTAGGGCAATTTTCATGTGTTAGGGGTAGGCCCCAGGTTCATGCCCAACTGCTTGTGAATATTAGAGAAAATAATGTAGAACAGCCGCCCTCGGCTGTTCCTTTGCAAAGCGCAGGAGAGGGCGCCTGCTCCGCATTTCCTCCTTGTTCCCCGGCTCCTGCATGGGAACGAGAGAAAAATGGTATTTTCTCAGGCAGAACCCAGAACCCTGACACCTGAAACCTAAAACCCAAAAACCTGACACCTGAAACCTGACACCTGGAACCTGGAACCTGCATTTGCAAAGGAGCGGCACCCATGTCCACCCGTCCCGGCGCCCCGCCGCCGGATTTCATCCGGCAGATCATCGCGGCAGACCTCAAGGCCGGCAAGCACGGCGGCCGGGTCATCACCCGCTTTCCCCCGGAGCCCAACGGCTACCTGCACATCGGCCACGCCAAGTCCATCTGCCTCAACTTCGGCGTGGCCCGGGAATTTGGGGGGCGCTGCCACCTGCGCTTCGACGACACCAACCCCACCAAGGAAGAGCAGGAGTACGTGGACGCCATCATGGAGGACGTGCGCTGGCTGGGCTTTGACTGGGGCGAACACCTCTACTACGCCTCGGACTATTTTGAGCAGTGCTATGACTACGCGGTGCACCTCATCAAGACGGGCCGGGCCTACGTCTGCAGCCTGACGCCCGAGGAGATCCGGGAGTACCGGGGCACCCTGACCGCGCCCGGCCGGGAGAGCCCCTACCGGAACCGCAGCGTGGCCGAAAACCTGGACCTTTTCACCCGCATGCGAGCCGGGGAGTTCCCCGAGGGCGCGCACGTGCTACGGGCCAAGATCGACATGGCCTCGCCCAACCTGAATCTCCGGGACCCGGTGCTCTACCGCATCCTCCACGCCGAGCACCACCGCACCGGCGGCCGCTGGCGCCTCTACCCCATGTACGACTACGCCCACCCCATCTCCGACGCCCTGGAGGACATCACCCACTCCCTGTGCACCCTGGAGTTTGAGGACCACCGGCCCCTGTATGATTGGACGCTGGATTACACCCCGGCGCCCTGCCACCCGCAGCAGATCGAGTTCGCCCGCCTCAATCTGACTTACACGGTGATGAGCAAACGGCGGCTCCTCAAGCTGGTGAACGAGGGCCACGTGGCGGGCTGGGACGACCCTCGCATGCCCACCCTGTCTGGCATGCGGCGGCGGGGCTACCCGCCCGCGGCCATCCGGGCCTTTTGCGACACCATCGGCATCGGCCGTCGGGAGAACCTGGTGGAACTGGCCCTCCTGGAGCACTGCGTGCGGGAGGAGCTGAACCGCACCGCGCCCCGGCTCATGGGGGTGCTCAACCCCCTCAAGGTGGTGCTGCTCAATTACCCGGAAGGACAGGTGGAGGAACTGGAGGCCGTCAACAACCCGGAAGACCCCGCCGCGGGGACTCGGCGCGTGCCCTTCTCCCGGGTCCTGTACCTGGAGCGGGACGACTTTCTGGAGGACCCGCCCAAGAAATTCTTCCGCCTGGCCCCGGGCCGGGAGGTGCGCCTGCGCTACGCCTATTTCATCAGGTGCGTGGACGTGGTCAAAGACCAGGCCGGCCAGATCGTGGAACTGCATTGCACCTATGACCCGGCCACCAAGGGAGGCCACGCCCCGGACGGCCGCAAGGTCCAGGCCACCCTGCACTGGGTCTCGGCAGGCCACGCCCTGACCGCCCAGGTGCGTCTCTACGACCGGCTGCTCACCCTCGCCGACCCCGCCGCCATGGAGGAGGGCCGGGACTTCGGCGATTATCTCAATCCCGACTCGCTGGTGACGCTCACAGACTGCCGGGTGGAGCCGTCCCTGGCCGGGGCGGCGCCGGGCTTCGCCTTCCAGTTCGAGCGCCTGGGCTATTTCTGCGTGGACCTCAAAGACTCCCGCCCCGACGCCCTGGTCATCAACCGCACCGTCACCCTCAAGGACCCCTGGGCCAAGATCCAGAAGGCCCGGATGGAGTGAGAGGTGTTGTTTTCCAAGGTTTAATGTGGGGGAGGG
>VGSQ01000137.1 GCA_016874975.1 Deltaproteobacteria bacterium
TGGGCATCACCACCAGGACGCCGTGCAGACCCAGGACCCGGCCCACCGGGGCGTTGACCCAGTCTTCGTAAACATAGGTGCCGGGCGCCAGGGTGCCGGGAATGGTGAAGGTATCGCTCTGGTCGGGAGCCAAAGCGGCGCTTCGCACGATGGTATTGCCCCGGTGAAAGATGGCGAAGCCGTGGGCTTCCCCGGCCGGCCGGGCCGACAAGGTGTTGGTCAAGGTGACGTTGACGCTCTGGCCCTGCCGCACGAACAGGGTGGGCCCGGGCAGGCTGGGCGCCTGGCTCCCGTTTTCCCGCACCGCGTAGGCCCAGCTGTACAGCAGCTTGCCGTCCACCATCTCGTGCTCCACTTCCGTGATGTCCAGCACAAAGTTGGCGGCATCGCCCAGGGCGGCGTGCGCCTCGGTGCGCCGGAGGATCGGCGCCAGACCGGAGCCCAAAGCCAGGGCGGCCAGGCCGCCGGCCGTGATCTTGATGAAGTCCCGTCGTTTCATTTCACCGTTTTCCTTTCTTCAATGTCTGGACAGTAACGATGGCAGCAAGGTCGCCGGCTCGGGACGCCGTTTCTCCCGGGGTCCGTCAACTTGTCGGCGGCAAATTGGTGGCGCCGGTTCCATGATTTTTGTCAACCTGGGTTCATATGGGTTTCAGAGCTGTGCCGAGGGCATTGCGCCCGGCAGCAGTGATCCAATCCGGCAAGGGTTCGCCCGTCCCGATGATGGGTCGCTCAAATTGGTTAAAGACTTGCCAGCCCCGCTCCTGCCAGGCGGACAGGGGAGGAGGGGCCACGCCGCCGAACCTGAAGGCCGTGGGACTGCGGGTGTCCAGCATCTTCACCTCCACCTCCAATTCCGTTCCTGCTTTCCTCACCTGATAGCCCCACTCAAAATTGTCCGTGGTCTCGGGGGTCGTCTTTTTGCCGAAGTAAGAGATGAGGCCCCCCTCCTTTTTCACCCGTGAAAAGGTGCAGCAACATTGTCCGCCGCCCGGGCCGGGACGTCCGCCGCAGTCGCAATCGGCGGCGCACAGTTCCAGGCCGTCGACCTTATAACCTCCCGGCACCCTGACCACCAGGGGCTGAGTCATACTCCCTCCTGTTGCAGGCCGGCCGCCGCCCCGGCAAACGGGGGTGCGCCGTGGCGTTCGAATGCGGTTCCCCCGCCTCAATGTATGGGCGGGAGGACGTGCAGTTCCCGCAGTTGCGGTCCCACCAGATCTTCCCACAGGTCGCAGGGGCCGGGCGCCTCGGGATAATCCCCGCAGAAGACCGTGTTCCTCAGGTATTGCTCCAGAAGCCCCTCCAGTCGGCCGGCTTTCCGGCGGGCCTCTTGCAGGAGGTGCGCCCCGTCGGGGCCGACCTTTGCCCCGGCCTCCCGCTCCATGAGCTTCAAAGCCGAAACGAGGGAGACCAGCCCTCCCCTCAGGTCACGGAACATGAGGCCCAATCGGACCAGGGCCCGCCCGTTGATGGCGTTCAATTTCCCCTGGACCGCCGAGGCCGTGGAGGAGGGTTTGGCGGTCTGCAGGTTATTCATGATGCGACGCCGGATTTCTGCGGGACGGCAAGGCAGGAGGATGTAGTCGTCCACCTCCAGTTCGTACGCCTCCGGCGGCAGCGCCGTTTCCTCCCCCAGGATGATGAGCTTCGCCTCCGGGTCAAGCTCTTTCACCATGTCCAACACGGTCAGAGAATCCCTCCCGTTCCCCTCCATTTTGACGATCACCAGGTGGAAGCATTTCCGGGCCAGTTCAAACAGGCCGTCCTCGGGACTGTCGACCACGCAGGTCCGGCAACCCCCGGATTCCAGGATCCGCCCCATGGTCAGGAGCAAGGGGGTGCCGTCGTTGATGATGAGAACATCTTCCCGTCTCATGGCGTCTCCTCGTGTCTCTCCAGGCCTGAGCAGCTTCAGGGGAGGTCTCGGGTTCCAGGCTGACGGATGGAGGTCGGACAGATTGAACGTTTCGGGACAATCCGACTCGTCTGTCGATGTTAGAAGTACTATGCAACCGGGGAAGGGGAAGGTGAATCGGCAGGACTGACCAATTTGACAGGCGCAGAATGGACCAAGTGCTTTGGTGAAAATTGACTACATCTGCTGCAGGGGCTTCACAGGGCGTCGGTAGTAATGCCCGCACCGATGGCGTAGCGGACCAGATCCGCCAGTTTCTTCAGCTTCAGCTTGCGCATGATGTTGTCCCGGTGGCGGCGCACCGTGAAGATGCTGATGTACAGGAGGTCGGCGATTTCTTTGGGGGACTTCCCTTCGGCCAGGAGTTTGACGATGGTCTTTTCCCGGTGGGTCAGGGGGTCGGCGGGCCGGTCGTGCAGGGCCAGCTCCGCCAGTTCGTCGGAGAGGAGGGGGGAAATGAACTTCTTGCCCTGGCGCACCGTCTGGATAGCCCGCATGAGTTCGAAATCCGCATCCTCCTTGAGCAGAAAGCCCTCCGCCCCGGCCTCCAGACCCTGCTGTAAAAACTCTTTGGTGCGGTGCATGGTCAGAAGGATGATCCTCACCTTGGGATAGAGCTTTTTGATCTCCCGGGTGGCTTCCAGACCCCGCAGATTGGGCATGGAGATGTCCAGGAGGATGATTTCCGGCTGGGTCTGTTTCAGGAGTTCCAGCAGTTCCAGGCCGTCGGCGGCCTCGCCGATGACCGTCAGACCGGCGGCCGCCTCGATGATGCGCCGCACGCCCTTCCGGAACATGGCGTGGTCGTCGGCCAGGACGATGGAACAGGTGCTCATCGGCTTTCTCCTGGGGCCAAGGGGATGGTGAAGGCGACCCGGGTGCCCTGGTTCTCCCGGCTGTTGATTTCCAGCGCGCCCCCCAGCAGGCGCAGCCGCTCTTCCATGGCGGCCAGTCCCAGGCCCCTCCGGGCGGCCAGCACTTTTTGCACGTCGAAGCCCCGACCGTCGTCCTCCACCGTGAAAGAGGCGGCCCCGCGCCGGCGCCGGGCGTGGATCGCGACCCGGGAAGGCCGGGCGTGCTTGCCGATGTTGTTGAGGAGTTCCTGCACCACCCGATAGATGGCCGTCTGCGCGGGCAGGGGGAAGTCCCGGTCCAGGTCGGCCAGTTTCACCTGCCAGCGGATGCCGGGATGGTATTTGGCGAACTGGTCGATCAGTTGACGCACCGCGCCGGTGAGGCCCAGATCCTCCAGGTTGCCGGGGCTGAGATCGAAGTAAAGGCGGCGCACGTTGTCCAGGACCCCGTCGATGAACGCCAGCAGGTCCTCCAGACTCTCGGCCAGGGCCTGCTGCTGCGGCGACAGCTCCCGCTCCAGGGCCCGGAGATGCAGTTTGATGGTCAGCAGACCGGCCCCCAACTCGTCATGCAAGCCGGCGGCCAGGCGCTTGCGTTCAGTCTCCTGGGCGGCCATGAGCTGGGCGCTGAGGTACCGCAGTTTCCCCTCCGACTCCCGCAAGGCTCTTTGCACCTGGACCAGGTCGGAGATGTCCCGGGCGATGGTGGAAAATAATTTGACCTGTCCGGCAGGGTCCGCATGCGCCAGGATGACCTGGGACATGGGGACCTCCCGGCCGTCCCGGGACAGCATCGCCGTCTCGCCCCGCCAGAAGCCCTCCCGGGCCGCGCGGCGCAGCCCCTCCTGCAGCACCAGATTCGCGGCCCAGTCGGGATGGACATCTCTGATCCTGACCCGGGACACGTCTTCGTCTTCTCCCAGTCCCAGGAAACGGCGGGCCGTCCGGTTGAGAAAGGTGACGCGGCCCCGGGGGTCGGCGGTGCCCACGAAGTCCGGGGTGGCCTCCAGGATGTCGATGAGCCGGGACCGGGCCTCTTCGGCGCGCACCCTCGGGGTCACGTCGTTCAGGGAAAAGACCAGGAAATCCACCTCGCCGGCCTCATTCAGGACCGGCGTCAGGGTCCAGTCCCAGTAGGTGACCCCCCACTCCGGGTGGTCCGGAAACTCAAAGGGCTTGGCCTCGGCCACGTAGGGCCGTTTGTCCCGCACCACCTGCCGGAAAATGGCCTCGTTTTCGGCGTGGGGATAGAGCTCGAAGTGATTGCGCCCCTGGAATTCCACCGGGTGCCGCTCACAGGCCCGGGCGTAGGCCAGGTTCACCCTCATAAAATTGAACTGGGGGTCCAGGAAGACGATGGGGGTGAGGCTGTGGGCAAAGAAGGCCTCCAGCTGACGGGCCTGCTCCCGCAGGGTCTTTTCCGCCTTTCGCATGGCGGTGACGTCCTGGTTCACCACGATGGCGCCCAGGATCTCCCCCTGGTCACCCAGGAGGGGCGCGGCGGAATTGATGATGGTCTTCCTGCTGCCGTCGAAGCCCTGAATGTCTATGACCTCGCCCAGGGAAGTCTCCCCCCGGGTGACGGCCCGGGCCAGGGCCCAGTCACCGGCCTCGATGCGCTCTCCCGTGTCGGGCCACCAGCCCTGGTAATCGCCGTACTTTTCCAGTCCCACATAATGAGCCCCGCCCCAGATCTGGCGGGCGGCGGGGTTGCTGGTGACGATTGTCCCCGCTTTATCCGTCACCCAGACGCCCACCGGCAGGGTTTCCAGGATGAGGCTCAACAGGGCCTCCTGCTCCCGCAGGGCCTCCTCGGCCCGCTTGCGGTCGGTGATGTCCACCCCCAGCTCCAGGATGAGGGGCGAGCCGTCCACGTCGGTGAAGGGATAGTCATAGATGGCATAGGTGCGCCCGTCCGGCCCCAGCCATTCCCATTCCTGGGGTCTGTCTTCGGCCAATACCCTGAAGGTCTGGCAGTCGGGACAGGGATCCGTGCGACCGAAGAGAAACTCAAAACATGTCTGGCCCGGCTCGGCTTCTCCAAAGCGCCGGATAAACTCCCGGTTGGCAAAAGGCACCGTGTAATCAGGCGCCAGGAGGATCACATACGCCGGCATCTGCTCCAGCACGTCCAGGAAGCGGCGGCGTTCGCGGTCCAGGGCCGCCTCGGCCTGGCGGCGTTCGTCGATTTCCCGCTCCAACTGCTCGTTCGCCAGGCGCAGCTCCAGGGTGCGCTCCTGCACCTGTTGCTCCAGTTCCGCGTGGGCTTTGCGCAGCGCCTCTTCGGTGCGGCGGTTGACCAGGGCGACGGCCGCCAGGTCGGCAAAACCTCCGGCCAGGTGGGCGTCGCGGTCGGTGAAGCCCCCAGGCTTGTTGGATAGGCCCAGAAGACCCACCACCTGGCCCTCGACTTTGAGAGGGGCGAAGAGCACGTTCTCCAGTTGCACATGACCCGGGGGGAGAAGTTTGACATAGTCGCTGCCGCCGAAGTGATTGTCATAGATGACCCGGCCGGTCTCATAGGCCTCGGCCCGCAGGCCGCGGATGGGCATGGGAAGGTCGGGATCAACCGTGCAAGGCAGCCCCCCGGACTCCAGGAAGACCAGCTCATTATAATCCCCCGTGTCATTGAGGAGGGAAACGTAACCGGCCGGGGCTTCGACGGTTTTCTGGCAGCCTTGAAAAATTTCCCAGGCGGCGTCCGCAAAGGTTTTGTGGGTCATGACGGCTCGGGCCGCGAGCAGCAGGGCCTCGGACTCTTGCCGGCGCAGTTCCGCCTCCTCCAGAGCCCGCTGTAGCTCTTCTTCGGCCCGCTTGCGTTGGGTGATGTCCTGGGCCGTGCCGAAGCCGCCCCGCAGCCGGCCCTCCTGGTCGAACTCCAGTTCGGCCCGCTCCCGCACCCACTTCACCTGGCCGTCAGCAATGATGCGGTGTTCGATGTCGTAGGGCTCGCCTTTGAGGGCCCCGCGCCATTTTTGGTCCACATAGTCCCGGTCCTCCGGGTGCACCGTGGAAAGAAAGGTTTCATAAGTAAGGGGGCTTCCCGGGGGAATCCCGAAGACCCGGTGGTTTTCCTCGGACCAGGTCAGTTCGTTCTTCTGGACATTCATGCGCCAACTGCCGGTATGGGCCACGGCCTGGGCGCGGTTCAGGTCCTCCCGGCTCTCCCGGAGGGCCGCCTTGGCCTGCTGGCGCGCCGTGATGTCCATGGCGTACAGACGGGCCGTGGGCTGGTCGGGGGGAAAGAAGACGGTGACGGCAAACACGGCGTCCCCCAGGGTCAGGTCGACGACGGCATGGCGTTCGCCGCCGGCGCGGCCGGCGGCCCGTCGTTCCTTCAGGTCCGGCGGCACCAAGCCCCCGACCCCCCGGTCCAGCCCCAGTTTCTCGGCAGCCTCCACCGCCGCGGGGTTGGCATAAAGGACCTGGCCCTCTGCGTCCACTTCCAGGACGGGATTGGGGTTGGAGCGGGGAAAGTTGGCCAAGCGGCGGATCTCCTCCGCCTCTGATTCCAGGGCCGCCAGGCGTGCTTGCAACTCCTCCACTTCGCGCCGCAGGTCCTCTTTGGTTTGTCGTTTCCTGGCCATGATCCCGCTCTCTCTTGAAGGTGTTGACCGTGCAGGAAGTTCGTGCAACCGGCGCGTCGGACTTGTGGCAGCAAGTGTACCATAAAACCGGAACAAATTCTCAAAGTCCCCCGCGCCGCCCACCCCCCCAAATTTCCGCCGAAGCCGGCTGCCGCCCCCAAACCGTGGGAGGCAACATCCTGACCATGCTGAACTGACAAAAAGGGCCTCCGGAAGAAAATCCAGGTTCATTTCCGGAGGCCCTTTTTTTGCAGACAGCTAGTGAGGGTCTTGCAAAATTCTCCTTTTGTCTTAGGAAAGGGCGGCGGTTTTGAAAACGCTCTGCAAGATGCCAACCTCTTTCATGGTGCGCGGTGCGCACCCTACGCGGGGACCA
>VGSQ01000138.1 GCA_016874975.1 Deltaproteobacteria bacterium
GGAGCTGCAGACCGCCCGGGAGGTGATCCGGGCTTCGGCCAAGGCCAAGGAAGCGGCCCAGGAAAACCTGCGCCTGGCCCAGGGGCGCTACCAGGCGGGGGTGGGCAGCATCATCGAAGTGACGGACGCCCTGGTGCAGTTCGCCCGGGCCGACCTGAAATACGTCCAGGCCCTCTACGACTACCGCATCTCCGAGGCCAGACTGGACAAGGCGGTGGGCCGGACGTATTGAGAAGGGGATAAGAGTACGTGGGGGGATTCATTTCGGTTAACATGATATAATCACTTCCTATTTTTGCCGCCACCACTCCGACCCTGCGCCGTCAAGGGCTTATCATCACCCACAAATGCCGGGGAAGGGAGCAGGTGGAGCAAAACCCCCGTTCCCGGGCCAATGCTTGGGAACGCACATGCAACCGAAACCCCTGTCTCGAAAGTTTATCTAGGACACCCGCCCCCGGGGTGTCCAGGCGCAGCTCATAGGGCGGCCCGCGGCCGCCGACCTCGGCGTGCGCGGCACGCCCTATGACCATGGATGAAACCCGCCCCCAGGTGTTCCTGCGCAGGCTGGAAGCCTGCGCCACCAAAGGTTTTCATCCTTTTGGAGAGAGCCGCAGGCTCATGCGCGACTGTCATGAAAAGTTCTATAGTTTTACATAAGTTGCAGGCCGGCGCGGGGACCAGGGAGCCGAACCCTTGAGCCCCGTCGCCGGATTCACAGCACTCCTGCCTCGCTCAGCCTGGCGCAGAGGTCCCCGGGAGTGGTGAACTGCCAGGCCGTCAGCCCGTGCTCCTGCGCCGCGGCGACGAAATCGGCCCGGTCGTCGATGAACAGGCAGCGCTCCGGGGCCACGCCCGTCTCCCGGATGAGGGCCTGGTAGATGGCCGGCTCGGGCTTGCGGCTGCCCACCTGATAGGAGAGGATGAAACGCCGGAAATGGCGCAGCAAGGGAAAACGCCGATATATATCGGTAAAATGCAAGGCGTTGGTGTTGGAGATCAGGTAGAGGGGGAAGCGGCCCCGCAGCCGGGCCAGCAGGTCCTCCATGCCCTCCATGGGGTCGAAGAGGTCCACCCACCACTCCCGGAAGAGGGAGAAAGGCAGGGCCACCCCGAAGCGCTGCACCAGCCAATAATGGAATTCCCCGGTGGACAGACGTCCGGCGTCGTAGTCGGGCTCCCGGCCGGCCACGAAAATTTCCGTGTAGACCATTTCCGGAGCGAGCCCGGCCAAGGCCCCCAGGCGGCGGCAAAAGCGCAAATGGTCCACCCGGATGAGGACGTTGCCCAGGTCGAAGGCCAGGGCGTCCAGTGGTGGGCGCTGATGCGGCGGCATGATGAAAGATTTATAATATAAGATGCCCGGGAACGAAAGAGGGTCTTCGTCCCAATGAGTTTAATGTGGGGGAGGGGGCCAAGGGTCCCAGACTCTTGCCCCCTCCCCCCACAAAACTCTTTTCCTGCTTCAAGTGACGGGGCCGGACGCGGCCCGGGAGGTGAAGGGTGTCCAGACAAAGCGGCTGGGGTATTGTGGCAGCCCTCATGTTAGGGCTCGCAGGGGGCACGCTGTACTGGCTCCATGGACCGTATCTCAAGGGCGAGGTGGCGCGGCAGGTGGCCGAGGCGCTCCAAAAGCAGCCCCTCGCGGTGGAGGCGGGGAAGTCCGGCGCCGAGCTTAAGGCGGGGCCGCCCCAGGCCCTGGGCTCCCGCTTCCAACTGGTGGCCGACGGCAAGCAGGTCTTTCTGGCCGATTTGCAGCACGGCCGCGTCTGGCGCTATTTCAAACACACCAAGGAAGGGGGCTACGCCAAGGAGGAAGAAGGCTTTCTGCCCATGGCGCTCTTCTTCGCGGGCAAGAAGTACTACACCGTGGGCGAAATTGAGGGATCGGCCAAGGGGTTCGAAACGCCCTCCGCCGCCAAGCCCGGAGGGAGAAGCGCCCCATGAGGCGGGTGCTGCGACAAGACCTCTTCTGGGCCCTCTATCTTCTGTGTCTGGGGGCCGCCTTCGGCCTGATGCAGCACTGGCAGATGGTCAGGCTCTCCCACCGGGGAGAGCTGCGCAGCCACCTGGAAAAGGCGCGCCAGGAGCGGCGCGAGGTGCGCTTCCAGGGGGTAAAGACGGTGACCCTGGACCAGGCCCACGATTTCTGGCAGCAAGGCCAGACCCTCTTCCTGGACGCCCGGGAGTTGGATGAATATCAGGAACAGCATGTTACGGGCGCGCTGCATTTCCCGCCCAAGCTGCTGGACCAGCCGGGCGCGGCGGTCCTGGAGGGAGTTCCCAAGGAGCGCCGCATCCTGGTCTATTGCGGCCAGGAAAACTGTGACGTCGCCCTCAAAGTGGCGAAGAAACTCCAGGACCAGGGTTTCACCAACGTTTACGCCTTCTTGGGAGGATTCCGTGCCTGGGACGAAGCCGGCCACCCCACCGCTACCGGGCGTTAGCTGGTCCCTGTTCGGCCTCCTGGGGGTGCTCCTGGGCGGCCTCTTTTTCTATGCCGGGTTGGTGAAGCACCTGGCCCCCTATGAATTTGTGGAAGCGGTGCTGGCCTACCAACTGGCGCCGGAGCGCTGGGCCGGAGCGGTGGCCGCGGTCCTCCCCTGGGTGGAGATCACCCCCGCCTTCTTCCTGGTGATGGGCTATTTCCTGGAGATGCTGGGACGGCTGGCCCTGCTGTGCGGCTTGGGCTCGGGCCGGGCGCTGCTCGGCGGCATCAAGCGCCGCAGCTGCCTGCTGCTGATGCTCGGACAAACGCTGTTCTTTCTCGTGGTGCTCCTGATCACCTGGGCCCGGGGCCTGAAGATCGACTGCGGCTGCGGGCTCTTCAGCAACCGGCAGGTGGGGCTGGTGCCGGTGCTGGAGGATTTGCTGATCCTTGCCCTGATCGGGGCGGTCTATTGGTGGGAAGTGCGGACCGCCAGACAAACGGCGACTGATTGAAGGGCTATGTGGCTGTAGGGCGGGAAAGCGCAGCGCATCCCGCCGTTCGCGTTACGTGATGCTGCTATGAAATGCTCATGGCCCAAACGGGGCCACCCCCGAAGATGAAAACCCAACCATTGGGGCGGATTTCAAACCCGCCCCTACAGCATGGGGGCGGCGGCCGCGGGCCGCCCTATGAAATGGATTTTCACGGTAAAAGTTCCTTATCCCCCTCTCCCCCGGCGGGGGAGAGGGCTGGGGTGAGGGGGAGAACTTTTCATGCTTTGCGGGTGAGCCGAAGGCTCATGAATAACTGTCATGACGAGATACTTCAACTTCTACGACCCCCTGGAGCGTCGTTACCTGTTCAACAGCTTCCTGGTGGTGGTGGCCGTGGTGGAGGTCCTCATCTTCCTGGTCACCCTCATCTGGCAGATGGACGAGGGCATCTTCACGGACCAGGTCAAGGTCGTCCCCTTTCCCTGGAAGGAATACCTCCTGGTCGCCTTCACCGCCCCCATCGCCCTGGTCTTCCTCTTCGGGGTCATCGTGCGGGGCTTTCAGGCATTGGCGCCTCCTGGCCCGGAGGGCGAAAAGGGAGAAGAACAACCCCTCTTCTGGGGGCGCCTCCGGCTCCGGACCCGCCTCTTTCTCGCCCTGGCGGGAATCTTGACGGTGCTGGGGCTGCTCGTCGCCGGAGGCCCGCTCCTGACCGGCGTCACCCGCCTCTTCAAGGCCCTGGGGCTGTGGGGGACTTATCTTTTCGCCGCCCTGGTGGTGCTGCTCTGTTTCTACGTGCCCCTGCGCCTGCTCCTCAATTACCGCCTCAAAAAAAGGGAGCTGGACTACCGCTACCTGGTTTATCTGGCCGAACGGCATGGGGTGGTGATCTCCGACCCCAAAAAACGGGCGGCGTTGTCCTCCTCCATGACCTCCAATCCGTCGGAGGACAGCCAGGAAGCCGCCCCCCCGTCCTCGCTGCCCGCCCCCGACGAGGAGGCGCCGCGCTGAAGGAAGCCCCGGGAAACAAGATACGGGGCGCTGCTGCCCTCCTCCCGGCCTTCAGGCACTTAAAAAACTTTCTCTAAAAAAATGCCGGAGGGTATAAAAACCGGATATTGTTTGTGAAATTTTTCCTTTACAGGCCTGTGGAGATGGGGTATGAATGAATATCTGGGAGTCCGGTGTGAAACCCCGGCTGAAGATTGGGCGAGGGAGGTGGTCCAGACAGGGAATAGTCCTGGAGTGCCAGGTACTTACAAATCAAGCCCCTATTAAATCCAAAGGAGGTTGGTAGCGGATGGACATTATGAATTTTGCGTTGATCTGCGGTTTCATCGGTGTGGCCTACGGCCTGTTCACCACCACCTGGGTGTTGAAACAGGACGCCGGTTCTCCGCGGATGATTGAGATTTCCGACGCCGTCAAAGAGGGCGCCAACGCCTTCCTGAACCGCCAGTACAAGACGGTGGCCATGGTGGGCGCGGTGGTTTTCGTCCTGCTCTTCGGGCTGGGCAAATACACCGCCATCGGCTTCGTCATCGGCGCCGCCGGTTCGGCTCTGGCCGGTTATGTGGGCATGTACGTGTCGGTGCGGGCCAATGTGCGCACCGCCCAGGCGGCCTTCACCAGCATGGCCCATGCTCTGACCGTGGCCTTCCGGGGCGGCTCCGTGACCGGCCTGCTGGTCGTGGGCCTGGCCCTCCTGAGCGTGGCCGGCTATTACAAATTCCTCCTGGCCGTTGACCCCAAGGAAGCCATGCACGCCCTCATCGGTCTGGGCTTCGGCTGCTCCCTGGTGAGCGTCTTCGCCCGGTTGGGCGGCGGCATCTACACCAAGGCCGCGGACGTGGGCGCCGACCTGGTGGGCAAAGTAGAAGCCGGCATCCCCGAGGACGACCCCCGCAACCCCGCGGTCATCGCCGACCAAGTGGGCGACAACGTGGGCGACTGCGCCGGTATGGCCGCCGACCTTTACGAGACCTATGTGGTCACCGTCGTCGCCGCCATGCTCCTGGCCTATACCATCTATGGCCCCGGCTCCCCGGCCATCATCTTCCCCCTGGTGATCGGCGGCGTGTCCATCATCGCCTCGGTCATCGGCACCTACTTCGTGCGCCTGGGCAAGTCCCAATACATCATGGGCGCCCTCTACAAGGGCCTCATCGTCTCGGGCGTCCTGGCCGTGATCGCCTTTTACCCTCTGGCCGGGAAGTTCATGAGCGGCGTGGCCGCCAAGGCTGCCGCCAAGGGCGCCGCCGGCCATGCCATCCCGCCCTTTAACGTCTTCCTGCTGGCCGTCATCGGTGTGGCCTTGACCGGCCTCATCGTCGGCATCACTGAATACTTCACCTCCAAGAGCTTTGCCCCGGTGAAGTCCATTGCCCTGTCCTCCACCACCGGCCACGGCACCAACGTCATTCAGGGTCTGGCCATCTCCATGAAGGCCACCGGCGCTCCCGTCATCGTCATCGTCGGCGCCATTCTGGCGGCCTTCCAGTTGGGCGGCGGCCAGGCCAGTCCAGGCACCGGCCTCTACGCCATTGCGCTCACCGCGGTGGCCATGCTGAGCATGACCGGCATCGTGGTGGCCATTGACTCCTACGGGCCCATCACCGACAACGCCGGCGGCATCGCCGAAATGGCCGAACTGCCCGAAGAAGTCCGCAACACCACCGATCCCCTGGACGCGGTGGGCAACACCACCAAGGCCGTCACCAAGGGCTACGCCATCGGCTCCGCCGGTCTGGCCGCCCTGGTGCTCTTCGCCGAGTACTCCCGGTCTTTCCCCGAAGCCATGAATATCAGCTTCATACTCTCCGATCCCCGCGTCCTGGCCGGCCTGTTCATCGGCGGGCTCTTGCCCTACTACTTCGGCGCCCTGTGCATGGAAGCCGTGGGTAAAGCCGCGGGCGGCGTGGTGGAGGAAGTGCGCCGTCAGTTCCGGGAAATCACCGGCCTCATGGAAGGCACCGCCAAGCCCGAATACGGCACCTGCGTGGACATCGTCACCAAGTCGGCTCTCCGCCAGATGATGGTCCCGGCCCTGATCCCGGTGCTGGCTCCCATCATCGTGGGCTTCACCCCCGGCTTGGGCCCCGTCGCCCTGGGCGGCATGCTCATCGGCTCCATCGTCACCGGGCTCTTCCTGGCCATTGCCATGACCTCCGGCGGCGGGGCCTGGGATAACGCCAAGAAGGCCATCGAAGACGGCCTCTACGGCGGCAAAGGCTCCGACGCCCACAAGGCGGCGGTCACCGGCGACACCGTGGGCGACCCCTACAAAGACACCGCCGGCCCGGCCATCAACCCCATGATCAAGGTCGTCAACATCGTGGCCCTGCTCATCGTGCCGCTGCTCATTAAGTAATCCTGTAGGGTGCGCACGGCGCACCATGCTGAACCACAAAGGCCGGCTCCCCCGGGGACCGGCCTTTTTTCATGCCCGCCCGCCGCTTTAATATCAGGTTCGCTTTGCCATAAACCAACAGTTTGTGCAACTGTTTAATACCCGAGCCTCCCTCGTTCCCCCCAAGCTCCTGCTTGGAAACGGCTCTTGCCCCAGAGGCTCCTGCTTCGAAAAGTTTTTTGTAGGGTGCGCACTGCGCACCGTAAGGATGCTTAACTTTTCATAATTTATGGGTGAGCCCAAGGCCCATGAGGAACTGCTATGAAAAGTTCCTTATCCCCCCCCTCCCCCGGCGGGCATAAGCGCTAACTTAAGCGCTTGCAAAATATGGTTAAGCTATTATAATCGTCACCCAAGGAGGTGGCGATGAAAAAATTGATTTTTCCAAGACATGCGGAT